>NZ_JBEXQA010000027.1:0-90244 GCF_040612395.1 Streptomyces sp. NPDC006430
AGTCCAAGCACACCTGCTCGAACTCCTCGGCATCGACGAAACCCGACCACGCTGGCTGAAGACCTAAAACCCCAAGTGCGAAGTCACCGGCTAGTCAGTACCTCCCGCGCAACGGGGGAACCTCATGGGATTCCTTCGGGGTACCCCAGTCGGTTTGCGCTCGCCGACGCGGTTGAGCACCAGCAAGACGGGCGGGTACGTCCTGTCGCCGGACCAGGTCTCCGGAGCGCTCCAGCGGGTGCGCCACATCGGACGCTCCTTGCCGTCGGTGTCCTTCACCTTCCGCCGGAAGAACCGGGCGTACTTCTCCAGCTTGGCGGCGAGCTCCTCCGCGGACTCATGGCAGTTGTCGACCTCGATGAACAGCAGCGACACCTGGTCCTGGGGCGCAGTGAGAACCAGGTCTGCCTGGGCGCCGCCCTTGCCGGGCGCGTTCCACGTGCCGGTCGCGGGCAGCGGGACCTCGGTCCAGTACGAGGCGATGGTGCCGATGCCGTCCGGTGCGTCGACGGCGGCCTGGGCGGCGGCCTGGACGTGCGGCGGGTCGTCGGCGAGCTTGGCCTTGTTCGGCTTCGGGCGCAGCAGTGCGATCACCGTTTCGTTGACGGCCATCGGGTGGGAAGCCCCGCTGGAGCGCCGCGTGCGGTGGAGCCCATCTCTCCGTCACCGGGCGCCGTAGCTCGTAGGAGGCGGCCTCCAGGCCCTTAAAGAGCGTTTTGCCCCGGCAGGGGTGTTTGAGAAGTAGTCGATTTAGTTGATCTTTGGGGGCATGCGAACCGACTTAGCGTTTGCGGTTGGAGCTCCACTCGTAGGTCATGGGAGCCGTCTCCACGACTTCGCTGGGCCAGGTCTCTCGAACGTGCTCAAGTCGCTGGTGGTGGTCCTGGATCCAGGACTCCTGCGGTCCGATCCCTAGCGCGAGGCTCATGCGGTCGGGGTCCTGGACCATCAACGACAACGTGCGGTCCTCATGCATGAAGAAGTCGAGACTCAGCCCGCGGTCGCCACCGATGGTTGCGCCTTTGCCCGGTGCGAGCTGTGTCAAGTCGTGCTGCCAGGTGTCGAGGTCCTGCTGGAACAGGTAGAGCTCAAGTCTGGCATCGACAAAGCTCGCGGAGACCAGGACATCGGCTTGCAGAATGTCGTGGCCGCTCAGTACTCCGGGTTGGTAGCGGCCGGTCACGCGGACGACGCAGTGGTTGCCATCCGCGTCTCCCAGATCGATCAGGTTCACCGGGGCGGGTTCAGTCACCGTACATCTCGCTCTCTTGAGAGGGGCTGACCTGCATCCTTTCGTATCGCCGGGTGGGCTTGTCGGGCCGGCGAGTCTGCTTCTCGCGCTCTGGCTATGAGTCCTTCCAGTTCGGAGTGGACTCTCGGGTGAGCCTGCGGCTCATCAGGTCGATCACCGCGAGTCGGATCAGCGCTTCGGAGCGGTGCGGGTGTGTTTCGTAGTCGCGGGCGAGGCGGCGGTGGTTCATCAACCAGCCAAAGGTCCGCTCCACGACCCAGCGCCGGGGGATGACCTTGAAGCCTTCTGGCCCGGGTCGCGGCGGGTGACCGATGCCGAGGGTGGCACCGTGGTCGATGGCCTTGGTCCGGTAGCCGGTGTCAGCCCAGGCTTTCGTCACGCGTGGATGGGCCTTGGCGATGTTCGAGAGCAGGTGGATGCCGCCGACGTTGCTGATGGCGGGCCGGGGTGCGGAGATACGGCTGAGCGGGTTTCGGCCAGGCATGGCGGTGGTCGTGGACAGGCACTGGCATGGGTATGCGGGATGCCCGGCGTTCCCGGGCTCAGACCTCGGCGGCCTGTTCGCGGGCTTCCCGGAGCAGCCGCTGAGCCGTGCGCTCGCCGACGCCGTAGTGCTCGGCGGTCTCCCCGCTGGTCACCAGGGCCCGCCCCCCTGACGCGGCAAGGGCGAGGGCAGCAGCCGTTTCGGCGATAGGGGGGTCCGGGTGGTGGCGGGTAACGCGGTCGGTCGAGCCGCGGGGGC
Source organism: Streptomyces sp. NPDC006430 (assembly GCF_040612395.1). NCBI lineage: Bacteria > Bacillati > Actinomycetota > Actinomycetes > Kitasatosporales > Streptomycetaceae > Streptomyces > Streptomyces sp. NPDC006430. Next base: position 1,995 of record NZ_JBEXQA010000027.1, read on the forward strand.
AGCCGGCCCCGGTGAGTTCGGGGTGGTGGCGCCGGTCGTCGGCGCCCCGGCGCGCGGCGACGTCGGCGCGGGGGTACCAGGTGCGGCCGCAGCACTGAACAGTACGGAGGTAGCCAGCGGCGCCGTAGTCGCGAACCGTGGAGGCCGTTGCGCCCAGCACGACCGCGGCCTCCTGGTGGGTGAGGAGATCATCCGGGTGTTCCGGTGATCCCGCCGAACAGATCCTGGCCACGGTAGTCACGGCTTGGCCGGTTGCCGGACCAGGCGCGGAAGAGGGTCCAGACGGCGGCCGCCGCCCCGCCGAGGGCGAGGAGCGTCCGGGCGGCGTTGCGTGCCCCCATCTCGGCCTCTTTCGACGCCTCCGGAGGCCTTCCGTCGACGCTACGCCGTGGTTCTCGTGGGAAGTCCCAGGCACCGGTACGCGCGGTCACGCAAGGCCGAGGCCGTTCCAGACCGCGTGCACGCCGTCGAGGTAGACGCCCTCCCAGTCCGCGGCGATCGTCCAACCCGGGAGTTCGGTGCGGTCCCGGTGGGTGAGTTCGATGCTGACCATGCCGTGCATGGCCGTCCAGACGAGGTAAGCGTTCCGCTCCGCGCTGGCCGGCGGGGCGGTCTGTGCGACCGCCGCGACCAGAACGCCGAAGGTGCTCTCCAGGGCCTGCGCGCGCAGGTCGGGGCCGGGGTCGAATCCGGGCACCGCCTGCTCGAACATGAACGCGTACCGGGTGGGGCTCCGGAGGGCGAAGGTCCGGTACGCCAGGGCCAGGGTACGTACGTCCTTCAGGGCTTCACCCGTGGCGGGCACTGCGGCGAAGTCGTCCCGCAGCATGTCGAACGCCCGCCCGTACAAGGCCTGAAGCATGCCCGTACGGCTGCCGAAGCGGCTGTAGACGCCCATGGTGGACGATCCGGCCTCCTCGGCGACCCGCCGTACGGTGAGCCCGGCCGGGCCGTGCGCGGACACCACCCGCAGCGCGGCCTCGATGAACTGGTCGCGCATGTCCTCGCTGTCGGCCACTGCAGCCGTCCCCTCTCAAATCTTTCCGAATCCTTACGGCATGCCCTATGCCGGCCCCGCGGACAGTCGATGACATACGTTATTACGAGCGTTATAACCGATCCGACGGAGGAAGCATGCCCACACACACCCTCTACAGACTCGCAGGTTGGGCGGGCGCCGTCTCCGCCGCCATCCTGGTACTCAACAGTGTCCGGCGCGGTGGACTGATCCCCGACGACCTGGCGTTCACCCACGTGCTCGCCCCGCTGGCGGAGGCCTTCGGCCTGTTCCTCATCACCGGCCTCTTCCTTGCCGACCGGCGGCGCTCGGGCACTCTGGGCCTGCTCGGATACACCCTCAACTTCCTGGGCATGGCCGGGCTTCTCGGGGTGGAGTACATCCTCAACCTGGTTTTCCCCGAGTTGCCCAAGGCGCAGATCACCGGCCTCGTCGACGGTCTGACCGGCACCATGTTCAAAGCCTCGTCGATGGTCTACCTGGCCGGTGCCGTCGTCTTCGGTGCATCGCTGTGGAAGGCCGGCCGGGCTCCCCGGGTCGCCGTCGCTGCGTACGCGCTGGGCGCCGTCCCAGTCTCGCTCCGCGGCGTGCTCCCCACGGCGACGTTCCCGCCGGGACTGCTGCTGATGGCGATCGGCGTCGCGCTGCTGGGCGTCACGCTGATCCGGCGGGCACCGCAGTCGGCGCTTGAGGAGGCCGGTGGACCGTCGGCGGCAGGCGGCGCGGGCCGTTCCGCTCTCGTCCAGCCGTAGCTGCGGGAGGCGCACGGTCGCGGGCCGCTTCGTCGGTCCGCTCGAACAACACGTCCGCGCGACTGCTCAGGCAACCGTAGAGGTACGGAAGCGTGACAGCTCCGCGAACAGATCGCACCGGACAGCTTGCTGCAGCACGCCCATCACCACGGCCTTCGCGCGCTGTGCCTGAACCGTGCGGGCGAGGTCACACGGCGTGCTGGTCCCAGCGCGAACGCGCCGTTCGTTTTGGCTTCACGGTGACGCCAAGACGAACGGCTCGTCGCCGCTCCGGAGGTTCAGTTGCGCATGGGATAGGAGCTCCCCGCTTCGGCAAAGTGTCGTGGCAGCCGGGCCGGGCCCGGAGGGCTGAGTTGAAGTGGTGGCCCTGCTCCTCGTCCAGCTCGTCGTCATCGGCGAAGGGGCCGCGTACATCGGTGTCCGCGCTTCGGCAGGCGCTCCCGACTACCGGTGATGAGGTCCCGTACCGGGGGCGGAATGGGTGTGTTCATTGCCGGTCGTCACCCCACGCGGGTAGGCCGTGCACCTCACTCGTCGAGGTGTGGGCGATTCGGGGCCGGGCATGCGGGCTTCGCGCGGCCCGCCCGGCGACCACCGCGCCATCGCGCGACGGGTCGCCGGATCCGGCTGGGGTAGTGGCGCGGAGTGGGTCAGGGTTGCACGGGGCGGTCGCCGAGGTCGAGAAGGAGCTTGCGCAGGAGGTGGCCGAGTTGGTCTTGCTCGGCGGTGTCCAGTGAGCTCAGCAGGCGTGCCTCGTTTTGGAGGTGGTCGAGCAGGGCGGGCCGGACGAGTGCGCGGCCGGTGTCGGTGAGGGTGATCAGGACGCTGCGCCGGTTGCTGGGGTCGGTTTGGCGGTCGATCAGACCACGGGTGGCGAGGCGGTCCAGGCGGTTCGTGATCGCGCCTGAGGTCACCATGGCGGTCTCGCCGAGCGCGCCGACGGTGAGGCGGTAGGGCGGGCCGGAGCGCAGCAGTGTGGCGATGATGTCGAATTCCCATAGTTGGAGGTCGTGTTCGGCGAAGCAGTCGGAGATGCTGCGTTCGAGCAGTCGGCTGGCGCGTTGTAGGCGTCCGACGATTCCCATGGGGGTTACGTCGAGGTCGGGTTCCTCGGCCTGCCACTGGGCGAGGATCCGGTCCATCTGGTCGGTCTCGGAGTTCGACTCCACGGCAACCTCTCAACATTGAACTGTTTGACATTGGCATAGTACCGCCCTACTCTCCACAACGTTGAATATTTCAATGTTGAGTTAAAGAGTGGGGACAACATGCCTGCCTTGTTGGAATCTGCGGTGGGGCACCCCGCGGACGGTCCGGTCACGTTGCGCAGTTGGCTGGCGGTCGGTGCGGTGGCAACGGCGACATTCGCCATGGTGACCGTCGAGTCGCTGCCCGTCGGGCTGTTGACGCCGATAGGGCACAGTTTCGGTGCGTCGGCCGGTGTCACCGGTCTGACCGTCACGCTGCCCGGGCTGATGGCCGCGATCGCCGCGCCGGTGCTCCCGGTGGTGATCGGCCGTCTGGACCGGCGGATCGTACTGCTGGCACTGATCGCGCTCATGCTGGCTGCCACGGTTGCCTCGGCTTTGGCGCCGTCGTTGGGGGTGCTGCTGGTCTCCCGTGCGGTCGTCGGAGTCGCGATCGGCGGCTTCTGGGCCTTGGCCGCCGGCGTCGCGGTCCGTCTCGTGCCCGAGCAGCACATTCCCCGGGCGACGTCCTTGACCTTCGGCGGCGCGACGGTGGCGACCGTGCTGGGTGTGCCGGCAGCGACGCTGGTCGGCGACTTCAGCAGCTGGCGGGCGGCGTTCCTCGTGCTGGCGGCGCTGGCGGCCGTGGTCGCGGTGGCGCTGGGCACACTGCTGCCGAAGCTGCCGGCCACTACGGCGGTCACTCCGCGGATGCTGGCCGCGCAGCTGCGCAATCCGGCGGTGCGAGCCGCGGTCATCGCGACGTTCCTGCTGGTCGGTGGTCACTGGACGGCGTTCACGTTCGTCCGCCCGCTGCTGCAGCAGACCGCAGGACTCAGTGACACCGCCATCGGTCCGGTGCAGCTGGGATTCGGTATCGCCGGCGTGATCGGCACCTTCGTCGCCGGCTCGGCTGCCGGGCGCGACCCCCGCCGGGCACTGCTGGGCGCGGCCACGCTGCTGACCGCCGCAACGGCGGCGTTCTCCCTGGCCGGGACCACCCCGGTCGGGGCCGTCGCGGTGTTGCTGGTGTGGGGCCTGGCCTTCGGCGCCGTGCCGGTAGGGGTGCAGACCTGGATCCTCAAGGCGGCACCCGATGCCGCCGAGGCCGCCACCGCGCTGAACACCGCGCTCTACAACCTGGCCATCGCCGCGGGCGCGGCCGTCGGCGCGGTCGTGGTGAGCGCCCTCGCTGTGGGTGCGGTCCTGTGGGTCGCGGCTGTCCTCGGGGCGATCGCCTTGGCCGCGATCGCCGCAAGCGGCCGGACGCCCGCCCGCAAGACCGAAAAGAAGGTCTTGGAATCCTGACCGTGTACGCCCCTGACCGTGGTGCCCGGCGCCTGAGGACTTGAGCACCTGCGGCCTGGTGTGCCGACTCATTCGACCGGGTGGCCCGCGGAAGCTCGCCGAGATGAACTCCCCCGGCCCGGAGCCACCGCCTATGGTTCCGGGCCGGAACGCTCTGTGCCGGTGCTGAAGGACCGGGAGACAAGCGGTCCGGCTTTCGTGAAACCGCGGACATGCGGGGCGGACGTACACGGGGCCGATGCCAGCGTCTTCCGCCGGCCGGCGAACGCCCGGCAGAATTTCGCCCTCGCCGGGGGAACGGCCGTGCCGTCGGCTGCCGCGGCACCGCTGATCAGCGGCTGCCGCCCGGGTGGTAGACGCTGAGGTCGCCGTAGGCCGACAAGACGCCGGAGAGGTCACCGGGCTTGTTCCGCAGGGTGGTGTCGAGGAAGGCGAGAGTGGTCGCGGCGACGACGCGCGGGCTCTCGGTGCGGCCCAGGGAGCCGACTATCGAAGGCACGGGCGGCAGGTACAGGGGGCCGTCCGTGAAGGTGAGGTGTGCAGCGCCGGGGATGGTGAGCCGGTAGCTCGTCGCGGTGCCGAGCCCCAGGACCTCAGTGAGGCGGGGTAGGTAGCGCGGGTCGGTTTGCGGGCTGATGGCCTGGGTGAGCGCAAGCGCCGGCTGGTGGAAGGGGCGCAGATCCGGATCGCGGGGGTAGCCGTCCAGATCGATGACGGCGGCGAACCGACGGTCCTGGCGGGCTGCTTGCAGGGCGGCGCCGCCACCCAGGGAGTGGCCGGTCACGGCGGCCCGACCGGTGTCCAGGCGTCCGGTGAGCGGCCCCGCGGTCTCGCCTCGGTCCAGGCGGTCCAGCTGGGTGAGGACGAAGCTGAGGTCCGCGGCCCGAATTCCCGTTGTTTCGACGGCCCGTTTGTTGTCTTCTTCGTCGTTGCCGGTGGAGGTGATCTCGGTGTTGATCGTCCGGCCGTCGGCGAGGATGACGGCGGCGGAGTCATACGGGTGGTCGAGGGCGGCGACCACATAGCCGTTGCTGGCCAGTTCCTCCGCCCAGGCGGTGTTCTGTGTGCGCACTCCGCCCAGCCCGGGAGAGAACAGCACGACCGGGAACCGTCCGCCCTCATTGGCCACCGGGGCGTCGAAGACCGAATGCGTGTGGGCACGCGGGACACCGTCGACCAGGAAGCCGGGGAGGCCGGCATAGCTTGCGAGGGCGTCGGAGACGGTGCGCGCCTCTTGCTGCGTGCGGCCGAGGTACTGGGCCCACTGCGCGCCTGTGGGGCTCTTCGCTGCGGGGTACCAGAGCTGGACCACGACCGTGCGCCGGTCGCCGGTTTCGGGAGTGGCGGTCTCCGGGCGGTTCGGGTCGGTCCACTGCATCACGCGGGTGCCGACCGCGAAGTGGCCTGTCGGCTCGGGGAATACGGGTACGGGACAGGCCCAGGCGGCCACCGGCCCCGTGGCGATCAGGCCGACGCAGACCACAGATCCCGGCAACGCCAGCCACCATCGGGCCCGCCACACGGGCCGGCCGGGACGGTTTCGCAGCAAAGGAGAGAGGACGAACGGCAGCGTGAAAACAGCGCCTGCCAGTACCGGCAGCATCTGCCAGCGGATTCCCACCACGCTCAGCACGATCGTGGACAGCGCGAAAACCGCTCCCGCCGCAATCGTGACGGGTGGACGGACGGCAGGCGGAAGCCAGCGCGCCACCACCAGCGCGACGGCACCCAGCAAGGCAAGGACTTCCAGAGGGGACATGTGCAGTCCCGCGATGATCTCGTTCACCCGGCCATCCTCGGCGCGGGGCACGCGGTGCCACATCGATCCCGGGTCGCCGTCGTGGGCAACCGGAGTCGCAGTCCGATGCATGTCGCCTGTGCGACCGGAGTCGCAATCGAGCACTCCAGGTCAGCGGCCGCCCTGCGACCACGGGGGTAGCGGGACTCCTCCTGCGGTCGTATCAGGGCGCGGTGCCATCAGACGGTGGGCCCATGTGCTCAGCGGGTCCGCGGCCTACCGTGACAGGGCCGCGGTAGGTGCCGGGGAGCGCGGGCTCTGCGCTCCTTGTATCCGACCCGGCTCCGGCTGTACGCGGCGGTGGCCCCGGCCAGGGCCGCCATGATGCTGAACCGACAGGGACGTGTGATGACCGAGGCGGCCTCGGAACCCGGCAATGCCCACCCTGTGCTCTACCAGGACCGCGTGCGGCGGACGAGGACAGCCGTGCGGCTGACGAGGTACGCCGACCTGGCCTCCGTACGAGCGGCGCGACTGGTGAGAGCCGCCCGGCGCTGGGGGCTCCGGCTGCCGCCCATGGTGTGGGACTCGCTGTGGCCGGCGCTGCTCCTGCTCAACATCATGACCACGCGCGCGCCTCAAGAGCTCCCGGTGGCCGTGGCCCTCACCACCGCCCTTGCGCTGCCCCTGGTGTGGCGGCACCGGGCCCCGCTCACGGTGTTCGGGGCCGTGGCAGCCGCGGCCTTCGTCCAGTGGCTGATGGACGTCCAACTGCCGGCGGACATCGCCTTGCTGGTGGCTCTCTACGCGGCGGCCGCACACTCGGGCCGGCGCGGCACGCTTGTCGCCGGTGCCATCGTGGAGGGCGGGGCCCTGCTGGCCTGCCTGCGTTGGGCGACGGAGGGTGCGTTCCTGACCCTCTTCACCGCGGTGACCGCGATGGTCGTCGCCGCCGCCGTCCTGGGTGTGAACGTGCGGACCACGCGCGCCTACCTCGCTGCCCTGGAGGAACGGGCCGCACGCCTGGAGCAACAGCAGGACCAGCAGTCGCGACTGGCCGTCGCCGAGGAGAGGACACGAATCACCCGGGAGGTGCACGACATCGTCACCCACAACCTGTCCGTCATGGTCGCGCTCACCGACGCCGCCGTCTACGCGCAGCACCGGTCGCCCGACAAGGCCACCACCGCGATGCTGCAGATCTCCGAGACAGGCCGACAGGCCCTGACCGACATGCGGCGATCGTTGGGCATCCTGCGGACCGACGAACCGGACGCGGAGCGCCACCCGTTGCCCGGTATCGCCCAACTGAAAACCCTCGCCGACCAAATGTGCGCCGCCGGGCTGCCGACCCGCGTCGAGGTCCAGGGCGGCCACACCCGCATACCCGCCACCGCACAACTGACCGTCTACCGCCTGGTACAGGAAGCCTTGACCAACACCCTCAAGCACACACCCGCCGGCACACACGCGAAGGTCCGGATACGGTGCTCAACCGAGACCGTCACAGTGGACGTCACCGACAGCGGCCCCCGCCCGTCACTTCCCGGCGCCACACCGTCCGGCCACGGCATCCCCGGCATGCGCGAACGCTCGGCCTCCTACGGGGGGACGTTGCAGGCCGGACCTCTTCCGGGCGGCGGCTGGGGAGTCCATACCCGCCTCTTCCTCGGTAGCAGCGGAGCGGCGCCCGCATGACGATCCGCATCCTGATCGCCGACGACGAAGCGCTGCTCCGTATGGCCTTCGGCACGGTCTTGGAGGCCCAGCCCGACATGGCACCGGTCGGCGAAGCCGCGGACGGCATCCAGGCCGTACGCCTCGCCCGGGAGTTGCGCCCCGATGTCGTCCTCATGGACGTCCGGATGTCCGGGACGGACGGGATCGAGGCGACGCGGCAGGTCATCCGAGTCTCCCCGCAGAGCAGAGTGCTGATCCTCACCACCTTCGACCTGGATGAATACGCCTTCGCCGGACTCAACGCCGGAGCCTCGGGCTTCCTGCTGAAAAACACCAGGCCCGAGGAATTGCTCACCGCAATACGCAGCGTGGCCGCGGGCGACGCGGTGGTCTCCCCGCGGATCACCCGCCGCCTGCTGGACAACTTCCGCCCGCACATCCCCGACGGCAGCAGCGCCGACCGCAACGAGCGACTGAGCCGGCTCAGCGCCCGTGAGCGCGAGGTGCTCATCCAGGTGGGCTGCGGTCTGTCCAACACCGAGATCGCGGCCGTCCTGTTCCTCGCGGAGGCGACCGTGAAGTCCCATCTGGGGCGAATCCTGCAGAAACTCGAGCTCCGAGACCGGATACAGGCCGTGATCTTCGCCTACGAAAGCCGCCTCATCCACCCGGCATGACGCCGCCGCCCGGAGCCAACGGCGATGTCTTGAGAGCTACGCCCGTATGCCCGAACCCACCGCCATACGCATCGCCCCCGCCTACCGGCCCACCCTCGTCGACCCCTACTGCGAGCACTCCAGGGCAACGTACAGCGCGCCGTCGGGTCCGAAGGCGAAGCCGTGCGGTTCGTGCTCCGGCGCGCCCTTGGCGCCCCCCGGCAGTGCGTACGCGGTGGTCCGTCCGTCGGCTGTGATCCAGCTGACCCGGCCGGTGCCCCACTCGGTGAACCAGCAACCGCCGTCGGGCCCGGCGGTGACGGCGTGCAGGCGGCAGGCGGGGTCCGGCAGCGGGAACTCGGTGATCTCGCCCCCCAGGGTGATCCGGCCGATCCGGCCGGCCCCGATCTCGGCGAACCAGAGCGCGCCCTCGCGGCCCGGGGCGGCGTCTTCGTCGCGCCCGGAGCCCAGTGAAGGACCCGTGGGCGGGCAACCTTGAGCCACAGGGGCCCACCGCCGGCCGCCTCGGCCCAGACCAGGAGGCGGGGCCATGCCCCTCAGGCAGGAAGTGCGCAGCTCACCACGGCGAAGGTCAGCACCCGACCGGGGGAAGCCCCGCGGCCAACGACGCTTCCCGTGTTGGTCGGTCTCACCGACCCACGACATCAGCCGACGGGTTCTTGAGTTCGTTCGGCGAGGGCACCAGCCGCGTCCGGGGACAATGCCCTCCCCTCCTTGGTGGCCTCGACCGGGCCATCGCCCGTTCGCGGCCTCATGGTGGCGCGGACGCTCAGCGACTCAGTGGATTCACCGTCGTTGAGGGACACCGCCTGGTTGGTTCCCAGCCGCACCCACTGATCACCGACTCATGCCCGCAGGCGTTCGGCCCGGGGACGGGACGGTGGGTTTGGCCGCGCCCGGCTGCCTCGCCCGGGAAACGAGCACCGCGCGGCGGGAAGCGATCTGCGGGCGCTTCGCACGCGCTTGGTCAGGAGCACTCACGAACAGCCGGTCTGACCGGCTAGGGAGCGGCCTGTAGCGGCGCCGTCGGCGCCGCTACTTGATGGGCGGGGCGAGCCCTTGATTACCTTACGGGTCGACCCGTATGGTAAATGCCATGAACTTCTCCCCGCCCTCCAGGGGGCGTCCCAGGGATCCCCGCTCACACGAGGCGATCATCAGCGCGACCACAGAGCTGGTGGTCGAGGTCGGATACGCCGCAACATCGATCGGGGCGGTGGCCGCGCGGGCCGGTGTCGGCAAGGACACGATCTACCGGCGGTGGCCGGGCAAGCCGGAGTTGGTCTTCGAGGCCGTCTTCACGACCACCGACGATGCTCCGACCCCGGACACCGGAACGCTGGCCGGGGATCTGACCGTACTGCTGCAGAGCCTGGTCGACGAGTTCCACGCGCCTGCCGCCGCGGCGGCGCTTCCGGGGCTGCTCGCCGACTTCGCCTCCGATCCGGAACTGAAGGCGCGCATCCGCGGCGACTTCCTGGCCCCGTCGAAGGAACGGCTGCAGGTCGTCTTCGAACGCGCCGTGCTGCGCAGGGAGATCGCAGCCGAAACACCCGTGGACCTGGTCCTGGACACGCTGGCAGGAGCCGTGTTCTTCCACGTAGGGCTGGTCGGGGAACACCCTGACCCGCAGCTGGCGGCACTACTGGCCGCTGTCGTGGCCAAAGGAATCGAGGTCCGATGAACGGCTGGTTTCTCGCGGCAGGGATCACCGCGCTGGGCGTGGCCGCAGTGCACATCGTCGGCGGGCACCGCGATGTGGTGCGCCCGTTGCTCTCCTGTGGGCTCGCGGACGAACCCAAGCGGGTCCTGCACGCCGTGTGGCACATGGTGAGCGTCGACCTGGTGCTCTCCGGACTCGCGCTGCTTTACCTCTCCCTGACGGACGATACGCAGGAGACCGGCCTGGTGGCATGGTTTGTGGCCGCGCACTTCATCGCGTACGCGGCAGCCTTCCTCGTCGTCACGCTGTCCGTCGGCTGGCCCAGACCACTACTCCGGCTGCCGCAGTGGATTCTGCTCCTGCCGGTCGCGGTACTGGCAGCGGTGGGCGCCGCGTAGCCGCACCCTCGGAGAGTCCCCCGCCGCCGCCCACCGCCGTCCACGACCGCCCAGCCGGCGCCGGCGACCTGCCGTGCCCACGTGCGGGGCACGGACAGCTCGACCCGCGGTTCGTCGCCGTATTCGACCTTGTAGGTGAAGAACATCTTCGGGCCGTCGGCGGGCACCATCGCCGCCCTGGGGCGGGACGGGTGCGGGAGCTGGCCCGTTGTCGTGTCGGTTACTTCGGGTCGGTGTTGAACTTCGAGGCCGACCAGAAGTAGCCGAGCACCGCGAGGCCCAGGCTCCAGGCGATGGCGAGCCAGCCGTTGTGGCCGATCTCGGTGCCGAGCAGCAGTCCGCGCAGGGTTTCGATGGCCGGGGTGAAGGGCTGGTACTCGGCGATCGGCTGGAACCAGCCCGGCATCGCCTCGATGGGCACGAAGGCGCTGGAGATGAGCGGGAGGAGGATCAGCGGTATCGCGTTGTTGCTGGCGGCCTCGGCGTTGGGACTGATCAGGCCCATGCCGACGGCGATCCAGGTGAGCGCCAGGGCGAAGAGCACGAGCAGACCGAATGCTGCGAGCCACTCCAGGGCGGTGGCGTTGGTGGAACGAAAGCCGATGGCCACGGCGACGGCGCCGACGAGGGCCACGCTGGCGACCGATTGCAGCACGCTGCCGATGACGTGGCCGATGAGCACCGAGCCGCGGTGGATCGCCATCGTGCGGAAGCGGGCGATGATGCCCTCGGTCATGTCGTTGGAGACCGACACCGCGGTGCCGACGACGGTGGAGCCGATCGTCATGAGCAGGATTCCGGGGACGATGTAGGCGATGTAGGCGGATCGGCCCGCGCCGCCGCTCATCGCGTCGCCGAAGATGTAGACGAAGAGCAGCAGCAGCATGACCGGGGTGAGCAGCAGGTTCAGGGTCAGCGACGGGTAGCGGCGGGCGTGCAGGAGATTGCGGCGCAGCATCGTGGACGAGTCGCGGATGGTGAGGGAGAGGGCGCTCATCAGACTGTCTCCTCGGACTGGTGGGGGATGGTGGTGTCGCCGGTGAGGGCGAAGAAGACGTCGTCGAGGTCGGGGGTGTGCACGGTGAGCTCGTCGGCCTCGATGCCGGCGGAGTCCAGCCAGTCGAGGAGGGAGCGCAGCTCGCGCTGGCTGCCGCCGCTGGGGATCTGCAGGGAGAGGGCCTCGTCGTCCCGGGTGGTTTCGCGTAGTGCGGAGGCGGCGGACTGGTAGGCAGCCGGGTCGGAGAAGCGGAGCCGGACGTGTCCGCCGGGGATCAGCCGCTTGAGCTCTTCGGCGGTGCCCTGGGCGGCGATCTTTCCGTCGTTGAGCACGGCGATACGGTCGGCGAGCTGGTCGGCCTCTTCCAGGTACTGCGTGGTGAGGAAGACGGTGACACCGCCCGTGACGAGCTCGCGGATGATCTGCCACATGTTGTGGCGACTACGCGGGTCGAGCCCGGTGGTCGGCTCGTCGAGGAAGATGATCCGAGGGTTGCCGACCAACGTCATGGCGATGTCGAGGCGGCGCTTCATACCGCCGGAGTAGGTGGAAGCGGGCTTCTTCGCAGCCTCCACCAGGTCGAAGCGTTCGAGGAGTTCGGCGGCGACCTGCCGCCCCTCGCGGCGCGGGAGGTGGTGCAGGTCGGCCATGAGGAGCATGTTCTCCTCGCCGGTGATCAGCCCGTCGACGGCGGAGAACTGCCCGGTGACGCCGATCGAGGCGCGGACCGCCTGCGGGTCGGCGGCCAGGTCGTGGCCACCGACGCGGATCTCGCCGGAGCCGGGGTCGGGCGAGATGAGGGTGGAGAGAATCTTGACGGCGGTGGTCTTGCCGGCGCCGTTCGGACCGAGCAGGGAGAAGATCGTGCCCGCCGGGACGTGCAGGTCGACGCCGTCGAGCACGACGTTGTCGCCATAGGACTTGCGCAGACCGTTCGCCGCGATGGCCACGTTGGTCATGGTGGATGCTCCTTGAGACGCTGTGGTTACAGGCTGCGGGCGGTGATGTCGCCGTGGGAGGTGGTGGCGCGGATGTCGAGTTCCGCGGTGCCATCGTTCTTGAGGGCGTTGCTGATGCGGCCGTAGCCGGTGCCGGCGTCCAGGGAGGCTGAGACGCCAGCGGTGGCGGCGACCGAAATGTCGCCGGACTGGGTGCGGAGCACGACCGTGCCTCGGACGGCCTCGGTGATCCGGATGTCGCCCCTTGCGGTGCTGATCTCTGCGGGGCCGCCCAGCCGGCCGACCTCGACGTCGCCGTCGATCGCGGTGAGGCGGACGCCCGCGGCCTCGTCGATCTTGATCTGGCGGTACGCGCCTTCGAAGGCGACGTCACCGAGCCGTCCCACACCGCGGAGCTCGACGCCGGCGGCCTTGCCCTCGATGCGGGAGCCGGCGGGCAGCTGGACGGTGACCTCCAGGGATCCGGAGGGGCCGAAGAGCTGGCGATCGGGGGTCGACGCCGTGATCCGCAGGACGCCGTCGGCGTAGGCAGCGGTGGTCTGCTCAGCGGTCTTGACGTCGCGGCTCTTGGCGGGATTGGCGGGAAGGACCTCGACGGTGGTGTCAGCGCGGTCTGCGGCGATGAACTGGACGCGCCCGGCGGGGAGGTCCAGGACTGCGGAGATCGGGGCGGGGGTGTCGAACTTCTGCATCGTGCTCTCCTGCGGCTCGCTGTTTCTGACACCAGAAACGCTACGTTGCTTTCCAAATAGCGACAACATGCTCGTTGCATGAGATTGCTATATGTGCAGGTAGATGCCAAGAAACTGTTGCAACGGAGTTGGAAGTAACGCAACGACAGTCACTCTGATCATTGCAATGAATGAGAAGTGAACGCTATGGTGGGGGGATCAGGGACCGCCGCGAAGGATCACCGAGGAGATTGCGATGCCGGGAGGCAGGCTCACCCAGCAGGAACGCCAGCAGATCGCGCTGGGGATGGCCGACAGCCTCCCCTACGCCGAGATCGCCCGACGCCTCGACCGCCCCACCTCGACGATCACACGCGAGGTCATGCGCAACGGCGGCCCCACCGCCTACCGCGCCGACCTGGCCCACCGCGCCACCGAACGCCGCGCCCACCGGCGCAGGCAGACCGCGCCCCGGAACCCACAGACGCCGGCGCCGGCCCACGGACGCGACGCCGAGGCCGTACGCGAGTACGAGGAGACGCTCACCACCGTCATCATGGCGTCGGGCGCGCCCAAGATGGTGTCCCGGGTGATGGCCTGCCTCACCCTCAGCGACGCGGGCAGCCTCACCGCGTCCCAACTCGCCCAGCACCTCCAGGTCAGCCCGGCGTCCATCTCCAAAGCAATCACGTACCTCGATGGCCAAGGCCTCGTCCGCCGGGAACGCGACGAACGCCGCCGCGAGCGCTACGTCGTTGACGACGACGTCTGGTACCAGTCGATGATGGCCAGCGCCCGGTCCACCGCCCAGATCGTCGAAACCGCACGGCAGGGCGTCGGCGTCCTCGGCCCCGACACCCCGGCCGGCGCCCGCATGGAGAACATCGCCCGCTTCCTCGACTTCGTCTGCGAGAGCATCATCCGCGCCGCAGAACAGGCCCGAGAGATCCTCCACACAAAACCCGAAACACCCTCAGACGGCACTGCCTGAGTTCCCCCTCGTCAGGCTCGACGCGTCCGAGCGACCGTCGAGCACATCACAGGGCGCCCGCTGCCCCAGAGGCGGCGCGGGGAGCACTGCCGCAGGCAGCCGGGGGACGGTGGTTCGTGATCCGGAGTGGGACGGGCCGATGATCAAGCAGGCTCTTGGCTGGACCCGCCCGAAATTTCCGTACCCGGAGGCGGCGGACCGCTGGACGTCGCTGATCATCACCGCCCACACCCAACTCCGCCCGCCCCGTGCGCCGAAACCCAATCGGCCCGACCCCGGCAGACCCCTGGCTCGAGGTTGAGTCGGCAAGCCGTGGGCCGTGGTGGGGATCGTTGAACGGCTGGTGCCTGACGAGTCGTGGGAACTGTTCCTACGGGTGGTGCCGGAGGCTCCTTCGCGGCCTCAAGGTGGTGGCCGGCGTCGCCATGGTGACCGGGAAGTGCCGGCAGCGATCGTGTTCGGGGCCACGTCGGGCTGCACGTGGCAGCAGTTGCCGTCAGCGTCGTTCGGGCCTTCGGGAGCGACGGCCCACCGGCGCATCTCGTAGTGGACGAAGGCCAGGGGTGTAGGCCACGCTCTACCGCCTGGTCCTCCACGAGCTCGGGTCCCGAGGCTCGCTTGACTGGTCCCGCTGCGCGATCGACTCGGTGAACATGCGGGCCTTGAAGGCCCCAGACTCCTATCGCTGACCCCAGGTGCAAAGTAGCGGTCAGGACTGCGTGACCTTGGTGTTCTTCGGCTGTCGGGGCACGGTCTTGGCCTTGTTGAGGTGCCCGTACACCGTCGATCGCGGAACGCCGAACATGTCGGCGATCTGCTGGACGGTCTTCTCCCGCTCGTCGTAGAGCCGCTGGGCGAGCGCGGCCTGGTCGTTGGTGAGCTTGGGCCGGCGTCCGCCGACCCGGCCGCGGGCCCGCGCGGACGCGAGCCCGTCATTGGTGTTCGCGACGATCAGTTCGCGCTGAAGTTCGGCGAGCACGGACAGCATCCCGAACATGGCCCGGCCCTCCATGGTGGAGGTGTCGATGCCCTGCTCGATGACGTGCAGACCGATGTCGCGCTCGCGCAGTTCGGCGCCGAGGGTCACCAGGTGCAGGACCGATCGGGAGAGGCGGTCGAGCCGGGTGACCTTCAGCGTGTCGCCCTCGCGCAGCAACTGCATGACGAGGTCAAGCTTGGGGCGGGACGCCTTCGCGCCACTCGCGGTGTCGAGGTGGATGTTGTTGCGGTCCACGCCGGCCCGTAGCAGGGCGTCGATCTGATGATCGGGGTTCTGGTCGGCGGTCGAGACCCGCGCGTAGCCGATGAGCATGTGTCGGAATCTATCGGCCGGACCGTTGGCCGACGTTGATTGTCGACGCGAGTTGCCGACACTGCCCACCTGCAGGTTCGTGATCACGGTACCGAGTGTCGACAGACGAACGTTTTTCGACATCTCTCGGAATCGCCATGGTGGAGTGTTGCTCTAGAGCATTACTCTGGCGCCATGTTGGGTTCCGATACCTACCAGCGCATCCTGGCCGCAGCCCTCGTCTGCTTCCTCGAAAACGGAGTGCAACGCACGACGGTGGAGCAGGTCCGTAGGCGGGCGGGGGTCAGCAACGGCAGCTTCTTCCACCACTTCCGCACCAAGCAAGATCTTGCCGAGGCGGTCTATCTTCACGGTCTCCAACAGCACCAGGCCGAGCTGATGGCCGTGCTGACGCGTGAAGCAGCTCTTCAAGCCGGCATCGAGGCAGCCGTGCGCCGCCACCTCGCCTGGGTCGAGGCGCACCCGGAGCTGGCTGCCTTTCTTGCAGCGCCGCCGGACTGGGTCACGCCTCGGGAGTCTCCCCGGATCGCGGCTTGCAGCAAGGAGTTCTTCCAGGCTGTCGCCCAATGGCTGGGGGACCGTGGCTGGGACGGCACGCCCGATCTGAGCGTGGTGGTCGCTGTGTGGATCGGACCGGCTCAGGAATACACCCGCAACTGGCTGATGGGCGGAGCCGGGCTACCCCACACGGCGGCAACAGCACTGGCCCGGGCTGCATGGAACGCCCTGCATCCGCTCATACCGACGCCCACCTTGGAGGAAGCGCAATGAACCACGTCTTCGCGCGTTACCAGCGCGTACTCGCAGACGTCAGCAACGTCGTCGATCGAGTGCCGGCCCACCGCTGGACCAGCGCCTCTCCCTGCCCAGGATGGACTGGCTTACACGTCCTGGGACACATCATCGACGGCCAGCAGCAGATCGCTGCTCTGCTGTCGGGCCAGGGACCGCGTGAGCCACTTCGGGATCCGGCCGAGGCGGTCATCGGGCAACCGCTCACTGCATGGACCGCCACTTGCCAGTCCATGCTGGATCTGCTGACCACCACCGACCCGAACAGCTGTGTTGCCTCACACCACGGCGAAGTGACGGCCGAGTGGGTGCTGGCCACGGCCGTCATCGAACCGCTTGTACACGCCTGGGACCTCGCGCAGGCCGCGGGTTTCGAAACGCTCCTTGATGTCGAGGCCGTCGAGGCGTGCCTGACCGCCGTTGCTCCCATGGCGGAGCAATTCGCCGCTACCGGAATGTACGCACCCGCTCTGACTGCTTCGGCGCAGGCCACGCCTCAGCAGCAGCTTCTGGCTCTTCTGGGGCGGGAGGCCGCGTGACCTTCGGAGCGGCTCCCGTTCGCGTGTCCTGCGCTCGATGTGCAGGCTTCAGCCGCGCGAACCTGCGGGAGCGGTGAACGTACGGGGCCTTGGGACGGCTGCGACCAAGCTCAAGTCGAGCCGCTGGCTCATGTCGAGCCGGAAGGTTCCGTACGGGTTGATGTTCGACCAGAAGAGCGCGGTCAGTCCGCGCCGGTCCTCGTTCGTGAGCTTCGATGCCCAGGTCAGTTCGCCGAGGACCTGCTGGAGCAGCAGGGTGTTGATGTGCACGAGCGCGGACTGGAGTAGGTGCAGGGCAAGCATCGATGTCTCGGCGTGCTCCTTGTCCGGGCCGGTCAGGGCGCCGTCCTTGCCGTAGTGGAGGACGGTGTTCGCGCTGTTCCAGTTCTCCACGACCTGGAGGCCACCGTGGATCTCGCGGCGGAGGCAGGGGCTGGCGAGGTAGTCGCAGGCGAAGATCGTGCGTACGGCGCGGCCCAGTTCTTCGAGGGCGGCGTAGGTGGGGTGTTTGGGGCCGCCGCGGGTGAAGCGCCGCAGTACCTGCTCGGCCTCGGCGGTGCCCAGGCGCAGTGCGGTGGCGTACTTGACCATCTGGTCGTACTGCTGGGCGATCAGCTCCCAGCGGATTGGCCGCGTCAGGGAGCCGCCGAGCGCCGGCCAGCCAGGCGGGGTGTCATCGGGGCGGTACAGACGGATGCTGCAGATGTTCTTCAGCCGGGGCAACAACCGGAAGTTGAGCAGTTCAGTGAAGGCGAAGCCGACCACGGACGCGCCGTGGGTGTCGACGTAGTTGGACTCGATCTCGGCGTCCGTGCAGTGCCGCAGCAGGCCCTCGATCATCGCCGCGACCTCGGAGGAGGAACAGCTCTTGAGCTGGGAGTAGATGCAGACGTTCTTCCGCTCGACGTGCCAGTAGATCATCACGCCGTTGCCGCCGTAGCGGGCGTGGTACTCGGTCATGAAGTTCGATGACCAGGACCCGAACTTCTTGCTGTCGCTCGCGCACGCAATGCCCTGGCCCCACCATGCGGTCTCCCTGGCGGCAAAGGTGGCGTTCACCAGCCTGGTGACAGCGGCCCGCAGGTTGTCGACGGTGATGAAGTGCTGGCGCACGTGACGTAGCGCCGCCTCGGTCTCGCCATGCTCGCCGGTAGCCACGATCGCCCGGATGCCCATGTTCGTGCCGAGGGCGAACAGTGTCAGGAGGAGTCGGCGCTGGAGGGTGGCACGGTCGATCCGCTCGTACGCGGCGACCGAGGCGAACTCATCAGTGAAGCCCGCCAGGAAGTCGGCGTTCTTCAGCACATCCAGGAGGTCGAGCACTCCCCAACGGCGTACGACCTCATCCTTGAGCGCCTGGAGGCCGGTGGGCTCGTCGAGCGGCTCCAGCTTGGGCACGGTGATCCAGGGCTCGCCCTTGCGAGTGGTGATCTTCACCCCGCCCGCCGAGCCGTCCGCGAGCGCCGCCGACAGCCGGTCCAGTCCGGAGGCAATCCGCAGCTTCAGGTCGGCGATGAACTCCTCGGGGTCCATCGGCTGGCGGATCGCGGCGTAGTGCACGGTGCGGGTTACCTCGAAATCTCCGGGCAGATCATCCTCCGGTTGCGCCACCGCATCGCGCCCTCGACATAGATCTCCCGACGCCGGATCGCGTCCCGCAGCGCCACCAGAACGCACAGCTCGTACGGGATGCGCTCGACCCTGCCCTTGTCATCGACGACGGCCTCGCGCCAGTCCTTGCGTACGACGCCGTCCATCGGCACCACGTCGCCGGCGTCGTAGAGGCGGGTCTTTCCGTCGACCTCGGCGTACTTCTCCAGCAGCACGAGCGCGTCCATCACCGGCCGGTAGGCGGTGTTGTTGCAGCGGAAACCCAGGGTCTTCAGCAGCGGCGGCAGCATCTGCCGGTAGTACGAGCTGTACGACGACCGCAGAGTGGTGCGCACCTTGGCCTTGAAGACCTTCTCGTTCGCCTTCGCCTCGGCCACCAGCTCGCGCAGCGTCTTCTCGCCCACCACGGGAAACAGCGCCCGCCGTACGACCTCGTCCGGCTTGTCGACCGCGGCCGTCGCCAGCTTGAAGAGGATGCCCTCCTTGCCCCTCACCTTCTTCAGCTCGGCTGTCAGCTGCTTCTCCACCCGCCGCTCAGCACGGGCATTGATCTTGTGGACCAGGGCGACCAGCAACTCCACCAGCGCATCGGTGATCTCTGCCTTCCGTGACGCACACAGCGCCGCCAGCAGCGTGACCCGCACTTCCTTGCCCGCATCCCGGAAGTCCGAGGGGTACATCTTGATCGCCCGAGCCCGCCACGCGGCCACCAGCTTCTCCGAGCAGTCCGCGAACAGCTCCTCGAGCAACCCGAGCCTGCGCACTTCGGTCAGCTTGGTGATCTCTGTCAGCAGCGAGTCCAGCCCCACCGCCCCCGGGTCCCGCTTGAGCGAAGCCAACAGCGCGGTGCCATCCTCATTGCCCTCCGCGACCAGGACTAGCAGACGCCCGGCGCACACGTCGCCCAGGCGCCCGACGGTCTGCGTGCAGAAGACCCGGTCCGCCCGCGCCCGCGCCCCGGCCACAATCCGCTCGACGCGGCCCGGGGGCTCGATGCGGTCGCTGCGGCACTGCACAAACAGGGCCTCGCGCAGCCGGTCCTCCGCCAACTCGACCGGACAAACCTCCTCGGCGAGCCAGGCCGTCAGCCGCTCCTCGTCCGCGCGGGTCGCCGGTCGGAAGCCGAGCGCCTCGCGGATCTGCGTACGGTGCCCCTTGGCCGACCGGGACGACAGGTCGTACTTCGCCACGTCGTCCGCTGGCACCTTCACCACGTCGGCCACGTAGTCGACCGCGGCCTGCGGGAACTCCTCAACGAGCTGCGGGAACCGGCCCTCCAGCTCGAAGAATTTCAGCATCAGCACGAACCCGAGCCGGGTCGGGCCGGACTTGTTCGCGACCAGGTCCCAGTCACTGCCCACAGGCGTCCAGCACGCCACCACGTCCTCGGGCGACCACTCCCGGCGCATGAACACTCCCCCTCCGTCGACTACTCGTTCGGCCTAACGAAGTGGTCAGACACGAAGCAACGGGAGGGCCGAAAGGAGCGGCGACTACTTTGCACCGTGGGTCAGAGATAGGAGACCGGGGCCTTGAAAAGGGCGACCTGACAGGTCCGAATCCTGTCCACCGGGGCAAGTGCGGCTCGAAGATCACGTGATCACCGAACGGACCGGTCTGCCCCTCTCTGTGAGGATCTCGGCGGCGAACCTGCACCACAGCCATGCCCTGATCCCGTTAGAGAAGGGCATACCGCCGTGCCGGGCTGCCACCGTTGGACCATCGAACGCACCATGGCCCGGCTCGCCGGCTGCCGCCGACCCCACCGACGCTACGAACGCAAAGCCGACCACTCCCTCGCCTTCACCGCACCGCGGGGCGTCCGGTAGGTCAGCGCCCCGTCGCCGGAGTCGGCGGGTTGCGGCCACTCTGACGACGGCTGCAGGGACGTCAACGACGTTGCCGAGCCTGGCCCCGCCAGCTGGCCACAGCTGCCGTCACGACCAGCACAGGGACCAGCACGAGTGCCGTCAGGCTTCCTTTCGCATCGGCGAGGTGCGCGAACACGGCTGCCCCTGCCGCGCCACCGGCCATGTCGAGGGCGCTGAGCCAGGACATGGTCTCGGTGACCTGCCCAGCCGGGGCCAGATCACCTCCAGTGGTGCGCAGAAGAGCAAAGAGGGACCCGATGACAAGGCCGGCGGCTGGGCACACCATGAGGGCCGCCATCGGGGAGAGCCCTGCGGCCACAGCCAGAGCGGCACATCCGAGGGCGAACAGGCCGAGCAGGACCGGAAGTGCGAGTCGACGCGGCAGCCGGTTCGTGGCCGTACCCAGAACAAAGCTCCCCACAACGCTGCCGACCGCAAGGCTTCCGAGATAGAAGCCGGTCAGCTCGGCCGCGTGCTCCTGGCGCGCGTAGATCGGCAGCACCACGTCCACGGCCGTCACCCCCATGACGAACAGGGCGTCGGCGGCCAGCAGGCGGCGCAACGGCGACGACGCCAAAGGCCCCAGCCAGTGCCCAACCTCAGCCGAAGGCGTGACGACAGCAGAGGAATTGACCACGACCAGTGCGACGGTGGTGACCGTCATCGTCGTGATGGCCGCATACGGCAGGAGAGGCGAGAGCGACAGGCTGAGCCAGCCGGCGAGCACCGGACCAACGATCAGCGCGGCACCCATCATGGAAGCGTCGAGCGCCATGGCCGTGTTCAGGGTTGTGCTGGTGGTGACGCTGTGCCAGACAGAACGCATCATGACCGCGACGGGTGGAGCACTCGCGCCGACGGCTGCGGCCAGTGAGCAGATCAGCGTGGCGCCACCGCCGTTCCGCACCGCCACGATCAGGGCGATGGTGGCGGTGAGATAGGCGACGAGGCAGCTGAGCAGGACCGGGCAGATCGGGAAGCGGTCGATAAGCCGTCCGCGCAACGGTGCGGTCAGACCCTGACCGAGGGTGGAGCAACTCACCGCCAGTCCGGCGGTCCCGTACGAATAGGAGCCGCTGACCAGAAGCAGCAGGCTCAAGCTGGTCATGCTCGCGGCCAGCTTCGACGTCATGCCGATGATGGCCATGCGCCAGAAGCCCGGCACGCGGAGCAGGGTCTGGTAGTCGGCAAGAAACCGATACGGGGTCGGGTGGTCCGATCTCGTGGCGTTGGGCGTGGTGCGTGATCGGCTCATCGCTGCGGTATCCGGGTACGGAGTGCCGCAGTGGACCAGGTGAGCACGGGCGCCAGGCTCCCGGGTGCCGGCCAGCCGTTGACGACGGCCAGCAACGACAGGTACCGGTCCCGGCGCGGGTCGTTCATCTGCTCCAGCCGGGCGGCAAGGCGCCGGTAGAGGGTACGGGGATCGTGTGAGGCTGGGCAGCCGAGGATGCGCGCATAGTGGGCCGCGAGAGCGGTCACGATCGGCTCCGCGGCAGGCGAGTCCGGCTCGACACCGGCCTCGAGAGCCGGTGCCACCTGGACTCGGACGGCATCGGCGAGGATCCGGGGCAGGCCCGTGGCGTCGTCTGGGGCCCGGTCGGCCGCCAAGTCCTGGGCCATGCCGTGCAGTGTGGTGCGGAAATCGTGGTCCTGGAACAGCTCAACCAGCTCCACCCACGCCTCGATCTGCTCGGGCTCGGGATCGTCGGGCAGTTCGGGTGTCAATGAGCGGGTGACCGCAGCGAACGCGGGGTGATCATGCAGGCCGTCGAACACGGCACCGAGGAAGTCGTCGATCAGACACTGCCGTTCGACTTCCGACAGACGTGCCAGTTCGTGCATGAGGTTCATCTCCTGTGGAGTCGAGCCGCGCCTGACCACAGCCGTCAGCACAGCGCGGCGCTGCCGCAGGACGCGGATCTGCACGTCCAGTGCCTCGGCGTGTGTCGCCGCAACGTCCGTCAGCGAGACCTCCCGGTCCATGACCTTACGAATCGTGGCCAGGTCGATTCCCAGCTCGCGCAGAGTGCGTACGAGTTCGAGGCGTGCGATGGCATCGGCACCGTACCGGCGGTATCCGGCCGGAGTGCGGTCGGTTGGTGGCACGATCCCGGTATCTGCGTAGAACCGGATGGCCTTCACCGTCAGGCCCGTCCTCCGAGCCAGAGCACCGATCGAATAGAGCGTCTCGCCGTTCATGCCCTTACCTTCACGTCTCCCCTTACCGGAGACTCAAGCCTCACGGTCACCAGGCTGACCTGCTCAGCAAAGCCCGCGGACACGTTCAGCGACGAGAGATGAGTAGATGCCCACCTGTGGTCACGCTGTGCATGACGACTGCACCGACGGGTCTTCCGCGTGACCGGACACCAGTGTTCTCGTCAATGATCACCCCCTCCGTAGCCTGCGGTTTGGCTAACTTCGTCGGGGTCTTGGTGGCGAACCTGCACGACAGCCAGGCCTTGATCCCGTTGGTGAAGGGCATCGCCGATCCGGTCCCGTCGCGGACGCAAACGGCGCGAGCCGGGCAAGCTCCCCGGCGACAAGGGCTACGACTACTCCCACCTGCGGCGATGGTTACGCGAGGCGGCATCACCCACCGCATCGCCCGCATGGGTGTCGAATCCTCACAGCGGCTGGGCCGCCACCGTTGGACCATCGAACGCACCATGGCCCGGCTCGCCGGCTGCCGCCGACTCCACCGACGCTACGAACGCAAAGCCGACCACTCCCTCGCCCGGTGAACTCAGTGGAGGCAGAGGCAGAACGGATGGCCTGCCGGGTCCGCGTAGACCCGCCAGTTGGCCTCCGGGCGGATCTGGTCCGTCCGCTCCAGCACGGTCGCGCCGAGAGCGAGCGCCCGCTTCTCCTCCCCGTCGAGGTCGTCCACGTCGAAGTCCAGGTGGAGCTGCTGCGGGTGCTGCTGGCCGGGCCATTCGGGCGGCCGGTATCCGTCCACCCGCTGGCAGGCCAGCGGCGTTCCCTCGAACCCGTGCACCTCGACCCAGTCGGGATCATCCGGGTCCGCGACCAACCGGCCGCCGAGCAGATCCGCGTAGAACTTCGCGAGCGGTACCGGATCGGCACAGTCCAGCGCGATCGCCTGCAGCTTTCGAATCATTCCCGACACCCTTCGTCCCTCGGGCGCTTCCCAGCCCTCCGTATGAGAGGGGTGGTACCCGGCGCCGCAGCGGGCATGCGCGGCGTACGTCGATCCGTCGGCTTCGCCGACGCCGTCGCCGAAGGCGTGTCAGTGGTGGTGGCCGTGCCGGCCGAGGGTCTCCACGGGGGTTGCACCGGGGCGGGTCCACTGCGGCACGGGCCGGCTGGTCGGGCCCCAGCTGGCGACGCCGTCGGCGTCCGAGCGCCAGTACCAGCAGGCCTGGCGGGCCTCGGACGGGTGCCCCTCGCGGACATCGCCGATCACGGGCCAGCCCTCGGGGTTGTCCTCCCACGCCTCGCCGCGGCCGTAGGGCGTCATGTCGAGCAGGCCGAGGGACCCGTTGACCCGCTCGTTGCCACGGCCCGTCGTGGAGTAGGTCAGGAACACCCGGTCGCCGTCGCGCAGGAAACAGACGATGTGCCCCATCTCCCCGCCGATCGGCGCCTCCACGCCGCGTACCGAGTACCAGGGCTGGGTGTATCCCATGAACTCGACGTACGGAGCCACCTCGTCCCACGGCCCCGAGGTCAGGACGGCGAACGAGACGCCCCGGGCGTTGAGGTAGACGGCGTCCTTCACGTGCCAGACCGTGGTGGTACAGCCCTCGCACTGCCCCTGGTGCGGCGCGCCGTCGTACCACATGTGCTTGTAGACCACGAGCTCGTCGCGCCCCTGGAACAGGTCGAGGAACGGGACCGGCCCGTCCACGCCGGTGACCTCGACCGCGCCGTCGAACTCGACCATCGGCAGCCGCCGCCGGGCCGCGGCGATCGCGTCGCCCTCACGGGTGTGTGCCTTCTCGCGGACCAGTAGCTCCTCACGCGCCGCCTGCCAGGTAGCCAGGTCGACGACCGGCGGCTTGCCGGGGAGGTCGCTGCTCACGTTGCGGGGCGTGGTCGTCATGGTGTCCTCCGTCGTGTCCCGTGCCGGGTGCGTCATAGCACGTCTTCCGACGCTCACCGGACAGACTCACGCCCCGGGGGGAACACTTCGCGGCAGGGGGACGGCTTGGTCAGCGGCTCGCGCCGCAGGGCGGAGTCGTAGTCGGCGTTCTCCTCGTACGGGACGTCGCCGCGGGTGGCGCCCACGATCTCCCGGCCGGGACGGCTCGCAGGGTCGAACGGGGCCGGCAAACGCCGTACCCCTCCTGTCGTATTCCCGAACAGGGAGTCCGGGTGACGTGTGCGTTGTGCATGACGGTTCGTGAGGAATGCACCTAGGCCACGGTGCTGAACATACGTAACGTATTTCTTGTCCCTGACAGCGAAGTGGGAGGAATTTCCATGATCTCGACCGTCAAGACCAACGCCATCTGCGCCGTGGTGCACAACCGTGCCGTCGTCCACAACCGCGCGGTCGTGCACAACCGTGCCGTCGTCCACAACCGCTCGGTCGCCAAGTGAAGCTGACCTTCTAAGGTCCTGCGACCACGGTCCCGGGGTTCCTCCCGGGACCGTGGCACTTTGCATCAGGAGTCAGTTTCTATGGGGGCTGATATGCCGGCGGACGACACCGCTTTGGAAATCGTGGACGTTGAGATATACGACCTCGAGCAGGACCTGTGCTTTCTCGCCACTCCGAATGGTGGGCAGTTCTATATTTCCGCCCCCACCTCCGAGTTCCGTGCATGGGTGGCGCGCTGCGACGGAACCAGGTCCAGCAGCGAACTGCTGGCGGGAATGGCCCCCGAATACGCCGAGGTGCTCGACGTCCTGCGGCACGACGGCTGCCTGCGGCCGGCCGAAGCCCCCGACCCCGAGCGGGCCGCGCGAGTGGCGCGTACCACGGTCCTCATCACCGGCGCTCCGGAGCTCACCGCCCCACTCGCCCACGCGTTGAGCACCACCGGCTACGCACATGTCGGGCCGGCCCCGGAGGACCTGTCCGTCGTCGACGTCCGCGACACCGTGCTCGTCGCCGCCTTCTCGTACCCCGCCCACCGAGAACTGAGCCGTATCGACGAGTTGTGTGCCCGGCTCGGCCTGCGCTGGCTGCCGCTGCGCCACGAACGCGGCCGGGCCGTCCTCGGTCCTGCCATCACCCCCGGTACCACGGCGGACTTCGCCGACGTGTTGGACCGCAGGCTCTCCGCGGCACACGACCCCCGGATCGTCGAGGCCATGCGGGCCGCGCCGCAGCCGGACGGCCACCGGCTCCGCGACGGCGACGTCCGCTGGACGTCTGCACAGCTCGGCACGTACCTGGAGCGCTGGGTCACCGGCGAGGCCACCGTCGGCGAGGTCGAGCTCGATCCACGCCGGCTCGACCGGATCGAGCGCACCGTCCTGCCGGTTCCGACGAGGCCGCGGCCCGTGGTGCGCGGCGACGCCGAGGCCGGGCTGCTCGTCGACGACCAGGTCGGCGTGGTGACCGGCGTTCAGGAGCTGGCACCCCTGCCGGGCATGCCGGCGCTGCTGCGGGTGTGCGCGGTGGACGTCGCCGACATGCGGCGCGTTGCTGACTGGCCCAACGACCGGCAGGCGTTCGGCACGTCCTGGTCCGACTTCGACGCCGCCCGCCGCAGCGCCGTCGGCGAGGCAGTCGAACGCTACTGCGGCAGCCGACTGCCCGAGGACCGGCTCCGGTTCGGCAGCCATGCCCAGCTGCGCAGGGCCGGAGTGCCCGCGCTCGACCCGCGCCGGCTGCACCTGTACTCGCAGCGGCAGTACCGCAGCGAGGGCTTCCCCTTCGCGCCGCTGACCGTGGACGCGGAGTGCGCCTGGGTCGAGGGCCGCTCGTGGACGACCGGCGAGCCGGTGTGGGTGCCCGCCTTCCTGGTCGCCCACGGGGAGCACGACCCCGTTGCCTACTCCGACCCGCTGGTGGCCGGCGTGGCCTGCGGCGTGAGCGAGGAGCACGCCGTCACCTCGGGGCTCGAAGAGGTGATCGAGCGCGACACGACCATGCTGTGGTGGGCCAACGCAGCCCGCCTTCCCCGGCTGCCGGTGCCCGATCGGATCCGCGAGCTGGTCGCGGACAGCCTGGACGCCTACGACATCACCCTGATCCCTCTGGACAACGAGTTCGACGTCCCGGTGCTCGCCGCGGTCGTGCGCGACCGGGCCGCCGGATGGCTGGCCATCGGCTTCGCCACCCGGCCCGACCCGCAGGAGGCGGCGGAGAAGGCCCTCGCCGAGGGGTTCACCCTGCACCACACCTGCCGCTTCCTCGACGACGACAAGGCGCTGGCGGACGGTCTCGCAGGGCTGCCGCACCTGGGCAACCTCAAGCCGTACCGCGCCGACCGGCGCTATCTCGACTCCTACCGCCCGGACTTCAGCGACGTCCGGGACCTGCTGTGCCAGCAGCAGGTCCACCTCGATCCCCGGGCCGGGGAGCGGGTCGCACCCTGGGTGCAGGACCTGCCCACCCGGCCCTGGGACGGGCTGCCCGCGCTCGCGCAGCGGAGCCTCCAGGCGTACCGCGAGCGGGTCGAGGCCCGTGGCTTCGAGGTGATCAGCATCGACCTGACGACCTGTGACGCCGAAGCGGCCGGATTCAGCGCCGCCCACACGATCGTGCCCGGTCTCGTGTCGAACTTCCCCGCCGGCATGCCCATGTGGGGCGACGGCAGGATCGGCCGCGCGGGCGTACGGCTCGGCTGGCGGTCACAGCCGTTGGCCGAGGAGGAGTTCAACGT
This sequence comes from Streptomyces sp. NPDC006430, assembly GCF_040612395.1. Taxonomy (NCBI): domain Bacteria; kingdom Bacillati; phylum Actinomycetota; class Actinomycetes; order Kitasatosporales; family Streptomycetaceae; genus Streptomyces; species Streptomyces sp. NPDC006430. The sequence continues at coordinate 28,965 of NZ_JBEXQA010000027.1, forward strand.
CTTCCCACTGCCCCACGCGTGAGGGATAACCGATGGCTGTCATCGACACACTCGGCCTGCCCAACACCAAGGGCCGCCGACCTCTGATCGTCGCCCAGGTCGTCGACGCCCTGGGCACCGGGCTCTTCCTCCCCTTCGCCGTCGTGTACTTCCACGCAGCCAAGGGCATCCCCCTGACCACGGTCGGCCTGATGCTGTCGGCCGGCGCGCTGCTCTCGCTGCCCGCGGGACCGCTGGGGGGCCGGCTGATCGACCGGATCGGGCCGCGGGGCGTGCTGGTCGCGAGCAACTTGATCCGGGTGCTGACCTTCACCGCCTACGTGTTCACCGACACCCCCTGGCAGCTGGTCGTGCTGGTCACGGCCACCCTGTGGGGCGACAGCCTGTTCCGGCCCGCGGTCTTCGCGCTGGTGGCGCAGGTGGCCGAGGACGGGCAGCGGGCGCGTTGGTACGCGATGGACCGGTCCCTGCGCAACGCCGGGATCGGCGCGGGGGGTTTGGTGGGCAGCACGCTCGTCGGCTGGGGCGGCACCTCCGGCTACACGGCCGTGGTCGCGCTGAACGCCGTGTCCTTCCTCCTCGCGGCCGGGCTGGTCGCGACCTGGCGCCGGACCGCCGTCCCGCGTCCCGTCGGCGCCGCCCCCGTCCCGGCCGGGGACGCTCCAGAGGTACGACGCGGCGGGTACCGGGAGGTGCTCGCCGACCGGGCGTTCCTCGGCGTCCTGGCCACCGTCTGGGTGTTCGCGCTGTGTGACCTCGCGCTGACCGTGCTGCTGAGCGCGTACGTGATCGAGGCGCGCGGGTTGCCGGCGTGGCAGCCGGGGATGCTGTTCGCGATCAACACCGTCATGGTGGTACTGGCGCAGACCGCATTGGCCAAGGCGGTCGAACGGTACCGGCGGCCCGGAGTGCTCCAGGTGGCGGCCGTCCTGTGGATGGTGTCCTTCGTCCTGTTCGCGTTGGTGCCCGGCGAGCACGTCGGACTGGCCTTCGGCGGGCTCGTGCTGGGCATGGTCGTCTTCACGGTCGCGGAGCTGCTCCAGGCCCCGACGAGCAGTGCACTGATCGTGGGAATGGCCGCAGGGCACCTTCGCGGCCGGTACCTGGGGTTGGAGGAGCTGATGTGGAGCCTGGCCCGGGTGCTGGCACCGACGGTGTTCACCTGGCTGCTGGCGCGGGGAGCGGGCCTGCCGTGGCTTGCGCTCTGCCTCTGCTGCCTCGTGGCGGTCGTGGTGCTGCACCGACTCCACCGTGTGCTGCCCACACACATCCAGCGGGAGACCGTCGATGCCTGAGCGCGGCTCCGAGGTCCGCCGCCCCGAGGAGTTCCGCGAGGTCTACCACCGGGTCTACTGCGAGCCGCCCTACCACGAGGACGCGGCGGCTGCGGACGGCTTCGTCCGGCAGCTGGCCGGCCATGCGGCGCTGCCCGGTTTCTCCGTGACCACCGTCGGCGACGGCGGCGTCCTCAGCGGGTTCGCCTACGGCGTGCACCGCGAGGAGGGGTGGTGGCATCCGCGCGCCGCCGCGCCCGCGCCGCCGCGGCTGCGCCGGCATTCGCTGTTCTACGTCTACGAGCTCGCGGTCGTACGGGAGCTGCGCGGCCGCGGGTACGGGCGCGAGCTGCTGGACCTGCTGCTGGCCGACCGCAGCGAGCCGTTCGCCGTACTCGCCGCGTCGAGCAGGGCGTCGGCGCGCGCGATGTACCGGCGGTGGGGCTGGACGAAGGTCGGTGAACTCACGGGGCCACCGCACGGTGTGGACCTCCTTGCACTCCCTTTGACGCCGCTGCGGTGACCGGCGCGCCGCTCGCCGGTGCCTCGGGGCGGCCGGTGCGGTGGCCGGGGATCAACGAGTATCCCGGCGCCATGCCGGTGTGCCCGTCTCCGACCCTGTGCGGGAAATCGTCTCCGTGCGGCTCCGGCACCCTGGACCCGGTCACCCCCTCCGAGGCCCTGGCGGACCCGACCCGGCAAAATGAGCGCACGCGATTCCGCTCCATCGCCCGCGTTACGCCCCGGGTCGTGGAGCGGAGCTCCGCCGTCGATGCGCGGTCGAGGTGCTCCCCGCGCTCCCCGCGGTGCCGGGCAGCATGGCGGCCGGCCCGCCGCCTGCCCCGAGACGACCGAGCTCACAGCGGACAGAGCCGTTGGCCGGACGTACGCCCGGCCAGGGAGCCAAGGCCCGGCAGCTGAACCCCGTGCTCGCTCCTCGGTGTCGGGCGGGACGGCGCGTACGTCATGGAGCCAGTGGCGCGGCCGGGCGTGCATCCGCGAGGACGAGCTGACAGAGGCAACAAACGGTTCGAGGTCCGAAGCGCGTCGCGTGCAAGGGTGTCCGGTATGCCCACGACTCCCGGGTCGCGCCCGTCCTGTGGCCGGCCTCCCACGCTGCCCGCGGCCCGCCACGGCGGCCGGATCATCCCTGCCTCATGTGGAACCGGCGCGATGCCCGGCGCCGAGGAGGACGCCGCCGTGATCTCGCGGCTGGACACCGAGCTCGTGCCGGTCCACCGCTGTGTTGGCACCCTGCACGGCATCACATGAATTCTTCGTACGCGCACACCATTGCTGCATCGTCTCAATTGATAGGGGGATTCGAGTGGGTATCGATGTGATGGTTTACGATGATCTGGCCCTGTCTCGATGTGCGCTCACGGCACTGCTGGAACAGAGTCCGGAGATCAGAGTCGTGGGATCGGTGAGCAATAGGTACGCCGCGCTTGAGTTCGCCGAGCTGAATCGACCCGATGTCGCGATCATCAGTTTCGAAGGCAGGGACGAGGAAACGGTCGACATTGCCGAGAAAATCGCCATCCTTCCTGAGGTCCGCACACTGTTGGTTCCCACCGCGTGCGTCCGATCGGTCGTCCGCAGGGCCTTCACCGGGGAAATCGACGGAATGGTGCGGCGTAGCGTCCCGCCTCAGCGCCTTTTCGAGGCCATCCGTCTGGTGCACCAGGGTGAGCGAGCTTTCGACGCCGAACTGGCGGTCGCGGCCGTGGCCGTCGGAGACCACCCGCTGACGCCCCGGCAGTTGTCCGTGCTGGAGCATCTCGACCGCGGCGACACGATGGAGGAGATCGCCGCACGGATGTCCCTGTCCGAAGGGACCGTACGCAACTACATTGCGTCCATAGTGGCGAACATGCGCGCACGCAACCGCATTGACGCGTTACGCATCGCCCGGAATCTGGAATTGATCTGATTCGAAGGATGTCGGATTCCGCGGGTCGCGCACGGGTGAATCTCCTCGACGGCTGCGCCAGCAGCACGAAGCTCTTATCCGTGGCGCCTCGCGCGTCCAGCCTTGGCATTCGTCGCCATGCAGAACGCATGGCGACGAATGCATTATAAATCTGTTGCGGCGTAAGGACCGACTGCTAATGTCCGTACCGCGCCGGCGGGATGCGCCACCGGCCGTCCTCGCTCAGGAACGACCAGATGTCCAGCACGGCGGCACTGAAAAGCAGACGCATCGGCACAAGGACGGCTCGCATGCCCAACTCCATCAATCCCATGGGCGGTCGGCTGCCCCGTCAGGTGGCCGACACCCATGTCGACGCCCTCATCGAACTCGACCCGATCGTCGGCACCTTCCTCGGCGTCGCCAAGAGTTCCGACCGGCTCCCCGACTTCTCGCCTGAGGGCCAGGAAGCAGTGGCCCGGCTGGCCCGTACGACCCTGCGGCAGCTCGCTGAAGCAGAAGCCGCTCCCGGTGGGGACGACATCGCCGAACGTCGCTGCGCCCGGCTGCTGCGCGAACGGCTCACCGCCGAACTCGCGGTGCACGAGGCAGGCGAGGGCCTGCGTGCGGTCAGCAACCTCGACTCACCCCTGCGCCAGGTCCGCGACGTCCTCACGCTCACCCCCACGGACACGGACGAGGACTGGGCAGCGATCGCGCGACGGTTACGCGCCGTGCCGGACGCCCTGGCGGGCTACCGGGCCTCCCTGAACGCAGGCCTCGCAGGCGGGCTGCCCGCAGGGCCTCGGCAGGTCTCAGCCGTCGTTGGCCAGTTGACCGAGTGGATCGGTACGGACCGGAGCTGGTTCGCCGAGTTCACCGACCCCGGTCCCGAGCGGCTGCGGGGCGAGCTCAGCACGGCCGCCACAGTGGCCACCGGCGCCCTGGCGGAACTGCGCGACTGGTTCCGTGACACCTATGCGCCGGCCATCGAGGGCGCGCCGGACGTCGTCGGGCGGGAGCGCTACGTCCGTCTCGCCCGTCACCACAACGGCGCCGACCTCGACCTGGACGAGGCCTATGCGTACGGCTGGGCCGAGTTCCACCGGCTGCTCGCCGAGATGCGCACCGAGGCCGAAAGGGTCCTGCCGGGCGCCGGTACCCCCTGGGAGGCGCTGGCATGGTGCGACCAGCACGGCGAGGCCGTCGAGGGGGTCGAGGAGACCAGGCAGTGGCTCCAGTCGCTGATGGACGAAACCATCGACACGCTGGACGGCACGCACTTCGAACTGGCCGAGCGGGTACGCCGGGTCGAGTCGCGCATCGCCCCGCGGGGCAGTGCCGCCGCCCCCTACTACACCGAGCCGTCGCTGGACTTCTCCCGGCCCGGACGCACCTGGCTGCCGACGATGGGGCAGGCCCGCTTCCCGGTCTACGACCTGGTCACCACCTGGTACCACGAGGGCGTACCCGGTCATCATCTCCAGCTCGCCCAGTGGGCGCACGTCGCCGACAACCTCTCCCGCTACCAGACCACCGTCGGCCTCGTCAACGCCAACGTCGAAGGCTGGGCGCTGTACGCCGAGCGTCTGATGGACGAGTTGGGCTTCCTGGCCAACGCCGAGCGGCGGCTCGGCTATCTGGACGCGCAGATGATGCGGGCCATCCGCGTCATCATCGACATCGGGATGCACCTGGAGCTGGAGATCCCGAAGCACTCCCCCTTCCATCCGGGCGAGCGCTGGACGCCGGGGCTGGCTCAGGAGTTCCTCGCCCGTCACACCAGCCGCCCCGCCGACTACGTCGAGAGCGAGATCACCCGTTATCTGGGCATGGCGGGCCAGGCCGTCGGCTACAAGCTCGGCGAACGGGTGTGGCTCATGGGCCGGGAGACGGCCCGAGCCCGGCACGGCGCGGACTTCGACCTCAAGGCCTGGCACATGGCCGCGCTGTCGCAGGGCTCGCTGGGCCTGGACGACCTGCTGAGCGAGATTTCAGCGCTTTGAGCCGGGCCCGGCGGGCGGTGGCACACCACCGCCCGCCGGGTCACCCCCGGTTGCCGGTCAGCTGAGCCGGGTCGTGGCGTAGGCCTCGATGGCGTCCCGCTGGTAGGCGGCCGGCCCTGGCGCGACCGCCTCGTACGCGGCGCGCCGCTGCTCGTGGTGCACGCAGGGACGTCCGATGGCGCGGTACCCCTCACTGGCCCTCTATCTCGGCCTGCACGGGTGCGGCGTCAGCCGGGAGACCGGCGGCCAGGAGTTCGGTGAGCGGCTGCGGTAGCGCCGGCGGCAGCGGCCTGCTGCTCCGTGACCATGCCGACCTGGCCCTCTGCCACATCGCTGATGCCTCCCAGTGCTTTCAGCATGGGGCGAGCCTAGAGACGGCCCCTCACACGGTTCCAGGGATTTCCCGGGTACTGACTGCTAGCAATGGGGCATGAATCACTGGGCAAATGACCGACTTGGTGCCGCCGAACGGGGCGAGAACCCCACGGTGCTGGCGCGCATGCGTACCGGCTGGGCCGTGATCGGCGACATCCAGCACCTTCCCGGATACTGCCTGCTGCTGTATGCGGGCCAGGCAAATCACCTGACCGATCTCCCCCGAGCGGAACGCGTCCGCTTCATGCTCGATCTTTCACTGCTCGGCGAGGCCGTCGAGGCCGTGTGCAGGAAGCGCGACACAGCCTTCCGTCGGCTGAACTACGAAGTGCTGGGCAACTCCTGGGAGCACCTGCACGGCCACATCCACCCGCGCTACGACTGGGAGCCTCCCAAACTTCTCCATGGCCCCGTGTGGCGCTATGGAGATGAACGGACCGCCCCTGAACATCGCCTCGGGCCGCGACACGAGGATCTGCAGGCGGACATCACACATGCGTTGACGGCAGTCCTCGCCGAAGCCTACGGCCCGGACTGAGACGGAGCCTGCCCCCGGGCCGGCTGGACACCTCCCTGCACGGTCTGGCGGCCGCACGACGCAGGCCCCGCGCGGCACTCCTCCTACGAGGGTCAGGCGGGGCCTGCACTCTATCTGGCCAGACTGACCACGTCCGGGAGACGGGACGGCCGACGCGGCACCGTAGTCGATCAGCCACCGGCCGGGTGGAACTGATGTCAGTGGTACCCGAGAGGATGACGGCTACGGACCCTGGTGCTCGTCACGCTCGCCGGTCCCCCTTTCGGTCGTCGGGGGCGGGACGGGCCTGGCAGGGTGTCCGCCATGAGCTCCGAGCCCGCGTACCCAGAACCGGTCCGCCACGACGACCACGGCACGTGGCTCGTCCAGTTCACCGGCCGGGTGCTCGTGGTCTGCCCGAAGTGCGGTGGCCGGGCGCTCGTCGTACCTCGGCCCGGTCTCCCGGCGCCGAAGTACTTCAGCGCCCTGCTCTTCCAGCCGCGCCGCCTCGCCTGCGCCGGCTGCGGCACGGTCGCCGACTGGACGGCCGAGCAGCGGGGCGCCGGTCTGGTCGGTGCGGTGCCCGGCGGCACCGAGGACCCGTTCTTCCGACGGCCGCTCTGGCTCCAGACCCGCTGTGCGGGACGGATCTTGTGGGCCTACGACGAGGAGCACGTCGACGCCCTCGCCGCCTACGTGGGTGCCCGGCTGCGCGAGCGTCGCGCCTCCCCGACGATGGCGATGTTCGCCCGGCTGCCGGTCTGGATGAAGTCCGCGGAGCACCGTGAAGAGGTACTTGCCGGCCTGGGGACCCTCCGGGGCCTCGCCCGGCTCTCAGCGCCCGCCGACCGCTCCGACGCGGCATACGAGCGCGGCGACCGCCCGCGCCATTACGGCAGCGTGCTCTTCCGCGGTGGCCCGTACTGACGGGCTACCCGCGGATCGCCTCGCTCTCCGTCTCCGGAGAGCGCATGTGGCCGGGTCGTGTTCGTCCCCGGTGAGCGCCAGCCAGGCGTCCGGCGGCGCAGCGGGGACCGTTCGCCCCGCTGTTTCTCGGCCGTTCCGTCCGGGACGCGCCCGCCGTGCCGCGCCGGACGGTCAGACGGCAGGACGCTCTACCGGGTGCCAGTCCTCCACCGGCTTCGTACGGAAGAGACCCCGGTACACGAGACGAGTCAGCACCACCGCCCCGTCCCCGTACTCGTGCAGCTCCTCGAAAGCCTCAGCCGCCGAGTCGTAGACGAACTTCTTCCCCTTCGCGTTCTGGATGACCCACTCCCGATCAGCCGCAACACCGACGCCGCCTGTCTGCACAACTCCCCCAACCCACCCGACGCCAACCGAAATCGTGATCGTATCCCGGGGCCGGCTCCGGCAGGTGTCCGAGGGGTGCGATGCGTTTGACGAGCCCGGCGTCGAGCTGGGCCGCGCGTCGCGGCCCTGCCGGGCATTGACGGCGCCGGCGCACCGAAATCGGTTGGGGACCTGGGCGCGGACGGCACCGGGGGCACGGGTGCCGTGGCAGCCATCCCGTCCCGGCCCGTACCGGCCGCCACGCGGCAGCCGGGGCCAATCGCCGGCCCCTACGGGCCCTCTGAGGGCCCTGGAGGGCTCGCAGAGGGCCCGTAGGGCCGTGCTGGGCCTTCTGCCGCTGCTGTGGGTGGCGTTCGCCGGGCGCCGGGCGGGGGCCTGGACGGACGCGTGGGCGTCGAGGCTGGCTCCGGATGCAGCGTGAGGCCTGCGTCCGCTGCTTGCCGAGTGGTGCTTCAGACCCTGCCGAGCGGTGAGTCCCTGGGGCCGCTGGGGTGGGGGCCGGGGCCCCCCTCCCCCGGTACCCGGTCCCCCCCGAACAGGTACTGAAGCCCGGTGAGTCCCTTTCGGTCCCTGTCCCTTCAGTCACTGCATAAACCTGCAGGTCAGCGCCGTGCACCCGCGGCGTCAGGGACTGAAGGGACCCAACTTTCCAGTTATGAGCCACATATGCACTTCCAGTCATTTCATACGCCCGCGCATACACGCACACACGTGAGAAGTGGAAGTAGTGATTCTGAGTCCCTTCAGTCCCTGTCTCTGGATCGAAAACGCTGTGACCTGCATGTTTGCCCAGGGACTGAATCTGCAGGGACTGAACGCGGATCCCTGCGGTTCAGTACCTGAGCCCCTGCCTGGTCCGGAGGGGTCCGGAGCCACCGTGTGCTGTACCTGACAGACTTGCCGGCACCGGGACCCTCCTGCCCGGGAAGACGGTCGGCGGTGTGCTCCCGGGCACGACACGCCCGGGAGCACACCGCTTTCAAGGAGGAACCTTTCAGGACGAACCAGGCGAGAACTCCAGGGACTGAGGGACTGAAGGGACTGAGTTCTCAATAAAGCCGTGATTGCATCCTGAGTCGCTGCGGTCCCTGCGGTAATCTCCGCGATAGTGAATCTTCAGTCCCTCTGGTCCCTGAAGTGCAGGTCAGCCGTACTCACCAGACCAGGGGACACGAACAGCCGCCCCCGACACCGCGTCAAGGAAGAGCCAGTGCCCGTCCCTCCCGAGAACCCGCCGCAAGGCGTGAGCGGCGGGACGGCGTTGGACGTGGCGACCTGGCTGGCCCTGCGCGGCTACCCCGTGCACCCGCTGGCTCCAGGGACCAAGACGCCCGCCCCGAACTGCCCAGCCTGCCGGGGCGGTCAGCACCCGCCGCAGGAGTGCCCCTGCCGTTCCGAGCGTCGTTGGTGTCACGGATTCCACGCGGCCACCACAGACCTTCGCACGGTGCGGGAGTGGTGGGAGGCCGAACCCGGGTTCGGCATCGGCGTGGCCTGTGGTCCCGCCGGGCTCGTGGTCATCGACGTGGACGCCCACGAGGCGCCCCTGCCCGACCGGCAGAGGCTGCTGCCCGGCATCGCCATCGACGACCGCGTCGACCTGACCGGCCTGCAGAGCGGATTCGACACCTTGGCCCTCCTGGCCGCCCTCCGGTCCCGCCCCCACCCCTGCGAGGACTCGTCGACGTTGCGGGTCCGTACGCCCTCCGGAGGGATGCACATCTGGTACCGGTTGCCCAAGGACGGCCCTCGCTTCAGGTGCTCCAGCGGTTCGAGCCCCAAGGTCGCGCTCGCCTGGCAGGTCGACGTCCGCGCCGCCGGCGGCTACATCGTGGCGCCCACGACACGCACGGCTGCGGGCGTCTACCGGCCGTTGCCCGGAGCCCGGCTGCCCGCTGTCCTGCCGATGTGGCTCACGGCCGAACTCGCCCGCACCGGCCACACCGTAGAAACCGGCCCTGAGCTCACGGGCGCTCCCACGTCGCGACGGCAGCCCCTCCCCCGTCCGATCCGAGTCGTACGACAGGACGGGCAGCGGGTGTTCGCCTCCCTCGTCGAGGAGGTCCGCGCCTGCGCAGACAGTCCCGAGGGCACGGCCTTCAGCGAGAAGCTCAACCGGGCGGCCTACACCGCCGGCGGACTGGCTGCGGCAGGGCACCTCACCGAGTCGGAGTGCCGCCGCCTGCTCCTCGAAGCCGCAGACCACGCACGACCCCACCAGCCGCGCCGGAACGTCCTCATCGTCGAAGCGGGGCTGCGCGCCGGAAGCGACCGACCGATCCAGCCCAAGGAACGCCCATGAGCAGCGCCGGAAGCACGGGGTTCAACGCCCAGGCAGCGGCGGAACAGCTCGCCGCGTTCGCCACCGAGACGGTCGTACCCGGCCGGCGCCTGCCCGCTCAGCAGGGTGGGGCCCCAGCCGTCGGGGCCGGAGCAGACTTCATCCAGGCGGGGCTGCTGCACAACCTCACCGACCGCGGCAACGCGAAGCTCTTCGCCCACCTCCACCACGACCGGTTCCGTCATGTCGAGGGACTGGGCTGGTACGTGTGGGACGAGTACCGGTGGAAGCGCACCGGCGGGGAGAAGGCTGCGATCTGGGCGGCCGGTGACATGGCCGAGGAACTGCCCACCCATGACCCGCGCGGCCTGTTCACCGACCGGGAGCTGGCCCAGCACCGCAAGCGCACCATGTCCACCTCGGGCGTGAAGGCCATGCTCACCCAGGCGAAGGCCTCACCGGAGCTCGCGCTCGATCCCGACACGCTGGACGGCGACAAATACGCCCTGTGCACCCCGGCCGGCGTGGTCGACCTGCGTACGGGCGACCTGCACAAGCCCGATCCCACCCGGGACCTTCACTCGCGTGCCACGCACCTGGCGCCCGAGGCCGTGCCCACCCCCAGGTTCCACCGGTTCCTCGACGAGACCTTCGGGGAGGACGACAAGGGCAAGGAGATGATCAACTTCCTGCATCTCCTGCTCGGGTACTCGATCACCGGCGATGTCGGTGGACAGGTCCTGCCCTTCCTCTACGGCGTCGGCGCCAACGGCAAGTCAGCCCTCCTCGACGTCGTCATCAAGATCCTCGGGGACTACGCGGACGTGGCCCCGCCGGGGTTCCTCATGGAGCGCGGCAAGTTCAACGAGCACTCCACCGAGCTGACCGAGCTCCACGGCCGGCGTCTCTTCGTCTGTAGCGAGCTCAAGCCCCACGACAAGTTCGACGAGGCCCGCGTCAAGCTCCTGACCGGTGGTGACCGCCTCAAGGCACGCCGGATGCGGCAGGACTTCTTCAGCTTCGAGCCCACCCACAAGCTCTGGCTGCTCGGCAACCACCGGCCGGAGGTCGGCACCGGTGGGCACGCCTTCTGGCGCCGCATCCGGCTCATCCCCTTCGAGCGGGTCGTCCCCGACCACCGCAAGATCGACAACCTGGCCGAGGAACTCGTACACGCCGAAGGTCCGGGCATCCTCCACTGGATGATCCAGGGAGCCAAGGCCTATCTGGCCGCCAAACCGTCCCTGACGGGCCCCACGGTCGTCCGCAACGCCACCGAGGCGTACGCCACCACCGAGGACCACATCGGGCGGTTCCTGGCCGAATGCTGCACCACCGGCGGCGACCTTCCCGATCCGCGTGACCTCAAGGTCGAACAGGGAGCCCTCTACCGGGCCTACAGCTCCTGGTGCAGCGACGGGGAAGGTCTGCGGCCGGCGACCACGCGTGCCTTCGCCACTCGTATCCGTGCCGAGGTCGGTGTCGCGTCGCCCAGTGAGATGCTTCGCTCGAACGGGCAGAAATTCTATCCGGGGCTCGCGCTCCTGGCCGACGAGGACCAGCCACCGCGCGAGGCGAACAGGGCAACCACGACGTGAAGGGCCGACGTGTGCTCCCGCCCCGGGACGGGCACGCCTACGATGGACAAGGAAGATGAACAGACCCACCACCCGGTCGCGCCCCACAGGGGCCGACTGCATACCGACACCGGCGCCGCCCACGGCGTGGAGGAGTCAGGGGCCCTCGGGGGCCGACGTGAACGAGGAAGGACCCAAGCCATGAGCTCGCTACTGTCAGCAAGCGATCTCGCCCACGAGGACAAAGTGGTGTGGCTGGAGAACCCTGAACCGCTCGACTACGTCCGGCAGGCCCTGGACAAGACGCCCCGCCGCCGGGGCAAGCCCCGCTACCACCGCGACGGGCGCATGATCGGGTTCACCGAACTCGGTGACACCGCGGAGGCGGACCCCGACAGCGGTCTGCAGAAGCGACGCGTCTTCTACCTGCTGCCCCACGACCGGGATGCCGAACCGGACGGGCTCTACCGCGAAGGGGCCCCCGGCGAAGCAGTGGACCCCCGTACGATCCAGCCCCGGCAGGTCGGCAAGAAGACCGAGCGCTCGCAGCGCGGGCTGTCCACGCCGACCGTGGCTTGAATTAGTTCTTTCGGTCCCTCCAGTCCCTCCAGTCCCTGCGGTCCTTCCGTGGAGTCGTCGTTGCGGGAGGACGAACGTGGTCGGCGTCAGAAGGCGAAGTCGACGTAGTCGATGTCGGTGAATTCGACCAGGAGGCTGTCGGCGCGGGCGCCGTTGTCCTTGAAGTAGATCTCCTGGAGGCCCTCCGCGGCGATGGCGCGGAGCTGGGACTCGCCGGCGCCCGCCTCCTGGGCGGCGAAAAGGCGGCTCGCGTACTCCGGGGGCAGGTGCTGGGTGATGCGGCGCATGCGGCCGTCGTCGGTGCTGCCGGGGGCGGCGGTGAAGCCGAAGCGGGCACGGGTCTCGATGACCAGCCCGGTCGTCCGGGCCGCCTTGGCGCGGGCGCGCTTGCGGACCAGGGGCTGCCAGCGGCGCCGTACCTCGGACGCGAGGCGGGCGGCGAGGGCCGGCTTGGGCTGCTTGATCTGGTCCTTCACGTAGCGCTCCACCGTGCGCTGGGAGATGCCGAGCAAGCGTGCCGTTTCGCGGGTGGACTTCAGCTGCTTGACGAGGAACCGCACCTGGGCCCCCGCCGACTTGGGGAGGGCGCGGGTGAAGTGCTGTTCGTCGGCGCGGGTCAGGCTGTCGTCGATCTGGGACATGGGGGACTACTCTCCGTCGGCTGCCGCGTCATGGCCCTTGATGTGGCGCGCGGGGTTGTGGTTCTCGTCGAGCATCGATACGGCCCAGAGGAGGGACTGGGTGCCCTCGTGCTTGACCATGCCAGGGCTGACGCCGAGGCGGAAGCCGCCGGGCAGGGGCTTGCCGTCGGGCGTGTGCGGGAGGAAGTCGAGGGGGCTGGGGCCGTCGGAGAGGTAGACGGCGCAGTCGGAGAGGACGGCGATGGGGTACTGGCCCGTGGCCGTGGCGAGCTTGTTCATCTTGCGGTGCATGTTGATGCGGGCCGTGGAGATGACGGCGGCGCGGATGTCGGGGCGCCAGGTGGGACGTTCGAGGGCGGGCCAGCGTTCGCCCGGACGGTAGCCGGCGCCCTGGGGCCGTTCGCGGAGCTTGCCGATGCCGCCCTTGACGGTGGATTTGATGGCCGAGAGGACCGGCTTGAGGATCGGGTGGGGGTGCTGCTGGAGTTCCGCCATCGCCGCCAGGAAATCGGGCTCCGAGAGCGCCGAAGTGATGCCGAGGTCCGCCATCGTGGCCGTGTAGGCATCGCGGAGACGGGTGTACCAGGCGTCGAGGTAGGGGCCGTTGTCCGGACGGATCCAGGCTTCGACGGGGTGGACGGGGTGGCCGAGCTCCTGGGCGTAGGCGAGGGTCGGGGTCGCGTACCAGGCGGGGCCGGTGGGGGGGTGGCCGCTGGGGGTGAAGGGGCTGGGGAGCCGGGGATCGAGGCTGAGCGAGGAGAGGTCCGCCAACCAGCAGCCGGGGGTCTTTGGGTCGAAGCGGGGGCGTGAGGTGTGGACGGAAGGGCCCAGGCCAACGGTGAGGCGGTTCGCCGCGGCGGCGAAGGCCATGTTCACGTCGATGCCGACGGCATGGGTACGGGTGCACTCGGCGTCGGTCAGGAGCTCGGGGTCGCGGATCCAGTCGTACGCCTCTTCGTCGAGGACCTGGTCCGGGGTGCGCTGGTGGGCCCGCGGGTAGAGGGCGGCGACCACCGGGTGCTCGTCGGGCGCCTCCGGCGGAGCCGGGTCGACGGGGCGCAGGAGGGAGCCGGGGACGGGGGCCGACTCCCAGGCATTGGTGTCGGGGTTGAAGGCGGCGCGGGTGGGCGGGCGCAGGGCCGTCATCAGCTCCAGGCCGGACACGGCGGTGGAGCCCCGGGGAGTGAGGACGCGGGTGGCGTACGTGGTGAGCAGCTCGGCGAGTTCCGGTGCGGGGAGGTCGGCGGTTTCCTCGCCCCAGGCGCGGGGGTCGAGGGCGCCCCAGGGGAGGATCGCGAGCTGGACGCACTGGCGGCCGGTGGTAGGGGAGGCGGGGCGGTAGATGCGGGGCCACGGACCGAAGCCGCGGCGGGTGAGCTGCCACTTGGCGCGGGCGAGTTGCCTGACGGTGGGGTGGTCGTCGGGGAGGCGGAGGGCGCGGCGGTCCTCAAGGGTGGCGGGCAGGCCGAGGGCTGCCGTGGCAGCGGGGGTGAGGACGAGGAGGGGGTCGCCGTCCTTGCCGTTGCGGTGGAGGCGGGGGGAGCGGAGATCGGCGTCGGGACCGAGGGCCCAGGCGATGAGCGTGGGGAGGTCGGTGCGGGCCTTGGGGGGGAGGGGGAGGAGGAGACCGTGCGCGGCGTGGGCCTTGTCGCTGCCGTCGAGGACGGCGAGCGGGCCGTTGCCTTGCAGGGAGGTGGCGGTGGGGGCCTGCGGGGCGGTGCCCCTGCCCGCCCGCTTCCGGGGTGGGGTGCTCTGCGGGGGTGTTTCCCTGCGGGCCGCTTCCCCAGCCGGGGGCTCCGGTGCGGGCTCCGGGTTGCCGGCACCTGGAGGTGCGGGCTTTGGGGTGGGCGTGTCCGGGGTGGGCGTGTCCGGGGTCGCCGGGGTGTCACCCGGTGCCGGGGTGGGGGGATGGAGGGCCGAGAGGCCTTCCAGGAGACGGGCGTAGGCCGCGCGCTTGGGAGGGCGGGGGGCCGTGCGGCCCGTTTCCCAGGAGGTGACCGTTTCACGGCGGACGGAGAGCGCGGTGGCGATCTGCTCCTGGCTCAGTCCGGCGGCTTCACGCAGGCGCTTGCGCTCGTCCGGATGCGGGAGCGTGTCCTGGGCGGCGGCTTCTTCGAGCAGGGCGTCCACCGCTGCGAAGAGGCTCTCTTGTTCGTTGGGCATGGGTACCTCCGGGGGCAGCCTATGTGAACCACACTGCTGAACGCACATGAAACGCACGTGGGGGCGTTAACGGCGTTAATGCCGTCAGCGCCCCCGTCGTGGGTACCCGCCTCCGATGCCAGCACGGATGCCAGCTCAGATGCGCAGCACCAGGAGCTCGGTGACGGCCTTGAGGTCGTCCGGGGTGAGGTGTGCCGTCAGGGCGTCGGCGATGGTTTCCGGGGAGTCAGTCGCGATCGTGATCCGGGGAGCGGAGGGAGCGGAAGGAGCGGAAGGAGCCGAGGGAGCGGCGTTAACGGCGTTAACGCCGTTAACGGATTCCGCCGTGTCCGGGTGCACGGCGTCCCTGGCTTCCGCCACCTCCACGGCGTTAACGGCGTTAACGCGCGGCGGGGCGGCGTGCCCGCGTTGGCGCGGCGGCGTGACGGTGTTGATGGTCTCCTCGGCTGCCGCCTCCTGATGCTCCTGGGGGAGGCGGCCGATGCGGCGAGCCGGTTCCACCTTGAGCTCGCCCGTCTCGACCTTCTCCTGGAGGCTCGGCGTGAGGTTCAGGAGGGTGAGCCGCTGGGAGACCCAGGCAGCCGTCTTGCCCAGGCGCTTGGCGACCTGGGCCTGGGAGCCGTGGACCTCGACGAGTTCCTGGAGGGCGCGGGCCTGGTCCATCGGAGCCACG
This sequence comes from Streptomyces sp. NPDC006430, assembly GCF_040612395.1. NCBI lineage: Bacteria > Bacillati > Actinomycetota > Actinomycetes > Kitasatosporales > Streptomycetaceae > Streptomyces > Streptomyces sp. NPDC006430. The sequence goes on from NZ_JBEXQA010000027.1 coordinate 44,277, forward strand.
TCCACGCGGTGGACGTTGGCGATGAGCGCCGATTCGAGGATGTCCGCCGCTGAGGCGGAGAGGGCGTCGTTCACGTGGATGTGCATGGTCTTGAGACCGGCCAGCTGCGCCGCCGCGAGGCGGCGGTTGCCGTCGATGACCACGTACGGGGCGCGGCCCAGGCCGTCGGTCTGGCCCGGGTGGGCCTCCATGAAGGCCATGCGGGTGGCTACTGCGAGGGGCTGGAGCTGACCGCGGGAGAGGAGGGACTGGGCCAGTTCGTCGAGTTCGGTGAGGTCCTCGCGGAGGTTGAACGGGTTGTGGGCGAGGGCCTCGATCGGGACCTCGGACGGGGGGACCACGCCGGAGGTCGGCGCGCCCGTGGCTTCCGCGATCGCTGCACGGCGCGAACTGACGCCGACGGGCTGGGCCCGCGCGAAGGATGCCGAGACTCCGAGTTTGTCGGCCTTGCTCATGAGATCTCCCTGGCGAGTGCGCGCAGTGCGATGGCCTGGTCGCCCTTGGGCGCGTAGACGAACAGCGGCTGCTTCACGCGGACGGCTTCGCGCTGTTCCTTGAGGTCGGGTACGACGGCGACGACACGCGGATCCTTTATGTCCATCCACGCTTGGAGGGAGGAGGTCGCGATGTAGCCGCGTCGGCCGTCGTAGAGGTTGACGACGAGGCCGAGGTAGTCGATGTCGAGGCTGAGGTCGTCGCGCAGGTCGTTGATCTGGGAGGTGAGGAGGTCGTACGCGTCGGCCGACGAGTCCTCCGCCTGTACGACGATCAGCGCGCCGGAGGCGCCTGGCTGTTCGGTGTCGCGGCGGCGCCCGTAGTAGATGGCGGCGTCCATGCTGAGGCCGAGGCTCGGCGGGCAGTCGATGAGGATGACGTCGTAGTCCGACTCGACGGGGGACAGGGCGCGTTCGAGGGCGGCCTCGCGGGCGCGGACGGTGGAGAGCCGGACGTCGAGGAGGAACGCGTCCGTGCATGCGGGCAGGAGGTGGAGGCGGTCGCCGAAGCGCTCGTCCGGGATGGGGACGATCAGGTCGGCGAGGGGCCCCTTGGCCTCGCTTGCCATGTGGCAGGTGAGGCTGTCGCCGCCGATGGGCAGTGGCTGCTGGCCGAGCTGCTTGGTGAGGTGGCCCTGGGGGTCGAAGTCGACCAGCAGGACGCGCATGCCGAGACCCGGGAGGTCTTCGAGGTCCAGCGGGGTCGTGTCGTTCTGGGAGTGCTGGCCCTGACCGTGGCCCTGATTCTGGTCTCCGTCTTCTGACGCCGAGAGGCGGGCCAGCTGGCGGGCGATGCGGACCGGGTGGAGGGTCTCCGGGTCCTCGGCGAGGGCCTCCGCAGTGCCGGCGGTGATGGCGGTCTTGCCGACGCCACCCTTCTGGTTGCACACGACGATGCGGCGTACGACGGAAGGGCGTTTGACCGTGGGCGCCGGGTTCATCTCCAGCCAGAGACGGACCGCTTGGGCGAGACCCTGGATGAGGGAGACGCCGCGGTCCTTCGCGTCGGTGCGGAAGGATTCCCACTGGCCGGCGGGCAGCCAGGTGGAGAACGATTCGGCACCGGAGGTGTCGACGGGGGAGGGGGCGGAAGCGAGCGCGCTCCAGTGGGCGATGCCCTGGTGGACGGCGTCCTGGATGTCGACCCGCAGTTGGGCGGTGCGGATCTTCAACTCCTGGCGGAGCCACGGGGGGAGCTTCGAGACGACCTTCTCTCGGTCGCTCTGAGACGAGGGCGAAGTCATGAGAGGGACTTTACTAACGTTCGAGGCCGGATGTGGGCGCCACGCTTGAGTTTTGCTAACGAAGTGGGGTCTGTTTTCGGATGCGGGGCGGTGTGGAGCCGGTGTGGGGGCGTACGTGAGCGGCGCACGCCGCTGTGATGGCCACCCGGGTACGCCGTGGGGCGGCCCCCGAACACGCCGTCAGCTGACCGGGACCGCCGCGGAGTCCGGAGCGGACAGACCGAGCTCTGCTCGGCACTCGGGCGAGCCCGCCGGATCGAAGGCCGCAATGCGGTGGGCGGGCACGATCCCCGGAAGCAGGACGTTCCACAGGTCGATGACCCTGGTGTGCAGGTCCTCGCGGCCGGTGCGGACGTGTGAGGTGACCTGGATGCCTGTGAACGAGCCGACGAGGAACGTCGAGAGGTCGTACACGTCCAGCGCAGGCAGGATGTCCCCGCGCTCCTGGGCAGGCTTGAGACAGACGTGCGCGATGTCGATCCACACGTTGTAGGGGGTCGGGTCCGGGTTGACGAAGGAGCCGAACTCGATGACGAGGCGGACGCCGGCACGGATGCGGACGTTGGTGCGCAGCCCGTACGCCATCCGGTGGGTCAGGTCGATGGCCGTCTGGAGTCCCGGTTCCTCGATGGCGGAAACGCCTTCGGAGACCTGGAACTGCTCGTCCATCAGGGTGCGGGCGAGGGCGTCCTTGGAACGGAAGTGGAAGTACAGGGCGCCCCTGGTGACCCCGGCGTGCTTGACCACGTCGCCGAGGCTGGTGCCGCCGAAGCCGTAGCGGTCGAAGCCGATGGCTGCGCCGGTGAGGATCGCCTGCCGGGTGATCTCGGCACGTTCCTGCCTCGCCCTTGCCATGGTGGGGGTCTCCTGCCGTGTGCCGATTGCCGCTCGTCGCTGGTGTGCGAGTGGTCTTCGTCGCTGCGGCGGGGCCGTGCGGGCGGAGGTTCGTACGAAGTTCAATCTAGTGGGGCAGCGGGAGAGAAAACCAGTCGACAAGTGCGTTCGGCGAGGGCGCGTTAACGGCGTTAACGCCGTTAACGGTCCCCGGCACGGCGGTGTCCGAGTGTTAACGCCGTTAACGGCGTTAACACTCGGACGGGCCGGCGGCCCCGGCACTCCTAGGACCAGGGGGTGCCGGCCTGTTGGCGGGTGGCCAGGTTGATGCGGTTCCAGACGTTGACCGTGGAGATGGAGAGGATGAGTGCGGCGAGCTGCTGCTCGTCGTAGTGCCGGGCGGCCTCGTCGTAGACCTCGTCCGGTACCGGGTTGCTGCGGTCCGCGACGCGGGTCACGGCCTCCGCGAGGGCGAGGGCGGCGCGCTCGGCATCCGTGAAGTACGGGGTGTCGCGCCAGCCGGCGATCGCGTGGATGCGCTCGTCGGTCTCGCCCAGCTTCTTCGCGATCTTGGGATGCATGTCGAGGCAGACGCCGCAGGCGTTGATCTGGCTGGCGCGGATGTGAGCGAGTTCGAGGGTGCGCTCGCTGATGCCGGTGGCGATGACGGCCTTGCCCATGGCCGTCAGGCTGGCCATGGCGCCGGGGACGACGAGCGCGGGGTTTCCCATGCGTGCGGTCATTGCGGTCTCCTGGGGTGTGGGTGGGTGCCGTTCGTTGCTTCCACTGCACTGACGGATGGGCGACGGGGAGTGTGACCGCTACGGCGAAGATCTTTTCGGGTGGGCGTTAACGGCGTTAACGCCGTTAACGCCGCGACCCCCGGAAGTGTGGGGCGGTTCGTTGCCCGGGCGGGGGTCCGGGCGGAAGGCTGTGGCGGTGGGAGCGTCACGTGATCCGCTCGAAGCTGTGCTGATCGCCGTACCCGTCGTCGTCCTCGCGTGCGGCGGGGCAGCCGCCGTGATGCGCAGGCTCGGGCAGACGGCCGTGGTCGGGGAGATCCTCGTGGGGATCTTGCTGGGGCCCTCGTTGCTCGGATGGCTCTGGCCGGCGGGGAGCCGGTGGTTGCTACCGGGCGAGGTTCTTCCGTACGTGGGTGTACTGGGGAACCTGGGCTTGCTGGTCTTCATGTTCTTGGCGGGCCTGGAGCTTGATCTCGGGTTGCTGCGCGGGCGCGGGCGGGCCGTCGTCGTCGTGAGCCAGGCGAGCGTGTGGATACCGCTCGGGTTCGGGAGCCTCCTGGCACTGGCGATGTACGGGGTCTTCGCGCCGGAGGGGGTCGGCCGGGCGGAGTTCGTCCTGTTCGTGGCCGTCGCGATGAGCGTGACCGCTTTCCCGGTGCTGGCGCGGATCCTGAAGGAGCAGGGGCTGTACGGGACGCCGGTGGGGGCACTGGCGATGGCGTGTGCGGCGGTTGCCGACGTGGTGGCGTGGTGCCTGCTGGCGTTGGTGGTGGCCATGGCGCATTCCCCGGGAGGCGGGATCGGGGGCGGGAAGGGCTGGCGGGTCGCCGGCATGGGTGTGCTGGCCGGGGTGTTCCTGGCAGGGATGTGGTGGGGGGTACGACCCGTACTCGCGTGGGTCGTGAAGCGGTGGGGCGGGGGGGTGGGCACCGGTGCGGTCGTGGGTCTGTGCAGTGGGGTGTATCTGGCGGCCCATGCCACCCATGTGATGGGGGTGCACGCGCTGTTCGGGGCGTTCGTGTTCGGTGTGGTGGTGCCGAGGGCGGCGGTGGTCGAGGCGGCGGCGGAACGGATGCGGGAGTTCGCGGTCCCGGTGCTACTGCCGCTGTTCTTCGTCGGGAGCGGGCTGAAGACGGATGTGGGGCTGTTGGGGGGCGGCGCGGCCGGGTTGTGGGCGGCGGCGGTGTTGGTGGTGGCGGTCGCCGGGAAGTGCGGCGGCGGGACCGGGGCGGCGCTGCTGGTGGGACAGCCGGTGCGGGACGCGGTGACGCTCGGAGCCCTGATGAACTGCCGCGGCGTGACGGAGTTGGTGGTGCTGAACGTGGGGCTCGAACTCGGGGTGATCGGGCAGGAGCTGTTCACGACGCTGGTACTGATGGCGTTGGTGACGACGGCGGTGACCGGGCCGGTGGTGCGGGTGTTGCGGGAGCGGGACGGGGAGCGGCGGTCTGAGGTGTCGGCCGGCCGGGGGTGTTAACGGCGTTAATGCTCCGCGAGGACAGGGGGTGGGGGTGTTAACGGCGTTAATGGCAGGGCGGCGCCTACCATGCGGGCCCATGAGCGATCTTGGAAACTGGGCGCAGCCGTTCCGGCTGGACGTGGGAGAGCCGGAACTCGAGGACCTGACGGAGCGGCTCGATCGGGCGCGGTGGCCCGACGAACTGCCGGGGGTGGGGCGGGCCTACGGGATGCCGCTCGACGAGGTGCGGGAACTCGCGCGGTACTGGAGTACCGGGTACGACTGGCGGGCGGCCGAGGCGCGGTTGAACGAGTGGCCGCAGTACACGACCGTCATCGACGGGGCCCGGGTGCACTTCGCGCACATCCAGTCGCCCGAGGCCGGTGCGACGCCGCTGCTCATGACCCACGGATGGCCCGGCTCCTTCGTGGAGTTCCAGAAGGTTGCCGGCCCCCTGACCGATCCCCGGGCGCACGGCGGGGATCCCGCCGATGCCTTTCATCTGGTGCTGCCCCACATCCCGGGCTTCGGCCTGTCCGGGCCGACCCGCGAGACCGGCTGGGAGTTCAGGCGGGTCGCGCGGGCCTTCGGGGTACTGATGGAGCGGCTCGGGTATGCGACCTACGGGGTGCAGGGTGGGGACTGGGGGGCCGCCGTATCGCGGGAGCTCGGGAGGATCCGACCCGAGCGGGTGGTGGGCGTTCACTTGAATCTGCTGCCCGGGGGCGGGGCGACCGAGGAGCCCCGGCCCGAGGAGTTGGCCGTGCTGAGCCCGGCGGAACGGCAGCGGACGCTGGCCTCGTGGGAGCGGTACCGGGTGTGGGCGCGGGAGCGGCAGGGGTACGCCGACATCCAGGCGACTCGGCCGCAGACCCTCGCGTACGGTCTGAACGATTCACCGGTCGGGCTGCTCGCATGGATCGGGGAGAAGCTCATCGAGTGGGCGGATCCGCGGTGTCCGGTCGACCGGGACCAGATGCTGACCAATGTGATGCTGTACTGGCTGACCGGGACGGCCGGGTCCGCCGCGCGAATCTACTACGAGCGCGCGCACGCCGACTACTACGGGCTGCCGCCAGAGGTGTCGGCCACGCCGACCGCACTCGCCGATTTTCCCCGGGACAACTTCATCCCGCTGCGGCACGTCGCCGCGCGCACCGACGCGATCGTGCGCTGGACCTCGTATGACCGGGGCGGGCACTTTCCCGCGATGGAGGTGCCGGAGCTGCTGGTCGGGGACGTCCGGGCCTTCTTCCGGCAGTTGCGGTCCGGAAGGTGAAGGGGCGCGCGGGGCCGCCGTACGGCTGTGGTCATCACCCCATGACCGAGGAACAGTGGTCCCGCGCGGCCCTTATGACCCTCATGCCCCTCAGGGGGTGTGCGGGATGCTGACGGTGTCCAGGGCGGTGAGGGCCACCGGCCACGGGAAGTGGGTCGGGGCATCGGGGCCGGCGGGGCCGGGGGTGAAGCCTTCCTCGCCGTAGAGGACGGTGACGCCGGCGCCGCGCAGTGTGGCCAGGGACAGGTCGAACTGCGGGTGGGCGGCGAGGGCGGCGTTCGTGCAGGGCATGGTGACGACGGGGGTTCCCTTGCCGATCGCCTCGGCGGCGACGCCGACGGCGAAGCGGTCGGTCAGGCCGAGGGCCCAGGAGTTGAGGGAGTTGAAGGTGGCCGGGGCGAAGAGCAGGGCGTCGGCGGCCGGCCATACGTCGGGTTCGCCGGGAAGCTTGTATTGCCAACGCACGGGGTGGCCGGTCAGGGCGGCCAGGCCGTCGAGGCTGCCGGCGACCCAGTGCGCGGCGGTGGGGGTGAGGCCGAGACAGACGTCCCATCCGCGGGACTGGGCGTCCTCGATCACGTGGGCCACGTCGAAGACGGGCGGGGCTGCGGAGCAGAGCAGGTAGAGAGTCCTCGTGGGGGTCATACCGTCATGTGATCACATTGCCTGGCCTCGACCATAGTTGAGGGAGCAAGATCGATGCGATCGTGCATTCCGTGCCGCGTCGAGCGAGGGGAACGGCAGCGGTCGAGCCGCCGAGGACGGTGCCGGCGCCGAGGACGGAGAAGGCGAGACCGGCGGCCAACGGGGAGTGGCCGATGACCTCCTGAAGGTACGCATCTCCTCGATCCGGCCGCCGGTGTGGCGGAGGAACTCCACCGTTGCCCAGGCCCAGAAGGCGTGTTGCTCGGCGACTCCGAGGCAGCGCCGTCGCCCAGCCGCGTCGTAGACAGTGGCCGAGGCCGTGCGGACGATGTAGCGGGTCCCTTTGACCTTGATGTAGGTCGCGCCGAGGACGGTGAACGAGGCTCCCGGCGCTGCCGCGTGGACGGCGGCGAGGCGGGCCTGGGCTTTCTTGAGCTCGTCGGACGCGCTCTTGACCAGGGCGGGAAGGACGGGGAGCCGCTCTCGGGTCCGCTGGTCCATGCGCGCTTTGCGCCGGCTGACATGCTTTCTGTACGAAATCTCGGCCGGCCCGACCGGACACGGTGCCACCCACGGGCCCCAGCGGCCGGGTTCCTCCAAGGCCCATTGGGCGAGGTCCGGGTGAAACGCTCGGACGTCGGTGAACAGAGCGACGCATTCGCTCTGGGGCTGGTGACCTCGACGGACCTACCGTCGGGCACCGGCGGACCGTCGTCTTGGTGCGGCTGTGTTCCTTCCAGGCTGCGGCGACCTCGGGGGCCAGACGGAGGGAGTCAATGCCGGGATGGTGCTTCTCCAGGTTGTAGTCCAAGAAGGGCTGGCGCTCGGTCAGGTGTACTGGTGTGCCCCGACTCCAGTGACCGAGCATCGTGAACCGTGCCTCCGACATCGTCCTCAGGGTCGGCAGCTCTCAGGAGCGCGTCTGGGCGGGTCGCGCTGGATCCACCGTTCGCGTTGCCTTCGCCGTGCGTCGACGCCGGCGGGACAACACGGTGGCCGGCACGAGGAGTACCGCGCCGAGGAAGAAGTAGCCGTTGATCACCATGGTCTTCCAGAAGTCCCATGACCCTGTGTCGACAGCCTCCTTCTCCATGCCGAGCAGGCCGTGCGGAGTGAGTCCCGTCGCCGTGGTGATGTTCTCGACGAGGCCAGGCACGCCCCGCATCGTCAGTACCGCGCAGCCGATCCACAGGGGCGCGCGTACCAACCAGTACGGCGCACGTCGGCCCCATGGTTTGACCGTGGCCAGCACGCACACCACGCCGACGACCGACATGAGGACGATGAGGGCGTCGTAGGAGAGGAAGAGCCACACCGGAGTGCCGTCGTCGGGATCCATCGTGTCCTCGTACATGACGCCCATCTGCACGTGCCACACGAAGCTCACCACCAACCAGGCGACGGCCGCGTATGCCCAGCGGAGGAGAGTTTTCCCGGGTTCGGATTGCATGACCTCGACGCTACGAGCCGGGGCGCGGACGAGGCGTCGGCTCGCAGGAGGAGCCCCTCCCCCGCGCGGGGGAGGGGCGGGGCGAAGCCGCCCGTGGGCCTGCTCGCACATGGCGCTGACACTCCGGCCGCCGCCTGGTGGCCCATCTCTCGGAAACTCCGACGCACACTCGCCGAGCCCCGGAGAAACATCGGGGATTTCGACGCCTCGGGCGCCGACGTCGAGCGGCCCCAGCCGCAGCGCGTCCAGGATCTGGCCCCACGAGGTCCGGCCCGATTCGAGCGCGGCGACGAACGAGTAGGGTCAGCCAGGCACGAACTGATCCGAGGATCGGCCGCTGCGGGCCGTAGACGTGACAGAACAAGCGGTCCGCGCTGGTCGGTGCGGTGGGCCGAAGCCAGTGGGTGACGTCCACCCCCAGGACCAGGCGCCCGTCGGCGGCCTCGGGCTGCGGCAGCCCAGCCAGCACCTGCCGCAGCCGCGGCACGTCGACGTTCCCGCTGTTCAGTGCGTCGTACATGGCGCCGTGCCCGCGCCGGTGCTCGGCCGTCAGCGTCAGGTCCACCGGCGTGGTCACCGGGCCGTCAGCGCACAGCAACGCGTCGGTCAGCTCGAACAGCGTGTCCCGTGCGCGGTCAGGCAGTCGAAGCAGTCGTCCCGGAAGTGTGACGCCGCCGCGAACGCCTCCCGCCGGACGTCATGTTGCAACAGACTCATTCCCTCACGGCCTTCGTGCTGGTCAAGTGCCTCTTTGGTCGGAGCACAGGATCAGACGAAAAGGCCGTGTTCACGTCCTGGGAATCCCCGTACGGGCGATCACGTTCGGGGCGCCGTTCGAGGCCGTCATGTGATCAGCCCCGGGCCGCTTGGGTATCCGGCGGACAGCGGAAGTGACGTGGTCAACCAGATCGCTGGGCGTTTGGGCCGAGATCGCGTCCGTCCAGGACTTCAATGTCGGTGATAGTGGTCCGGGAGGGATCCGTGCTCAGCCAGATGATGTCCACGCCGTCGCGTTCGAGTTGGATCACCGAGGAACCCGACGAACCGGGCGGCGCGGTCAGCAGGTTGATACAGGTTGCGGTACAGGTGCACGGGCCGTAGTAGGGCAGGTCAGCGACCACCTTGGCCAGTGGTTCACCCTCAGCACGCAGCAGTTCAGCGATCTCGGTAGCAAGTGCCGGAAACGCATCCGCCAGCCGTGGGTACAGGCCATCTGTCACCACGGCACCGTACATGTGACAGGCCATGAGGAGCACCAGGGCTTAAAGAACAAGCTCAGCGCCGGGGGCGCGGGCGGTTTTTGTCCGGGGACGTGAAGCCTTCACCGGAGCGGCGCCGTGCGCGATAGCCTCCGCCGGGAAACGAGATCCGGAAAGGATCTTCCGAAAGTGCGTGCTCGGAGCGCGCGGACACCCCTGCCGTCGTCTACACCGCACTCCCTGGAGGGACACACGTGAAGGACCCGAAGGACAGGCTGGAAGAACTGCGGACCGGGATCGAGCGCCGCAATCCCGCGCAGCCCGAGTTCCACCAGGCGGTACGGGAAGTCCTCGACACCCTGACCCCCGTCTTCGCCGTGCGGCCCGAGTACGCCGACCCGGCCGTGGCCCTCGTGGAGCGGCTCACCGAACCCGAGCGGCAGATCCTCTTCCGCGTCCCGTGGCAGGACGACCGGGGCCAGGTCCACGTCAACCGCGGCTACCGCGTCGAGTTCAACAGTGCGCTGGGCCCGTACAAGGGCGGTCTGCGCTTCCACCCCTCGGTGGACATCGGCGTGGTGAAGTTCCTGGGCTTCGAGCAGGTCTTCAAGAACGCCCTGACCGGCCTCGGCATCGGCGGCGGCAAGGGCGGCAGCGACTTCGACCCGCGCGGCAGGTCGGACGCCGAGGTCATGCGCTTCTGCCAGTCCTTCATGACCGAACTGCACCGACACATCGGCGAGCGCACCGACGTGCCCGCCGGGGACATCGGGGTCGGCGGGCGCGAGATCGGTTACCTCTTCGGCCAGTACCGGCGCATCACCAACCGCTGGGAGGCCGGCGTCCTGACCGGCAAGGGCCAGGGCTGGGGCGGTTCCGCGATCCGCCCGCAGGCCACCGGCTACGGCAGCGTGCTGTTCGCCGCGGAGATGCTGAAGGTCCGGGGCGGGTCCCTGGACGGCCTGACCGCCGTGGTCTCGGGCTCCGGCAACGTCGCGCTGTACACGATCGACAAGCTCCAGCAGCTCGGGGCGAACCCGCTGACCTGCTCCGACTCCCACGGCTACGTCGTCGACGACAAGGGCATCGACCTCGCCCTGCTCAAGGAGGTCAAGGAGGTCGAGCGCGGGCGGGTGAGCGAGTACGCGGCGCGGCGCGGGTCCTCGGCGTACTACGTGCCCGGCGGGCGCGTCTGGGACGTTCCGGCGGACGTCGCGTTCCCCTCCGCCACGCAGAACGAACTGGAAGCGCAGGACGCCCGTACGCTCGTTGCGGGCGGGGTGAAGGCGGTCGCCGAGGGCGCCAACATGCCAACCACTCCCGAGGCCGTACGGGTCCTGCGGGAGGCCGGGGTGGCGTTCGGGCCCGGCAAGGCCGCCAACGCGGGCGGGGTCGCGGTCAGCGCCCTCGAAATGAGCCAGAACGCCGGGCGGGTGGCCTGGAGCGCGCAGCGGGTCGAGGACGAACTGGCGGCCATCATGAGCTCGATCCACGCCGTCGCGTACGAGACCGCCGAGCGTTACGGGGCCCCGGGCGACTACGTCACCGGCGCGAACATCGCCGGCTTCGAGCGGGTCGCGGACGCGATGCTGGCACAGGGCGTCATCTGATCCGGTCCTGGAGGGCGGGACGAGCGGCCGGGGAGAGCGGGGTGCCCGGGCCGCTCTCCCGTCCTGCGGCGCCGTAGCCTGGCCTCCTGCGCTGCCGGCGACAGTGCCGGCGCTGCCGGCGACGACGTGACTGAGGAGGCCGCGCGTGCTGACCGCGTTGGACGGGGTGTACGGGGACCGCAAGGACGCGATCGGCGTCGCGGGGCGGACCGCCTCATACGAGGAACTGTTGGGCGCGGCACGCGCGGTGGCCGCGGACGTGGCCGGGGCACCGGCCTTCGCGGTGACCGCGACGGCCTCCCTGGAGACCGTCGCCGCCGTGGTCGGGGGGCTGCTGGCCGGGGTGCCCTTCGTACCGCTGCCGCCCGATGCGGGACCCGCCGAGCGCGAGCACATCCTGCGGGACTCCGGGGCGGTGCTCGTGGACGTGGACTTCTCCCGGCGCTCGTCGGGTTCCGCGGCCGGGGCGGGGTCAGGTACGGGGCCCGAGGCACCGGCGCTGGTGCTGTACACCTCCGGCACCACGGGCGCGCCCAAGGGCGTGGTGTTGACCGGTGCGGCCCTCGCGGCCGACCTGGACGCGCTCGCCGAAGCCTGGCAGTGGAGCGCCGAGGACACCCTCGTGCACGGGCTGCCGCTGTTCCACGTCCACGGGCTCGTGCTCGGCGTCCTCGGGGCCCTGCGCACCGGCAGCCGCCTCGTGCACACCGGGCGTCCGACGCCCGAGGCGTACGCGAGGGCCGGCGGCAGCCTGTACTTCGGTGTGCCGACCGTGTGGTCCCGTATCGCAGGGGCCCCCGAGGACGCTGCCGCGCTGTCCGGGGCCCGGCTGCTGGTCTCGGGCAGCGCCGCGCTCCCCGCGCCCGTCTTCCGGGACCTGGAGCGACTGACGGGGCTGCGGCCCGTGGAACGGTACGGGATGACGGAGACGCTGATCACCCTCAGCGGACGCGCGGGCGGCGAGGTCCGCCCCGGTACGGTCGGCACCCCGCTGCCGGGCGTCCGGACCCGGATCGCGGCAGAGCCGGGCGCCGAGATCGGGGAACTCCAGCTCACCGGGCCGACGTTGTTCGCCGGCTACCTGGGCCGTCCCGAGGCCACGGCGGCGGCGTACACCGAGGACGGGTGGTTCCGTACCGGTGACATCGCGGCCGTCGACGCGGCGGACGGGGCCCACCGGATCGTGGGGCGGGCCTCCATCGACATGATCAAGTCGGGCGGCTACCGGATCGGCGCCGGCGAGATCGAGAACGCGCTGTTGGACCACCCCAAGGTGAGCGAGGCGGCGGTGGTGGGGGTCCCGGACGCGGACCTGGGGCAGCGGATCGTCGCATTCGTCGTCGCGGAGGGGGTGACCGGAGCCGAGCTCACGGAGTTCGTCGCCGCGCACCTCTCCGTGCACAAGCGGCCCCGGGAGGTCCGGTTCGTCGCGGCGGTGCCCCGCAACGCCATGGGCAAGCCCCAGAAGAAGCTGCTGCTCACGGGGGAGTTCGGCGCGGAGGCGGGCTGAGGACGTCCGCGCTGTCCCGGACCACCGCCGGGAAGATGGGCGCGACCACCTACGCGATGCCCGCCGTCGTGGTGCTGATCGCCTGGATCGCCCTCGACGAGGTCCCCGCCCCGCTGATCCTGCTGGGCGGGGCGATCTGCCTGGCTGGAGTCGCCGTTTCCCGCAGGCGGGGCGGCCGGTGCGCTCCGCGAACTGACCGGGCGGCCCACGCGGTCAGGCGACCGCTCGCTTCCCGCTAGAGCCACGACCCAGGGGGGCTTGAGTGGCCCGGAAGGGGCGGGGGCGGGGGCAGCGACTGAACGCGAGCGACTGAACGATGACTGAGTCGCTCAGGGAGAACCGGCAAATGCGCAGGTCAGGGGCCTGAAGTGGAGAGAACAGCGACTGAAGCGACTCAAGGTCCAGGTATATGGAGACATTGGCGTGCGCGTGCGCGTGTGCGCGTGTGCGTCATATATAGGGGACTTGAGTCGCTTCAGTCGCTGATTCGTCTTGCACGGGTCTGTGACCTGGTGTTCTGTGACAACTCAACGAGCTACCGAAAGGGATTCGGTAGCTGTCCGGCCGGTCGCTCGGTCGCTGGGCCTGGCTGATGACGCGTACGTCTGTTCTGGCTCATATGACTCTCGTCTCCCAGCAGTTTCGATAATCTGTTGTTGGGCGTTGAGTCGCTTCAGTCGCTGATGGGGGAAGTGAATGGCCGCTGAGCTGCGGGGTTCGCGCAGCGACCCAAGGCAGTTCATAAGAGCTGCCCCGGTCGCTGCGCAGCCTCTGACGACTGCCAGGTGGTGTGCGCGCCAGGGATGGCCGGTTCACCCGCTTGCCACAGGCCGCAAGACGCCCGTGGGCAACTGCGAGGCGTGCCGCGCCCCGGGCCACGACCGCAGCACGTGCGCGTGCCTGCGGGCGGGCCGCTGGTGCCACGGCTTCCATGCGGCCACGCTCGACCTCGACCGGATCCGGCAGTGGTGGGGTGCCCATCCCGATTTCGGTGTCGGCGTCGCCACCGGTCCCGCCGGCCTGGTCGTCATCGACATCGACGCGCACGCCTGCGAACTCCCCGACCGGGGACGGCTGCTCCCCGGCGTGGGGATCTCCGACACGGTCGACCTGACCGGACTGGCCAACGGCTTCCACACCCTGGGCGTGCTGGCCGCCCTGCGCGGCGCCGTCAGCCCGGCGGACGACACGTCGACCCTGCGGGTACGGACCCCGTCCGGAGGCCTGCACGTCTGGTACCGCAACGACGGCGGCCACCGCTGGCAGTGCTCCGCCGGATCGGGTGGCGGTCGGGCCCTTGCCTGGCAGGTCGACGTACGGGCGCACGGCGGGTACATCGTGGCTCCGGGCACCGTGACCCCGGCGGGCGTCTACCGGCCCGTCGGAACCACCCGGGTGCCCGCCCCGCTGCCGGCCTGGCTCGCCCGCGAGCTGGAGCGCACCGGGCACCTGCCCGCCGCGCCCTCCGTGCCCGTCCACGGGCCCCGGCCCGTGCCGCCCCGCGCCCGGCAGGCCGTCATCGCGGCGGGCGGGGGACGCGGGACGGCGGACCGGGTCCTGGCGGGAGTCCTGGCCGAGGTCGCCGCCTGCGCCGTCGTACCCGAAGGGGCCGCGTTCTCCGAGAAATTGAACCGCGCCGCCTATACGGCCGGCGGACTGGTCGCCGCGGGGCACGTCACCGAGACCGAGGCCCTGCGGACCCTGCAGGAGGCGGCCGAGCGGGCCCGCCCCGGCCAGGAGCGCCGCTGTCGCGCCATCATCCGCGGCGGGCTGAGCGCGGGCCTGGCCCGCCCGCTGGCCCTCCGAGGCCGCGTGTGAGCGTGGAGAACGACAGCATGCTGTCCGGCTTCGACGTGCAAGCCGTCGCCGCGCAGATCCTCGCCCAGCCCGTTCCGGGGCCCCGGGAGTCACCGGAGTCCGCGGAGGCGGGGGAGAACGCCGTCGGCCGGGAGACGGTCGACGGAGCCCCGGCAACGGGCGTCCAGGCAACGGGTGGTGAGGCGACGGCGGACGGACTGCTGCCCGACACGCTCACCGACCGCGGCAACGCCAAGCTGTTCGTCAAGCTCTACTGCAACGACTACCGGCACGTCCCGGGGATCGGCTGGTTCCGTTGGGACGGCACCCGCTGGCAGATCGACGAGGACGACACGGTGATGTGGTCCGCGGGCGACCTGGCGGAGTCCATCGCCACCATCGACCCCCGCGGCGTGTACACCCCGGCCGCGCTGCTGCAGCACCGTCGCCGCACGCTCAGCACCAGCGGGATGAACGCGATGCTCACGCAGGCGAAGTCCGCCCCGGGCATGGTGCTCAACGCGGCGCGGCTGGACGCCGATCCGTACGCGCTGTGCACGCCAGCGGGCGTCGTGGACCTGCGCAGCGGGTACATCCGTCCCGCCGAGCCCACGAAGGACTTCCACTCGCGCTCCACCTCGGCGGCGCCGCAGCCGATGCCCACGCCCCGGTGGAACCGTTTCCTGACCGACACCTTCGGCGAGGGGCCCGAGGGCGCGCAGATGATCGACTTCCTGCAGCTGCTGCTCGGCTACTCCGTCACCGGGGACGTCGGCGCCCAGGTCATGCCGTTCCTGTTCGGCTCCGGCAAGAACGGCAAGTCCGTACTGCTGGACGTCCTGATGAAGTTGCTCGGGGACTACGCGGATGCGGCGCCCCCCGGGTTCTTGATGTCACGGCCGTACGAGGGGCACCCGACCGACCTCGCAGAGCTGCACGGGCGACGCGTGATCGTGTGCAGCGAGGTCAAACCGGGCGACCGCTTCGACGAGGCCCGCGTCAAACTGCTCACCGGCGGCGACCGCATCAAGGCGCGCCGGATGCGGCAGGACTTCTTCAGCTTCGAGCCGACGCACAAGATGTGGTTGCTGGGCAACCACCGGCCCGAGGTGGGCACCGGCGGGTTCGCGTTCTGGCGGCGCATGCGGCTGATCCCGTTCGAGCGGGTCGTCTCCGATGACCGCAAGATCGACAACCTGGCGGACATCCTCGTCACCCAGGAGGGTCCGGGCATCCTCAACTGGCTGATCGAGGGCGCCCGGCGCTACCTCGGCGGTGACAAGGACCTCACGGGCCCCGAGCGGGTCCGCATCGCGACCACGGCGTACGCGGAGACCGAGGACCACACGGGGCGCTTCATCGGCGAGACCTGCCGGCTGGAGGCCGATCTGCGGGCGGAGCAGGCGCAGCTCTACGCGGCCTACCGGGGCTGGTGCCAGAATGAAGGGGCCCCGGCGATTTCTTCCCGGGCCTTCGCGGCGCGCGTCCGCGAAGTGGTGGGACTGGCCTCGCCGAAGGAAATGATCCTGTCCAACCAGCGCAAGTACTACCCGGGCATCGGCCTGCTCGCGGACGAGGAGACAGCATGAGCGCCCTCATCGCAGAGGACGAGATCGTCCACGAAGTGGACCTCGTCTGGCTCGAGGACATCAGCCGACTCGACTACGTCCGTCAGAGCCTGGACCGGCTACCGACCCGGCGGGGCAGGCCCGCGTACCACCGCGACGGGCGGATGGTCGGGTACGCCCTGCTGGGGCCGAAGGCGAAGCCGTCCCGCTCCTCCGGCACCTTCCGGCGGCGGGTGTTCTGGCTGCTTCCGCACGACCGGGACTCCGCCCCCGACGGGCTGTACGCGCGGGGCGCGCCGGCGGAGGCGGTGGACGCCCGGACCCTGGCGCCGGGCACCAAGGGGCGCAAGACCGAGCGGTCGGAGGGCGGCCCCATGTCCTCGGCGATGCGCGAGCTCCTGCCGTAGGGGCGGGCCGGTACGCGCGTACCGCGGTGCGGCCCCGCCCGGAAGGCCGGCGGTTACGGGCCGGCCTTCCGAGCGGGGCCCCCGGTGGGTGCGCGTCGTCAGGCGTCGAGAACGGCGAGGTCGAGCAGGCGCAGCCGGTCCGGCTCCGCGATGACGTCGATCGCGGTGATCGCGTCCTCCTCCAACGTGAAGGTGAGCACCAGGAACAGCCGCCCGAGGGGGGCCATCGCGAGTGCGACCGCTCCGTCGACCAGCACCGGCTGCGTGGCGTGGGCCCGAGCCATGGCGGCCATCGCGCCCCTGGCCACCGTGTGGGCGCCGCTGACGAGGACGGGCTCGGGGGTCGGGACGACCATCTTGTCGGCCCGGAGCACGACGCCGGGGTGGAGCAGTGCGACCAGGGCGTCGAAGTCCCCGGTGCGGGTGGCGGTCAGGAAGGCGTCGACGATCCGGCGCTGGCGCGCCAGATCGGCCCCGGGCAGAGGGGTGCCCCCCTTGACCCGGCGGCGGGCGCGACTGGCGAGCTGCCGCGTCGCCGCCGGGGTCTTCTCGATCATCGGGGCGATCTCCTCGAAGGGCACGGCGAACATGTCGTGCAGCACGAAGGCGAGTCGTTCGGCCGGCGCCAGGGTGTCGAGCACGACGAGGAGGGCCAGGCCGACCGAGTCGGCCATCAGCGCCTCCTGTTCGGGGTCGGTCCCGTCCTGGCGGCCGGCGACCGGATCGAGCAGTCGTACGTCGAGGGGCTCCTCGCGCCGGTTCCCGCGGGAACGCAGCATGTTGAGGCACACGCGCGCGACCACCGTGGTCAGCCATCCACCGAGGTTCTGCACATCGTGGGTATCGGTGCGTTCGAACCGCAGCCAGGTCTCCTGGACGGCGTCGTCGGCCTCGCTCAGCGAGCCGAGCACGCGGTAGGCGACGGCCCGCAGGTGCGTCCGGTGTTCCTCGAAACGGTCTGTCAGCAAAGAGCTCTCGTTCACCTGTCACATTCCTCGTCGCCAAGGTCCTTGGTAATGGATCTACCGAGCATGACGGTTGCATCGAAGGTCGACTCCCACGATTGCAAAAACGGGACGGCCGGTATATTTTCTCTTCGTCGCACGAGCAACGGCCCGGGGGGAAGGCTTCGTCGTGCGGGAACGCTGGGGGAAGGGCACACGACCACGTGCCCCGGCCACTTCGCACTCCGTGCGGGCCCGGCACGATCCCGTGCCGTACGCCCGCTCCCCGACGGCCAGGGGGAGGACATGATGCAGGCGCAACAGGCACAGGTGGCAGTGGTCGGCGGGGGGCCGGTCGGCATGCTCGTCGCGGCCGAGCTGGCGGCCTACGGAGTCGACACCGTGCTCTTCGAACCGAAGGCCCGCGTCTCCGAGCGGCCCAAGGCGACCACCCTGCACGCCAGGG
This sequence comes from Streptomyces sp. NPDC006430, assembly GCF_040612395.1. Lineage (NCBI taxonomy): Bacteria > Bacillati > Actinomycetota > Actinomycetes > Kitasatosporales > Streptomycetaceae > Streptomyces > Streptomyces sp. NPDC006430. The sequence goes on from NZ_JBEXQA010000027.1 coordinate 61,926, forward strand.
CGGTGCAGTGCCTGGCCCGGCGCGGCCACCTGCCGCCCGCCGCGGCGCCGGCCGGCGCCGCCGGCGCCAGCCCCTTCCACTTCGCCGGGCTGCCCGGCCTGGTCATCACGGCTCCCGAGAACGAACCGGAGCCGATCCTCAAGTGCCCCCAGGCGGAGCTGGAACGCCGCTTCGAGGCACGGGCCCGAGCGGCGGGCGCGCGGATCTTGCGCGAGCACCGGGTGACGGACCTCGTCCAGGACGCGGAGGGCGTACGGATCACGGCCGAGGGGCCGCAGGGCCCGGTGCTCTGCAGCGCCCGCTACTTGGTGGGCGCCGACGGCGCGCGCAGTACGGTCCGGGAGCTGGCGGGCATCGCCTCCGACACCCATCCCGCAACGGTCTCCGCGCTGATGGGCGCGGTCACCCTCGCCGATCCGCAGGCGCTGACCGAGGGCTGGCACCGGACGCCCCGGGGTTGGATCGTGGCCAAGCGGGACCAGCAGGGCAGGACGCACCTGCGCACCCTCAACTGCGCGGGCGCCCACGGCGACCGGCAGCTGCCGCTCACCCTGGAGGAGCTGCGCGAGGAGGTGTCCTGGATCGCCGGCCGCGACGTCGCAATGGAGGGCCCGCGCTGGCTCAGCCGCTTCAGCGACTTCACGCGGCTGGCCCGGACCTTCCGCGAACGGCGGGTCTTCCTGGTGGGGGACGCCGCGCACGTGCACTTCCCGATCGGCGGGCAGGGCCTGAGCACCGGGGTGCTGGACGCCCTCAACCTGGGCTGGAAGCTGGCCCTGGCGGCGCACGGCGGGGCCGGCGCGGATCTGCTCGACACCTACGACCTGGAGCGCCGCCCGGCCGCCCGGCGGGTCATCGACAACACCCGGGCCCAGCTCGCCCTGATGCGGCCGGGCTCCGAACTGGACTCGCTCCGGGGCGTGTTCACCTCGATGCTGGCGGGGGACCGGGACCACGGGCGGCTCAGCGGCATGATCAGCGCCCAGGACACGGTGTTCCCCGGGCACACGGGGTGCCCTTCCCCCCATGCGGGAACGTTCCTGCCCAATGCGGCGCTCCGTACGCAGACCGGCGAGACCGACGTGATCGGGCTCCTTCAGGACGGCCGCCCACTGCTCCTGCTCCTGGGCGAGGGGGGCGAGCGCTACCGGGACGAGGCCCGTGGCTGGGAGCCGGTCCTGCACGTGGTGCACGCCCTGCCCACGCCCGAGGTGCCGTACGAGGCGCTCCTCGTACGGCCCGACGGCTACCTCGCCTGGGTGCCGGGCGGCGACGAACTGGCCGCCGCGCTGTCGGTGTACTTCGCCGGGAACGCGTGCACGGTCGCCGGGACGGCCGTGCACGCGGGGACCGGTGCACGGCTCAGCTGACCGCGGCCTCCTGCTCGTCCGCCACCCGCAGGGCCTCGGCGTAGACCGTGGCCCCACGGGCGGGGGAGAGGTCCAGGGAAGCGAGGACCGAGGGGAGCGTCATGCTGGGCAGCAGGTGGCGCAGCAATGCGGACACCCGGTGCGACAGGTCCCCGTAGTCGCAGATGGCCTGGGACATGGACTGGATGCCGGCGAACGAGCCCACGAACACGTCCGCGCTCTCGGCCGGCACGACATGGGGCAGCAGTTCACTCTGGGCCTTTGCCTTGGTGAACATGTCGGTGCAGACCTCGCCCCACCGCAGAAAGGGACCGCTGCGGTCGAGACCCGGCTGCTGGTCCATGGACAGCCGAACTCCCGCGCGGACCAGGGGGTCGGTCTGTAGGCGGTAGGCGTGCAGCATGACCATGTCCACCAGTTCCTGCACCTTGGACGGTCGGTCGGGGGCCACGAGCCGCTGGTCCTGCTCGGCGAGCACCCCCTGGGCCAGGTCCTCCTTGGACTGGAAGTGGAAGTACAGGGCTCCCTTGGTGACGCCAGCGGCCGTCAGGATCTCGGAAATGGTGGCTGCCTGGTACCCACGGGCCTCGAAGACCCGTGCAGCAGCCATGAGGATGGCCTGGCGGGTACGGATAGCTCGGACTTGCTCAGCCACAGTGCCTCCTCCACGGAGCGTGCGAACCGGCGGAGGGGTTCATGGATAAAAACCGCGCAGTACGTATCTTACAGCGGGTAACCACCTTCGGTCGGTCTCCGGCGCGGAAATTAGTCAGGTCGGAAAGGAAGCTCATGATCCTCGTAACCGGTGCCACCGGGACGATAGGGCGGGAAGTCGTCCGGCGACTCCCCGCTGACCTGGGAGTTCGCATCATGGCCCGGGAGCCGGCCCGGGTCGTGGGCGCACCTGCCCAGGCCGAGATCGTGTACGGCGACTACGGCGATCCGCAGTCACTGGTGCGGGCCATGAGCGGGGTGAGGGCCCTGTTCCTGGTGACTAACCGGGTTGGCGAGGACGACGCGCACGTCATTCAGACCGCGCGGTCGGCCGGAGTGCACCACGTGGTGAAGCTCTCCGCCGCCGCCGTCGCGGATCCCGGGGCCGAGGACCTGATCACCCGGTGGCAGCGGGTGAACGAGGACCTGCTGCGCGGGTCCGGACTGGGATGGACCCTGCTGCGCCCCCGCTCCTTCATGTCCAACGCCCTCTCCTGGACGGAGTCCGTCCGTACGGACCACGTGGTGCGGGCCCTGTACGGATCGTCGGCCAACGCGTGCGTCGATCCCCGCGACGTCGCGGAGGTCGCCGTACGGGCCCTGACCGAGGACGGGCACACGGGCGGCATCCACACCCTGACCGGTCCGGCGGCGATCACGGCGGTCGAGCAGACGGCCGAGATCGCCGCCCTGCTGGGCCGTCCGATCCGGTTCGAGGAGCTCACTTGCGAGCAGACCCGCGCCGCGTTGCGCCGGCGCTACCCCGAACCGGTGGTCGAGGCACTGCTGCAGAGTGCGCAGCGCCAGCGCGACGGTGCGAAGGCCGGGGTGGAGAACACGGTCCTGGAGCTGACGGGTCGTCCTGCGACATCGTTCGGAACGTGGGCACGCGGACACGTGGCCGCGTTCGCCTCGGGGTGAGGCAGTGAGGGGACGGGGCGTCATCCCTGCGGGGAAGCGGTCACGCTGGCGCTGTAGCAGAGCACGCCCTCCTGGTGGCCGGTCACCAGGACGGTGCGCCGGCCGTCGGGCTGGCGCACCGGCACGAGAGCGGCGTCGATCACGCACGGGACGCCCAGCTCGACGTACCGCTTGAAGTCGCTGGTGATGGCGAGGGGAAGGAGGGACGTGGCCCCCAGGGCCCCGGCCGCGGCCTGGCGGGCGGCCTCGATCAGCAGCATGCCCGGTACGTGGTCGACCGGGTGGTCGAAGAGCACGGGGTGGCGGGTGTCCACGCGCAGCCGCCAGCGGTTCGGCTCGGCGACGGGGGACAGGACGACGTCGACGGGCGAGGTGCGTCCGACGCTCTGAGGCGCCGCCGGGGCCGTCAGGGGCAGCGGCTGCTGGTCGCCGTTGAGGGCGTGTTCCCCCCGGACCCGCTGGTAGGCGGCGGAGTTGGTGCAGGTGAAGGAGACGCCGCCGGTCGCCGCGAGGTGGCCGTCGCGCAGGACCGCCACCTCGTACCGCAGACCGACGAGGTCGCCGCTGCCGCGTCGCTTGATGCGCGTGCACGTGACCTCCATGTCGAGGGAGGCCGGGGTCTGGCGGACTTCGAGGTGCTCGGGGTGGACGGCGAGCTCGATGTCCCACAGCAGGAACTGGTGACCGAACGGGACACCGAACTCGGCGTGGGCCAGGAGGTAGCCCACCTGGCGTATCGTCTCGGCGGCCATCAGCGGGTCGTAGTGCCCGTCGATGGGGGTGAAGAAGCTGTGGCTGCGCGGCCACTGGGCGGCGACTCGGAAACGCGTGTCGTCCTTGCGCTCCCAGTTGGTGAGCATGACCTCTGCGACGGCCGCGCGGTGCACGAACTCCTTGGGCACGGTGGCGGTCAGCGTGGGGTACTGAAAGTCGGCGGGGTGTGAAGGCGAATCGGTGACGAGTCCTGCGCGGTACGCGACGACTGGACGCTCAACGTGAAACGTGCTCGCAGACATTGCTCCCCCTGGGCTTGCTCTGACGAGAGAAGGGCGTGGTGTGCCTCTGGCCGGGAAAGATACATACCAACCGGTTTAATTTCTAGGGGTACCTGACCCTCCGCTCCTGCGTGAGACGGAGGGATTTATTCCGATTAGTCTATTTCCGCTGGTCAGATGGGCCCTCATGGGCTCCACCCCATGCCGGCTCCGGGCGCTGCGGTCACGAGGGTGCCTGGTGTGTCGAGTGGGGCAATAGCCGCTTTCAAGTGCGGTCTGCAGGACTGTCCGGACGTCGCGGGTGACCCGGCCCCGTTTTCGGTGCTGTCGAAGGTGTGTGCAGTCCCAGCAAAACCGCATAGACGGTTTGTTAAAGTGAGTTGGGGCCTGCATCTTGGGGGAGAGCCTGTCGTGCCCGTGAGAGGTGGTGCCGGGGGCGCCGTCACGATCAGCTCCCTCGCGAAGCTCCGCAGCAACGACGCCGACCTGCCCTTCTGCAGGTGTGGCGATCCCTCGCAGTGACGGAGCAGTCGATGGTCAAGCAGGAGCGCGCGGCCCGCACGCGCGAAACCCTGATCCGGTCCGCAGCCGAGGTCTTCGATCGTGAGGGCTTCTCGGCGTCCTCGCTCAGCACGATCAGCGCGCGGGCCGGGGTGAGCAACGGAGCACTGCACTTCCACTTCGCCAGCAAGGCCGCTCTGGCGGACGCCGTCGAGGAGGCGGCGCTCGTCCGGCTGTTGGTCGTCACCGACGTCGCGCCGGCCGGGAGCAGTCGTGTGCAGCTCCTCGTCGACGTCACCCACGGGCTCGTCGCCGCGCTGGGCGCCGACGTGGTGCTGCGGGCCGGCTTCGAGCTCGGTGGCGAGGTGTCCCGCCCGCCCCGGGCCGATCTGCGCGGGCAATGGCAGGCGTGGGTCGACGGAGTGCTCAAACAGGCCGACGCGGAGGGGGAGTTGCGCCCGGAGACGACGGCCCGGGACGCGGTGACCACCGTGGTGGCCGCGACCGTGGGCTTCGAGGCGCTCGGGTCCCGGGACGCGACGTGGCTCTCGGCCGCCACGATCACCCGGTTCTGGCGGCTGTTGCTGCCGACGCTCGTGCCCCCGGCCCTGCTCGGGGGCCTTGAAGCCGGAGGGACCCGCCCCCGGTAGGGACCGCGCGACGGTGCCCCGGCCCTGCGCGGGTGCGCGCAGGGCCGGGGCTTTCGTGTAGGGGCCACCAAATAGAGACCATGCGGTCTGTTTCTAGGCCTCTAGGGCCGTTCTGTACCGGATGCACAGGGGGCCTCGGACCGGTTCTCGTTCGGCTTCGGTTACATATTCGCAGGTCAGAGTATGTTTTCTGGAAGTCGTTAGGTGGGCTAAGAAATAAAACAGCTCGGTCGGTTTTGTATTGACAAACCGCCGGTCCTGTTTTTTACTGAGGCAGGCTCATCCACGGACAGGGGAGTACGGCGTGGACATCGAAGTACTGGGCACTCTGGCGGTGCGGGAGCACGGACGCTCCATCACGCCGACCGCCCCCAAGCCGCGGCAGGTGCTGGCGCTCCTGGCGCTCCATGCCGACCAGGTCGTTCCGGTGTCGGCACTCATCGAGGAACTGTGGGCGGGCACCCCGCCGCGCAGCGCCCGAACCACATTGCAGACCTACGTACTGCAGCTGCGGGCCCTCATCGCGACCGCCCTGGAGCAGGGCGCGGACGGCGAAGGGAACGAAGGCGGCGCAGGTCGGCGTACGGCGAAGGACGTGCTGGTCACACTGCCCGGCGGCTACCTGCTCAACAGCGGCGGCGGTACCAGTGACGTCCGCGAGTTCGACCGGCTCGCCGGGATGGGCTACCGGGCCATGGACGCGGGTGACTTCCCTGGCGCGGCCCGGCTGCTACGCGAGGCGCTGTCCCTGTGGTCGGGTCCGGCGTTCGCCGACGTACAGGGCGGCATCCAGCTGGACATGGAGACCCGGCGGCTGGAGGAGACGCGGCTGTGCGCGCTCGACCAGCGCATTGAGGCCGATCTGCGGATCGGTCGGCACCGGGAGCTGCTCGCCGAACTGACGGTGCTGGCCAGCCGGTACCGCACCCACGAGAACCTGCACGGCCAGTTCATGCTGGCCCTGCACCGCTCCGGCCGCCGCGGCGAGGCGCTCGACGTCTACCAGCGGCTGCGCGGAACGCTCGTGCGCGAGCTGGGACTCGAACCGTCAGCCTCCCTGCGCAGGCTGCAGCGCTCGATCCTCATGGCCGGGCCCGACAGTCCCGTCGGAGCGGCGGATACCAACAGCGAGCGACTCGTACGCGTGGGCTGACATGGCCGCACGCCACACCGGGGACGCGGGCGCGGACGGCTCGGATGTCCCACCCCGCACCCGGACAGTCACAGGTCGGGGTCGAGGAGGCAGGGCGGTGCAGGAGAGGTCGGAGCGGACCCGCAGGAAGCTGGTGCACGCGGGGGCCGAGATGTTCCACCGCAACGGCTACGCGAACGCGACGCTCGGAGAGATCGCCGCGTTCGCCGGTGTGACCAAGGGGGCGCTGTACTTCCACTTCGCCTCCAAGGACGACCTGGCGCGGGCGGTCCAGCTGCGCGGTTGCACGCTGCTCCAGGATGCGGTGCGGCAACTGTGCGCCTCGCAGCCCTCTCCGCTCCAGACGCTGGTCGACACGACGCACTGGCTGGCCCGCAACCTCCGCGAGGAACCCGCGATCCCGGCCAGCTTCCGCATCACCAAGGAGTGCGCGGGCCTGCCGCAGCTCGTCACCGACTTCCACCAGACCTGGCTCACGACGGTCTGCGGGCTGCTGCGGCAGGCCCGGGACGCGGGCGAGCTCCGCCCCGAGAGCCGCTGGGAGAGCGTCGAGTCGCTGGTCGCCGCGGCTGCCTGCGGAATCGAGGCGCTGGCCGGCACCGCCATGCCCTACGTCGAGCTCCAGCGCCGGGTGTCCGGGCTGTGGTCGCTGTTGCTGCCGATCCTGGTGCCCCAGGGTGCGGAGGGGGAGTACCGCCTCGGGACGGCGGTGCTCGATTGTCCGCCCCGCCCCGTGGAGGGCCCCGGCGAAGGCTTCGTGGACGGTTCCGCGGGGCATCCGGCGGGCCATCCGGCGGCCGACCGCGTGGCCGACCGTGTGGCTGACCGGGCGCCCGACCGGTCGGAGCGAAGGTACCGGCCGGAGTTCTCAGCCAGCGCGGTCTGACCGTGTGCCACCGAAGGCTTGGAGGAGCCACCGATGACGAACGAACATCCTGCGGACGTACTGACGGACCTCATCGGGGTACTCGGCGACGTCCTGCGGGTCAAGCCGGAGAAGATCGATCCCGAGCAGACCTTCCACTCCCTCGGGCTGGACTCGCTGTTGGTCGTGGAATTCGTGGCCGTCGTCAACACCCGGTACGGACTGCGGGTGCGCGCGACCGACCTCTACGACCACCCGACGCCCGCGTCCTTCGCCCGTGAGGTCGGGCGGGCGGCCAGGAGTGCCGCCGCTGCCCCAGCTCCCGCCGCTGCCCCAGCTCCCGCCGGCGCCACGGCCCCCGTACCGGCGCCGGGACCGGCCGCCTCCCCGCAGATCGCGGAGGTGCTGCGCGAGCAGCTCGCGGCCATCCTGTGCTGCGACGCCTGGGACATCGACACCACCGCCGCCTTCAACGTGCTCGGCGTGGACTCCATCGTGGGCGCGGAGTTCATCGCGGTCGTCAACCGCACCTTCGGCCTCACGGAGCGGTCCGTCCTGCTCTACGAGCACCCCAACCTTGCCGCCATGGCCGCCTACATCGCGGCCCGCACGGGCGGCCCCGTACCGGAACCCCGGCCCGTCCGGGCGACCGAACCGGTGCCCGTGCCCGCGGCTGCCGCACGTCCGCGGGCGGCGGGCGAACTCGACATCCTGCTGGACGCGGTCCGCGACCACCGGCTCAGCGTGGACGAGGCGCTCGTGCTGCTCGGCCGCCGCAGCTGAAGCTTGTCCCTTTCTCTGAGGAGCGCGTCCAGATGGACGAGAAGGAAGTCCTGACCCGGTTCAAGAACGGTCATCTGGACCGGGCCCAGGTGGCCGCGCTGCTGACCGGTACCGGCACCGGTGTCGGGAGCGCCGGGAGAGGGGCTACGGCCACCGGCGGCACGGGGGCGGCGCCGGTGGCCTTCCCACGTCCCGGGGCGGGCCCGGAGCTCGCCGCGGACGGGCCGTCCCCCGCCGCGGTGCGCCCGGCCCCGGGCGGCGCGGGCGCCCCGCCCGCCGAGCCGATCGCCGTGGTCGGGATGGCCGGACGCTACCCGGGCTCGCCCGACCTCGCCGCCTTCTGGCGGCGGGTGTGCAAGGGCGAGGGCGGCGCCTCGGTGCCGCCGGCCGGCCGGCCCGGCGACGAGCCGGGCCACTATCTGGAGCGCGTACAGGACTTCGATGCGCAGTTCTTCGGGATCGACCCGCACGAGGCCGCCCTGATGGACCCCCAGGAACGCCTGTTCCTGGAGACGGCCTGGGAAGCCCTGGAGGACGCCGGATGCACCGGAAGCCGCCTGGACGCCCTCACCGCCGCGGACGGGACCGCGCGCAGCGTCGGGGTGTTCACGGGCGCCGGGACCGGTGACTACGCGCTGCTCGCGGCCCGGACCTGGACGCGCGAGTGGCACCGGCAGCTGCCCGGCGGCGGCCACGGGAGCCTGCCCAACCGGTTCTCGTCCCTGGTCGGTCTCACCGGCCCCAGCCAGTCGGTCGACACCGCGGAATCCTCGGTGCTCGTCGCCCTCCATCTCGCGGTCGCCGCCCTGCGCGCCGGCGAATGCGCTGCCGCGCTCGTGGGCGGCGTCCGGCTGCTGCTGCATCCGTCCAGCCGGCGCCCCGGCGCCGGCGAGGGGGTCGGGGCGCTGCTGCTCAAGCCCCTGGCGCGGGCCGTGGCCGACGGGGACACCGTCCACGGCGTGATCCGCGGCAGCGCGGTCGGCCACACCGCGCCGCAGCCGAGCGGCGCCGGCCCCGGCCGCCGCCCCCGGGTCGCGGGCGGACGCACGGACGCCGCCGCGCGCGCCGCCCGGGCCCTGCGCGAGGCCTGCGCCGCCCCCGGCAGCCCCCTGGCTCCGACCGGTCCGACCGCTCCGACCGTCCCGGCGGACGCGTCCGAACAGCGGGTGCTGCGCGCGGCCCTGGAGGCCGCCGGAGTGGACGCCGCCACCGTCGCAGTCAGCGACGACGCCGCATCCGTACGCCCCCTCGTCGGAGCGGCCGGGGCCGCGACCGGGGTCGCCGTACTCACGCGGGCCCTGCTCCAACTGCGCCATCGGGTCCTCGCGCCCGGTGGTGTCCGGGCCGAGGCGCAGGCATGGGAGGGCGAACGGAGTGAGCCCCGCCGGATGTCCGTCGGCGTGTGCGGAGCCGGAGGCGCAGCCGCGCACGTGATCTTGGAGGAATACGTTCCCGGCACCGCGGCAGCTGCGGAAGCTACGGCAGTCGCCGACGCGGAGCGGTCCCCGGTCGCCCGGGAGCTCTTCGTGCTCTCCGCGCCCACCCCCGCCCATCTGGCCGCGACCGCGGGGCGCTTCGTCGACCTGCTGACCGGAGCGGCCCCGGTGCCGCCCCTGGCGGTCCTGGCCCGCGCCCTGCGCACCGGCCGGGCGGCGATGGACTGCCGGTTCGCGGTCGTCGTCGGCGACACGGGAGAACTGGTGCGGGCCCTGGAGCAGTTCGCGGCGGGCGCCGCCCCGTGCGCCGATCTGCGTGACGGGGGCGCCGACCCGCTGGACCTGGGCGGGGTACCGGAGACCGGCGACTACCTCGCCGCGCTCTGGCAGGCCGGGCACCTGGACCAGGTGCGGGGCCTGTGGCTGTCGGGACTGGACGTCGACTGGGCCGAGCTGGAGCAGGCCGACGGGGCGGGCACCGTGGCGGTGCCGCTTCCCGCGTCCGCGTTCCTGCGCACCCCGCTGTGGCTGGGCGGCCAGAAGGGGCCGGCATGACCGCGCCCGCTCCCCGCCCCGCGGGCCACGACGAGAGCGGTCCGGCCCCGATCAAGCTGTGGTTCTGCCCCAACGAGGACCTCGCGCCCGGGATCGCCGCCACGCTGGCCGCGTACTGGCTGGACGAACACGAGCAGGAGGTGGCCGGGCGCTTCCTCTTCGAACGCGACCGCCGCCAGTACCTCGTCGCCCACGCCCTGGTGCGCCGGGTGCTGGCGCTGGAGACCGGAATCCCCGAGGCCGAGGCCATCATCTGGCGCTCCGCGCGCGGGCGGCCGTTCCTCCAGTCGCCCGCCGGAGGGCTCCCGCGCGGCGCCGGCGCACTGGACTTCAACCTCTCGCACGCCCGGGCGTACAACCTGCTGGGCGTCTCCCGCGACCAGCGCATCGGTGTGGACGTGGAACGGTTGGACCGGGGCGAACTCGGTCTGGACAACGTCATCGTGACGTTCGCCCCCGAGGAGCAGGAATGGATCGCCCACGCTGCCCCCGGGCGGCCGCGCGACCGGCGGGCCCTGCGGCTGTGGACGCTGAAGGAGGCCTACTCCAAGGCCCGTGGCCTCGGACTCGGCCTGCCCTTCGACTCCTTCGTGTTCACCCTGGCCGAAGACCGGGGCGTGCTGTCCTTCCGGCCGCCCGCCGACGACACGGCCGACCGCTGGCGGTTCCTGGAGATCGAGCCGGTACCCGATGTGCTGGCGGCGGTCGCGGTGGAGGTCGATGCGGAGAACCCGCCGACCGTCCATCTGCACCACGGATTTCCCTGGGGCCGGGCCGCTCCGCGTCGCCTGGTCCTGCCGGAAATCGTCGGAGCCTGAGCCGAGCGGGGAAATCCCCGAGGTCATATCCGGCCGGAAATGTGCCACCGCTGGAACATCCCTGGAGAACGTATCGACCGGATTCCCGCGCAATTCCTTCCCTGCGGGAATCCGGTCAGCGTGAGGCCCATCCCGCGGCAGCGCCCGCGGAGACTCCGGACAGCAGTTGGAAACGGCGCACGAGTTCGTCCTGCTCGCGGCTGAGGATGTCGATGCGCGCCCTCAGCCGGGCGATTTCCCCACCCAGCTCCAGCACGGCCGCGTCCCGGGCGTCGACGTACGCGGTGCCGTAGCCCGGGACGCCGGCGTACGGGGTGTCGGCGTACGGGGTGTCGTAGTGCGGGACGTCCGCGTACGGGGACGGCGCGGCGGCCGGTTCCGGCTCCCGGTGCAGGATCGACTCCATCCGGGCCCGCAGGGCCGGCCCGGGCTCCACGCCGATCTCCCCCAACAGCCGCTGCCGGGCCCGCTCGTACACGCCCAGGGCCTCGGACCGGCGCCCGCACCGGTGCAGGGCGAACATCAGGAGGTCGTAGAAGCGTTCTCGAGTGGGGTGGGCGACCGTGAGCCGTTCCAATTCCCCGGTGACTTCCGCGTGCCGGCCCCCGCGCAGCTTCGCCTCGTAGAACGTCTCCAGGGCGGTCAGCCGGCCCTGCTCCAGTCGCTCCGCCTCGTGTGCGCAGATCTGGCCGCGCCCGCTGCCCTCCAGCGCGGGCCCGCGCCACAGTTCCAGGGCCCGGTGCAGGAGGTCCGCGGCGTGCGCGGGGTCGGCGACGACCGCCGCCCGGCCCTCCAGGGAGAGCCGTTGGAAGCGCTGGGCGTCCGTGCTCGCCGAACCGAGCCGCAGCAGGTAGCCGAGCGGGTGCGTGGCGATCCGGGCCCGGTCGGGGCCCTCCTCGCCGTGGCCCGGCAGCAGCCGGCGCAGCCTTGCCACATGGGCCTGGAGGGCGTTGGCCGCGCCCGCGGGCGGCCGGTCCCCCCACAGCTCGTCGATGAGCCGGTCGGCGGAGAGCACCTCCCCGGCCCGGACGACCAGGGCCGCGAGCAGGGCGCGCTGCTTGGCGCCGGACGGCGCGATCCGGGCGCCCGACCGGGGGTCGTACAGCTCGACGGGGCCCAGGACGCGGAAGTCCAGACCCTCGCCCTCCCGTGCGTCCGATTCCATCGGTGACCCCTCCCGGCGATCTGGTGGGAATCGCGGAAAGACCTGCAGAGACCGGGCGTCGAATTACACCCCGGCCGTCATCCCCGCTGGGAATCTAGCAGCTTTAGTGACGTGCGAAAACGTCGGAGTTGGAGACGTGCTCGACAGGTACTCAAGGAATTCGGGACGTTGCCCTGTGTCCCGCTACTGTGCCTCAGTCGAAGGCTTGAAATCGATGGGAACTCGACGACGTGCGGAGGAAACCGTGAAGATTCAGGTTCTGGGTCCGTTGAGTGCCGAAGTCAACGGGGGCTCGATTGTTCCGACGGCTGGCAAGCCACGCCAGATTCTGGCGTTGCTCGCGCTCTACCCGGGGCGGGTGATGCCCGTACCGACCCTGATGGAGGAGGTCTGGGGCACCGACCTGCCGCAGAGCGCGCTCACCACCTTGCAGACCTACATACTCCAACTGCGCAGGAGGCTCGGCACGGCCATGGGGCCGGGCGATCCGGGCGGGGCCAAGGAGGTCCTGGCCACGCGGCACGGCGGCTATCTGCTCCAGATCGCCCCGGAAAGCGTGGACGTCCACGAGTACGAGCGGCTCGTGGCCGACGGACAAGGCGCCTTCGAGGAGGGCGACGACGAACGCGCGGCAGCCAAGCTGCGCCAGGCGCTCGCACTCTGGCAGGGCCCGGCCCTGGTCGACGTCCGCGTGGGCCCGATCCTGGAGATCGAGGTCATGCGGCTGGAGGAGAGCCGGCTGGTGACTGTCGAGCGGCGCATCGACGTCGACCTGCGACTGGGACGGCACACCGAGCTCATCGCCGAGCTCACCGAGCTGATCGCCCGGCACCCGCAGCACGAAGGGCTCCACTCGCAGGCGATGGTGGCGCTCTACCGCTCCGGCCGGCAGGCCACGGCGCTCGACGTCTACCGGCGGCTGCGGCTGCGCCTCATCGAGGACCTCGGGGTCGAGCCCTCACCGCAGTTGCAGCGCCTGCACCAGGCGATGCTGACGGTCGATCCGGCACTGGACGTGGTGGCGGGCCCGCGACGGGGCTCCACGTTCGACCTGTACGCGGCCTGACATGCCCACCAAACCCGCGGACCGTGGCCTCGGCCACGGTCCGCGGCGGTGTGACCGGAGCCTCGGGCACGCTCCAGCGGACCTCTAGCCGGGCTGGTCAGGGTGGGGTGGTTACGGTGGGCGAGGAAGGACGGGGCATGGCACGGGAACAGGACGTGCGGCTGGTGTGCTTCGCGCACGCGGGAGCCGGGATCTCGGCCTTCCACCGCTGGAGCGAACTGCTCGGCCCCGGTGTCAGGCCCGAGCCGCAGTTGCTGCCCGGCCGCGACGGACGGCGCCGCGAGCCGCGCGTGACCACGCGGGAGGCGCTCCTCGACGACCTGCGCCACCTGTTCAAGGAGCAGCCGCCCGGCCCGTACGTCCTGTACGGGCACAGCCTGGGCGGGCTGATCGCCTACACCCTCACCCGGGCGCTCTACGCGGCGGGACTGCCGCTGCCCGCGCTGCTGGCCATCGGCGCCTGCCCGCCGCCCGACGCGTTCGGGAAACTGGCCCGCGCCAGCGACGCCTCCGACGACGAACTTCAGCGCGTACTGGAGGACTTCGACGGCCTGCCCGCCGGCACCGATGCGAGCATGCTGCACCGCTTCGTCTTCCCCGTGCTCCGCGACGACCTGCGGCTGGCCGCGGACCTGCGCGCCGCTGCCGTCGACGCCTCCGGCCCCTCCGGCGCCGCGGTTCCCGTCCCGATGCTGGTCGTCGCCGGCAGTGAGGACCCGGTGGGACCCGTCGAGCTGCTCCGGCGCTGGCGCGGCTGGACCACGGGCCGATTCGAGGTGCGCACCGTGTCCGGCGGACACTTCTTCGTACGTGATGGCGAACTGCCCGAACTGCTCGGGCAGGCCTGCCGGGCAGTGGGGCGGTCCGAGCAGTGAGACGGGTCGTCATCACCGGCATCGGGGTGATCGCCCCGGGCGGTGGCGGCACCACGGGGTTCTGGTCGCTGCTGACCTCCGGACGCTCCGCCACCCGGGCCGTGACCTCCTTCGACGCGCGGCCACTGCGCTCGCGCGTCGCCGCCGAGATCGACTTCGACGCCCATGAGTACGGGCTGCCCGCCGGGCCGGCAACGGAACTCGCCCGCGTCGCGCAGTTCGCCCTGGCCGGTGCCCGCACGGCGCTCGCCGACAGCGGGGCGGCGCCGACGCTCGACCCGGTGCGCACCGGGGTCGCCCTCGGCAGCGCGCTCGGCTGCGCCTCCGAACTGAGCCTGGAGTACGCGGTGGCCAGCGACGTCGGCGCCCGCTGGCTGGTCGACCACACCCGGGCGGTACCCCATCTGTACGACTACGTCGTACCCGGTTCGCTGGCCGCAGAGGTGGCCCGCGACGCGGGCGCCCAGGGCCCCGTCGCCTTCCTCGGCGGTGGCTGCACGGCCGGTCTGGACGCGCTCGGCCACGGCGCCGACCTGATTCGGGAGGGGAGCGCCGACGTGGTCCTCGCCGGGGCCACCGAGGCGCCGATCTCCCCGGTCACCATGGCCTGCTGCGACACCGTACGCATCACCTCGCGGCGCAACGCGGAACCCGGAAGCGCCGCCAGGCCCTTCGACCGGACCCGCGACGGCTTCGTTCTCGGCGAGGGCGCGGCCGTCCTGGTCCTGGAGGAACGGGAGCGGGCCCGACGCCGCGGCGCCCGGACCTACGCGGAGGTCTCCGGCTACGCGAGCCGGGCCGGCGCCACGCACATGACCGGGCTGAGCCCTGACGGCGCGGCACTGGCCGCCGCCATCGGGGCCGCGCTCGACGAGGCCCGGCTGGACCCGTCCGCCGTCGAATGGGTCAGTGCCCACGGCTCGGGCACCCGGCAGAGCGACCTGCACGAGACCGCGGCCATCAAGCGCGCGCTGGGCCGGCACGCCCACCACGTGCCCGTCAGCGCGATCACCTCGATGACCGGATACCCGCTGGGCGCGGTCGGTGCCTTCCAGGCCGCCGCCGGGGCGTTGACGATCCGGTACGGGATCGTGCCGCCCACCGCGCACCTACGGGTGCCCGATCCGGAATGCGATCTCGACTACGTCCCCGGGGGCGCCCGGGACCAGCACACGAGCTCGGTGCTGGCCCTCGGCAGCGGATTCGGCGGGTTCCAGAGCGCACTGGTACTGACCCGGCCGGAGCTCGACTGACCGGCCCGCCCTGCCCCCGTAGTGTCGGCGGCACTGGACCGGGGGCGGTCACCCGGGCGGCCCAGGAGCCGAACCGGCGGCGCCGGGCCTCGGTCGCGTGGCCGTCCACCGGGTGCAGCGGGTGCGGCGGATACAGGCGCGGGCGACGTGCGGGGCGGGCGGGGTGGTAGCCGTCGGGTCCGGCTGCCTCGCGGCGGGCGTCCGGACCGATCCTGTGGTGCTCCTTGAGCACTCTTCGAACTTCCTTCAAGTGCCGATGCCGACGGTGGTAGCCGACCACATCCGCCGACGCCGCGCCGTGCGAGCGACCAGCGACCGCCCGAGACCCCCGCCCGACCGCCCAAGACCCCGCCCGACCGCCCGACCAGTGAGGACAGCCGTGCCGCGATTCACGTATCCCGAACTCCCGCTGGACGCCCTGCTGCGCCGGGCCGCCGTCCGGGATCCCGGCGGCTGTGCCATCCGTACCGACGCCGGTGCGGTCACCTTCGCCGAACTCGACGACCGGGCCGACCGGTACGCGGCCTACCTGGAGGACCGGCTCGGCCGCCGTGGTGCCCGCGTCGGTGTCGCCAACGTCCTCGACGCGGAATTCGCCGCCGCTTACTACGGGACCGTCCGCAGCGGCAACACGGTCGTCCTGGTCAACCCGCTGATCAAGGAGGCGGGCCTGGTTCACGTCTGCGCCACGGCCGAGGTGGAGGTGGCCCTGGTACCGGCGGCGACGGCCGAACTGCTCGCCAAGGCGCGCGGCCAACTGCCGGCCCTCGTCGAGATCGTGGTGACGGACGCCGTCGACGCAGTGGTCCCCGCCGATACCGTGCCGCTGGCCGTGGCTCTGGCGCAGGCGCCCACCGCGGGCCACGGGCACGCCGGACGCGGCGCCGGCACCACCGACCTGGACGCCGACGCCTGCATCCAGTTCACGACGGGCACCACGGGCCGCCCCCGCGGCGTCCGGCTCAGCCACCGCAACCTCGTGGCCAACGCCGCTCAGATCGCGGCTGCGCACGGCCTCGGCAGCGACAGCGTGACCCTGAACCACCTGCCGCTCTACCACGTCATGCACCTCAACTCGGCCGTGTACGCGGGCGCCCGCCAGATGCTGTGCACCGACCCGTCGCCGAAGGCCGCCCTCGACCTGGCTGCACGTACCGCCGCCACCCACTTCTACGGGCTGCCGGCTCGGCTGCACCAGCTCGCCGCAGCTATCCGCCTCGGCGAGGAGCAGGGCACCGGCCGGCCCGCCCTGCCCGCCGGGCTGCGCCTGAAGGCCGTCCTGTGCGGCGGTACCGCGCTGGCCCCCGCCGCGACCCGGGAGCTCCAGGACTGGCTCGGGGTCCCCGTCGTCCAGGGCTACGGGATGGCCGAACTCTCCCCGCTGGCCCACAGCCAGGACCTCGCGCACCCGGTGGCCGGCTCGGTCGGCACCCCCGTCCCGGGCACCCGGTGCAGGATCGTCGACCTCGTCACCCGGGCGCCGGTCGATGTGTACAGCACCGGAGAGGTTCAGGTCCGCGGACCGCAACTGATGACCGGATACCTCGGCGAGGGCAGTTCGGGGCACGTGGACGCCGAGGGCTGGTTCTCCACCGGGGACGTCGGCTACGTCACGCCGGACGAGGTCCTGTTCCTGGTGGACCGGCTCGGCGACGTCTTCAAGTACGACAACGAGCTCGTCTCCCCGACCGCCGTGGAGCAGATCGTCTGCGAAGACCCGCGCGTCGCGGACTGCGTCGTCGTGGGCCTGCCCGACTCGGTGCACGGGGCCGTGGTGTGGCTCGGATTGGTGCTGCGCGACCCGACCGCCCCGGGGCTGCTCGACGTCGTCGACTCCATCGTGGGTCAGGCCAACGAGCGGCTCGCGCCCTTCGAGCAGATCCGCCGCGTCGAGGTCATCGGCTCCGTTCCGCGCACCCCCGTCGGCAAGCCGGAGCGCCGCTGCCTGCGCCGCACCCTCCACGACCGGGCGGCGGCCGAGGCCGCCGCCTGAGACCCCAACCGTCCCACCACCACACCCCCGACCCGAGGAGCGACCACCATGGTCACCTTCGTCAACAAGCCGACCGTGCAGGGTGACACCGACGGGTTCCCGGCCGCCGAGGAACAGATCACCGCGGCCCCGAGCGCCCAGCCCGGCGCCCGCCCGGAACCGGCGGGTTCCGGTGTCTGATCGGGTGCCGGCTCCGGCCCAGGTCCTGGTCGTCGGCGCCGGGCCGGTGGGTCTGACGGCCGCCCACGAACTGGCCCGCAGGGGCCTGCGGGTGCGGTTGGTCGACGGCGCCGACGGCCCCGCCCGGACGAGCCGCGCGGTGGCCGTGCACCCGCGCACCCTGGAGACCTTCGACCAGATGGGCGTCGTGGCGCCGGTGATCGATGCCGGGCGCCGCAACCGCGCCTTCACGATGTACGCGCGCGGGCGCAGGCTGGTGCGGCTGGAGGCCGACTACGCCACCATGCCCACCCGCTACCCGTACACGGTGATCATCGAGCAGACCCGCACCGAGGCCGTGCTGCGCGAGGCCGTGGCCCGGCTCGGCGTCCACGTCGAGTGGGGTGTCCGGCTCACCGGGCTCGAACAGGACCGCTCGGGGGTGCGGGCCCGGCTGGAGCGGGCCGACGGTGGGCGCGAGGAGTACGAGGTCCCCTGGCTCGTCGGCTGCGACGGCGGTCACAGCACGGTCCGCAAACAGTTGGGGCTGCCGCTGATCGGCGAGTCCAGCGAGACCTGGGAGCTCGCCGACGCGCCCGTGGTCACCGACCTCCCCCCGGACAGCATCTACTGGGTGCACACCGCCCGGCAGGCCCTGATGATGGTGCCGTACAGCCGGGAGGGGCACTGGCGGCTGCTGGACACCGCGCCCGCCGGCGGAACGGCGGGCGGCACCGCGAGCCGCTTCGGCGCCAAGCTCAGCGCCGGGCTCGGGCAGCCGGTGAGCGTGGGGGAGCCCCAGTGGACCTCCGTCTTCACCTTCCAGCAGCGCATGGTGCCGCGGATGCACGAGGGCCGCTGCTTCGTGGCCGGTGACGCCGCCCACGTGCACAGCCCCGCCTCCGGCCAGGGCATGAACACCGGGGTGCAGGAGGCGTACAACCTGGCGTGGAAGCTGGCCCAGGTCGAGCAGGGCTGGGCGGGTAACGAGCTACTGGCCACGTACGGGCAGGAGCGCGTGCCCGTCGGCAGGGCACTGCTCGACAGCACCCGCAAGGCCACCTGGCTGGTCCAGTTCAAGAACGCCGCGGCCGGGGCGATGCTGCCGGCCGTCTTCGCCGTCATACGGGGCGTGCCGCCGTTGCGCCGGGCCATCCAGCGCAAGGTGCTGGGCGGCATGTCCGGGTTGCGCCTGGCCTATCCGGAGAGCGCCCTGACCACGCCGGGCGTCGCCGGCGTGACCGCGGCGGGTAGCCGCGCCGCCGCTGCTGGCGCCCGTTTCCCGGGGGACCCGGGGGCGGACGCGCTCCAGGCGGAACTGCGCGATACCCGCTGGGCGCTGCTGTACGCGGTGGGCGGCCCCGGCGCGGCCCGCGATGCGGCAGCCGCCGCTGCCGCCGAGCACGGCCCCTGGCTGTCGGTGCGGGTGGTCGGCGCGGTGTCCGGTGGGGATTCCGACGGGGATTTCGAGGGGGATTTCGAGGGGGGGCCCCGCGCACTGGCCGACCCGCACGGCCGGCTGCGCCGGGCGCTGGGCCTGGCGCCCGGCGGCTGGGTGCTGATCCGGCCCGACGGGTACTACGCCGCCGGCGGCCCCTCGCTGACCAGCGAGGCCCTGCGGCGGGCGCTGGCCCCGCTGGGTGTGCCGGCCCGGCCGGGTGCCGATCGGGCCCGGCGCCCCGAGCGGGACGCGGTGCCACCGGTGCGGCCCGCGGCGGCGGGGGTGCGCTGACCCGCGCCCCGGGGCGCCGCCGGCCACGCCCGGTCGCCTCCGGCGGTCACCGGGCCGCGTCGGGCGTCGCCGGGTCGCGTCCGGCGGTCGTCCTGGGTCGCTCCGGGGCTTAGACGCCGATCAGCGAGGCAGGGCGTCGCCGGGTCGCGTCCGGCGGTCGTCCTGGGTCGCTCCGGGCTTAGACGCCGATCAGCGAGGCCAGCCGTGCGGACACGGTGCGCAGGATGGCGTCCTGGTGGTCGCTCAGGAAGAAGTGCCCGCCGGTGAAGACCTCCGCGTGGAAGGCGCCCGTGGTGTGACCCTTCCAGGCCAGCGCCTCCTCGACGGTGACCTTGGGGTCGCTGTCCCCGGTGAACGCCGTCACCGGGCAGCGGACGCTCGCACCGGGCCGGGAGACGTGCGTCTCCACGGCCCGGTAGTCGCCGCGGATCGTGGGCAGCAGCATCGCGCGCACCTCCGGGTCGTCCAGCAGCTCGTTGCCCGCCACGTCGTGGGACTTGATCTCGGCGACCAGTTCGCTGTCGCTCGCCAGGTGCCACCAGCGTTCGCTGCTCCTGACGGTCGAGGGGGCCCGGCGTCCCGAGACGAACAGCTCGACGGGCTGGCGGCCCTGCGCTTCGAGCCGTTGGGCGACCTCGAAGCCGGTGACGGCGCCCATGCTGTGGCCGAAGAGGGCGAGCGGCTTGTCCCGGTACGCCGAGAGCTCCTCGGTGATCCGGTCGGCGAGCGTGGGGATGTCCTCGATCAGCGGCTCCAGGTGCCGGTCCTGCCGGCCCGGATACTGCGCGGCCAGCACCTCGACCGAGGGCGAGAGGGCCCTGGCGACGGGGTAGTAGAAGCTGGCGGAACCGCCGGCGTGCGGCAGGCAGAGCAGGCGTACGGCCGCATCCGGGGCGGGACTGAAAGTGCGGAACCACTCCGCATCGCCGCTGTTCCCGTTCATGAACCCTCCGCTCGCCGCACTCGATGACCGCTTCCAGGGTGCCGGGCGGTGCGGTGGTGCGAAACCCCGGACCGGTGGGGGTGGCCGTCGCCTCGACGCGAGCTCGACCGGGCGTCCGCCGCGCTTCCAGTAGTCCGGGAGAGCCTGTCGACCGCGGGCATCACCGCAGTGCCACGGCCCGTACGACCTGGTCCACCCCCGTCCAGGTCGTACGGGCCGCAGCGCCCGGCCAGGCGCGCCGCAGTAGGTCCGAGGCCGTCGCTCCTCCCCCTGAGGGCCCCGCGACGGCCTCAGGTCGTTTCCCGTGCCGCACAGGCGCCCTTGAGAGCCCCTGGAGCGGTCGAGGGGAGTTCGAGCGGTTCTCCGGCCGCGCCCGTCAATGTCGAGAGCACGGGCGAGAGAGGTTGGGCCGATGACGGGTGAGCGAGTGCACCGCAGGACGTACGCGGTGGACGTGGCCGCGCCGGCAGGCGTGGTCTACGGATTGATCGCGGACACCACCCAGTGGCCGCTGTTCGTGCCGCCGAGCATCCACGTCGAACGACTGGACTTCGACGGGATACGGGACAGGTTCCAGATGTGGGTCACCGCCAACGGGACCGTCACGTCCTGGCTTTCGCGCCGCACCCTGGACGCGCAGGCCCGCAGCATCGACTTCCACCAGGAGGTTCCGGCGGGGCCCGCCCTGTCACTGGGCGGGCGCTGGACGGTCGAGTCGCGGGGCGCCGAGCGTTCCCGGCTGACGCTGGACCACGAGTTCACCGTGGTCGACGACCGGCCCGAGGACGTCTCCTGGGTGGAGCGGGCCACGGACACGAACAGCCGGGCCGAGCTCACCCGGCTCAAGGAGATCGCGGAGTGCTGGACCCGGCTGGACTCCCTGCTGCTGTCCTTCGAGGAGTCCGTCCGCATCAAGGGGCCGGCCGAACTCGTCTACGACTTCCTCTACGGCATTGCCGACTGGCCCGGCCGCGTTCCGTACGTGTCCCGCGCCGACGTCGCCGAAGAGCAGCCCGGCGTACAACGGGTCCGTATGGAGACGCTGTCCGCGGACGGCCCGCCGCAGCACACGGAGGCGGTCCGGATCTGCTTCCCGCACGCGTTCAGGATCGTCCACAAGCACACGGTGACGCCGGTGCTGCTGGAAGCACACACCGGGGAGTGGTCGGTGATCCCCGACGAGACGGGGGTGACGGCCCTCGCCCAGCACAACGTGTTGCTGCGCGAGGAGGCCGTCGAGCCGGTCCTCGGCCGGGGCACCGGAATCGACGAGGCGCGTACGTACGTACGAGAACTCCTCGGCCGGCAGAGCAGCACCGTCCTGAACCTCGCCAAGCAGCACGCGGAATCCGCCATTCGAACCCTGTGAACCGGGAGTTGATCGACGCCATCATGACCATCTCCCTGCACGCCCCGGACGCCCCGTCGGCCGTACCCGACCCGCGCGCCTCCGACGCCGCCTCCGACGCCGCCTCCCGCGGGCACGAGGCGGCGGCGCTGCGCCGCGCGGCCCGGCTGGAGGCCCTCCTCGGTGACCCCCAGGACCCCGCCAACCCGCACGGCATCGCCGCGCTGTGCGCCGCCGACGCCCGGGGCGAACCCCCGGGCGGGACCGAACGGCTGCTGACCGGGACCGGGCTCGCCGCCGAGTTCGTCCCGGCCGAGTTCGGCGGCAACCTCACCCGCGCCGACCTGCTCGCCAAGGTGCTGCGTCCGGTCTTCCGCCGCGACCTGGCCCTCGGCTTCGGCTTCGGCATCACCTCGCTCTTCGCGACCGCGGCCGTCTGGGCCACCGGGAGCGCACGCCAGCGCGAGTGGACCGCGGACCTGCTGCTCGGCGGCGGACGGGCCTCGATCGTCCACCACGAACTCGCCCACGCCAACGCCATCCTGCGCGACGAGCTGGTGGCCACCGCGCAGCCCGGCGGCGGTTACACGCTCGACGGCCGCAAGGACGTGATCATGAACGCGTCGCGGGCGGGCGCGTACGTCGTCTACGCCCGCACCGCGCCCGAGCGCGGTCCGCGCAGCCACTCCGTGCTCCTCCTGGACCCCGATGCGCTGCCCGCCGACGGCGTCCGCAAGCTGTCCCGGGTGCCGACCCCCGGGATGCGCGGCGCGCTCTTCTCCGGCCTGGAGTTCACGCACTGCCCGGTCCCAGGAGACGCGCTCGTCGGCCGTCCGGGCGAAGGCGTTTCCCTGGCGCTGCGGACCTTCCAGGTCAACCGCTGCCTCATCCCGGGCGTCGCCATCGCAGCCGCCGACACCGTACTGCGCTCGGCCGTGCGCGCCGCGTCCACCGGACGCACCGCACCCGTGGCCCGGCGTTGGCACAGGCCGCTCGCCGGGGTCTTCGCCGACATCCTCGCCTGCGACAGCATGGCCACGGTCGCGCTGCGCTCGCTCAGCCTGCTGCCCGAGCGCGCCCACATCCTGGCCGCGGCGGTCAAGTACGTGGTGCCGGACCTGCTGCGCGAGGACCTGGAGGAACTCGCCACCGTCCTCGGCGCACACGGCTACGAACACGGCAGCGCGCAGTACGGGTCACTCGACAAACTCGTACGGGACCTCCCGGTCGCCGGCCTCGGCCACGCCGGCACCGCCGCCTGCCACGCCGTCATCGTGCCCCAGCTGCGCACCCTCGCCGAGCGGTCCTGGTTCCTCGCCGAGGAGCCGCCGCCCGAGCTGTTCCGCAGCGGGGCGGCCCTGCCCGTGCTCGACTACCGGCTGCTGGGCATCGCCAGTGGTGAGGACCTCCTGTCCGCCTCGCTCGTCGGCTCGGCCGCGCGCCTCGCCGGCACCAGGGGCGTCGGCGGCCATCTGGCCCTGCTCAGCGACCTCGCCGAGGGCTTCGTCAACGAACTGCGGGCGCTGCGCGCCGAGTGCGCGGCCCTGCCCGCCCAACGGGCCGCCCTGATGGACCCGGCCGTCGTGATCCTCAGCGACCGGTACGCCCTGGTGCAGGCCGCTGCCGCCGTGCTCGGCATCTGGGAGGGGCAGGACGGCGGCGACGCCTTCCTCGCCGACCCGGCCTGGGCGGTCCTCGCGCTGTCCCGGCTCGCGGGCCGTCTGGGCATCGTCGTACCGGAGGTGCCCGACAGCGTGTCGCAGCAGGTGCTGGAGGAACTGGTCCGCCGCTACCGCGCGGGCCGTAGCTGCGACCTCGACGGCATCGAGCTCAGCCAGTGACCGCCGTTGCTGCCGACACCGCCGCCCTGGCCGACCTCGGCCCCGCCGACCCGGCGCGCCCCGGACGCGCCCAGGGAGGGAACCGCACCATGCCCCACCCGTTCACACCGGACGGGCGGGCCCTCGCGCCTCCCGTCCACGTCCCCGGCCCGGGCGGGCCCTGGGAGACGGTGTGCGAGAACCTCGAACGCGACGGCAGCGCCGTCGTGTTCGCCACCTGGGGCGAGTGGCTGACCGCGGCCCTCTCGGAGGCGGGGCTGCGCGCGCTGCTCGGCCGTGACTGGCAGCGCTACCGGCGTACGGAGGACGCGGCGATCCGCTACCGCTTCGTCACGTCCCGCATGGTCATGAAGTACACGGCTGCCGCGGCCTTGAGGACGCAGCCGGCACTGCTCGATCTCGCGTACAAAATCGGTGGAAGACCGTACATCCGCGGATTCGACCAGATCGACGTCAGCCTGAGCCACACCGACGACCTGATCGTGGTCGGCGTCAGCAGGACCGGACGGATCGGCGTCGACGCCGAATCCGCGGGCCGCAAGATGTCCTTCGAGCTGCTGCACGGGCACGTGTGCACCCCCGCGGAACAGGCGGAGCTCGCCCGGATGTCCCAGGCCCGGCAGACCGCCGAACTGCTGCGGCTGTGGACCCTGAAAGAGGCCTACACCAAGGCCCTCGGGCAGGGACTGCGGCTCGGGTTCACCGAATTCGGCTTCGGCTTGGAGAGCGGTTCCCTGATCGCCCTCGACGGTTCCCCGGCCTCCCACGGCGAATGGGCCTTCGCCACTCACCCGGTGCTCGGCGGGCGCTACCTGGTGAGCGTGGCCTGCCACGACACCGGGCTGGACACCGCCCGCGACACCGCCGTCCACACGATGCTCGACGAGGGCTTCATGGGCGCGGTCGAGGAAGGCCTGGCGAGCGCGTGAAGCGGGCGGAAGGGCGGACGAGTGGCCGGACGGGCGGACCGTGTCAGCGCCGTGTCAGCGCCGTGTGGGTGCCGATCGGATACTCGTTCACCTTTCCATGCCCACATGCATTTCCATGCCCACGCGCAGCCGACCGAGGAGGGAACAGATGGCCGTGCCCGTGACGGTGATCGTTGCTCCCGGCCCGCCACCCTCGCTCGACCTCCACGGTCCGCTCACCCCCCGGATCCTGGAGGCGGCGCTCGCGGCCCTGCCGCCGTGCACGCCCACGCTGCGGCGGCACACCGCGACCCATCACACGCTGCAGCTGCCCCCGCCGCCGTTTCCCGCGGGCATCCTCGCGGATCTACTGGCCGACCTGTCGTCCGGGGGCGCCGCGTCCACCGCGTCCGCACCCGCCCGGATGCCGGTGGACACCGCGGCCGGCCGCTCCGGTGGGGCCGCGGCGCACGATCCCGTCTGCGACTCCCGCCGTGGCGCCGAACGGCAGCCGACGGACCCTTCTTCCTTCTCCTCTTCCGCCGCCTCCCCCGCGGCCCGAGCTGCCGGCCGCACCCCCGCCGTCCCCGCCGCGCCCGCCGCCCCGCTCCAGCGGGACGTCCTGCTCGACGCGCTCACCAACCCCGGCGCCGGGCTGCACGTCGGACAGCTGCACTGGCGCTGGCACGGTCCCCTGGACACCGACCGGTTCACCGCGGCCTGGCAGTCGCTCGCCGACCGCGAACCGGTGCTGCGTGCGGCCCTCGCCCGACCCGTACGCGATGCCGGCCCGCAGATCGCCGTCCACCCGTACGCCGCGGTGGAGGTGCTGCGCCACCGTCCCGGCGCCGCGGACTGGGACGCCCTGCTGGCCGCCGAACGTGCCCGCTCCTTCGACCTGCGCCGCCCCGGACCCCTGCGGATCGCCCTCCTGGACGAACCCCCGACCGGGGACGGCGGCGAAGCCACGGGCTCCACCCGGGTCCTGATCACCTATCACCAGGCCCTGCTGGACCGGCGCAGCATCCGCATCCTGATGAGCGCCTTCTACCGGGCCTACCTCGCCGACGGGCGGGTGCCCGGCGGACAGCGCCGCCCCGACGTACGCGACCACCTGCACTGGCTGCACGCCCAGGACCTGGGACCCGCCCGCGCGTTCTGGTCGCAGGCAGCGCCCTCGCCCGGCGCCGCGACTCTGCCCGCCCGGCCGGCCGCCCGCTGCACGGGCGAGTTCGGCCACGGCCGGACCCGGCGCATCCTCACCCCCTTCGAGGCGACCCGACTGCGCGACTGGGCCGCCCATTGGGGTGCCACGGAGAGCACCGCACTGCACGCCGCCTGGGCGCTCCAGCTCTACCGGCCGGTCGCCGACCTCGACGCCCACCCGCGCTCCGTCGCCTTCGCCGTCACTGTCTCGGGCCGCGGCATCCCCCTCGAAGGCGTCGAGGCGCTGCCCGCCCCGCTGCGCAACCCGCTGCCCGTGCACCTCGTCGTCGACCCGGCCGCGACCGTACCCCGGCTGCTGGCCGAACTCACCGGTCAGGCACTGGACACCGCGGCCTACGAATGGGTTTCCGCCGGGCAGATCCAGGCCTGGACCGACCGGCACGAGGACCGCCTCACCGAGTCCCTGCTCGTGTTCGAGCCCCCGGCGCCGGCGCTCTTCGGCAGCGGTCGTACCGGTCACCCGGTGTACCGCGAGGACGCCCACCACGAGGAGCTCGCCGCCGAGGGCGTCCGAGTGGATCCGCCCGAGGCCGTCGGCCCGTACACCGCGGCGCCCTTCACCCTCACCGCCCACCACGAAGCGGACGGCTCCCTGGTGCTGAGCGCCGTGCACGACCGCACCCGTTTCTCCGACGACGCGGCCTCGCTGATCCTGTCGCAGACCGCGGACCTGCTGCGCGAACTCCCCTGCTCGGTCGATGCGTCCACGACCGTCGCACAGGCTCTGGGCCTGCTCTCCGGGGACCGCGTGCCCCCGGTCACCATCCGAGCGGCGGGCTCGCTGCACGTGCTGCGCGAAGGCGCCCACCCGGGCGCCGGCACGATCTGCCTGATCCCTCCGCCGGACGCACCGAAGGACTGCTACGAACGGCTCGCCGGCCTCCACCCGGGGCCGGAAGCACTAGCCACCCTGACCGCGCCGGCGGACGAGGCGGACTTCCTGACCGCGCTGCGCCCCGCGTTGGCGACCGGGGAGCCACTCGTCCTGGCCGGCTTCTCGGGAGCGGGCAGCCTCGCCTGCGAGATCGCCGACCGGATCGCCGCCCACGGCTGGTACCCGCCGCTCGTCGCGATCGCGGGCGCCGCCGACGGCGGCCGGAACTCCGCCCGAGCCCTCTCCCGGGCACTCACCTGCGCGACCGCACGGCCCGGCTGAGTCGCCGAGCCGTCCCGCGCTTCACCCCTGTTCCCGGCCACCAGCGGTCTCCCACCGCCGCTCTGCCACGGGCCGAGCGGGCCCTACCAACCTGGAGCACCATGTCACGCCGTCTCTTCACCTCCGAGTCCGTCACCGAGGGCCACCCCGACAAGATCGCTGACCAGATCAGCGACACCATCCTCGACGCGCTGCTGCGCGACGACCCGAGCTCCCGCGTCGCCGTGGAGACGCTCATCACCACCGGCCTCGTGCACATCGCCGGTGAGGTGACCACCAAGACCTATGCCCCGATCGCGCAGCTCGTCCGCGACAAGATCCTGGAGATCGGCTACGACTCGTCCGCCAAGGGCTTCGACGGCGCCTCCTGCGGCGTGTCGGTGTCCATCGGCGCGCAGTCCCCGGACATCGCGCAGGGCGTCGACACCGCGTACGAGAAGCGTGTTGAGGGCGACGAGGACGAACTCGACAAGCAGGGCGCCGGCGACCAGGGCCTGATGTTCGGTTATGCCTGCGACGAGACGCCCGAGCTCATGCCGCTCCCGATCCACATCGCGCACCGGCTCTCGCGCCGCCTGTCCGAGGTCCGCAAGAACGGGACCATCCCGTACCTGCGCCCCGACGGCAAGACCCAGGTCACCATCGAGTACGACGGCGACAAGGCCGTCCGGCTCGACACCGTCGTCGTCTCTTCGCAGCACGCCTCCGACATCGACCTCGACTCGCTGCTCATGCCCGACGTCCGCCACCACGTCGTCGAGCACGTCCTGGCCCAGCTGGCCGAGGACGGCATCAAGCTGGACACCGACGGCTACCGGCTGCTGGTCAACCCGACCGGCCGCTTCGAGATCGGCGGCCCGATGGGCGACGCCGGCCTGACCGGCCGCAAGATCATCATCGACACGTACGGCGGCATGGCCCGCCACGGCGGCGGCGCCTTCTCCGGCAAGGACCCCTCCAAGGTCGACCG
Organism: Streptomyces sp. NPDC006430; assembly: GCF_040612395.1. NCBI lineage: Bacteria > Bacillati > Actinomycetota > Actinomycetes > Kitasatosporales > Streptomycetaceae > Streptomyces > Streptomyces sp. NPDC006430. The sequence goes on from NZ_JBEXQA010000027.1 coordinate 89,323, forward strand.
CTCCGCCGCGTACGCGATGCGCTGGGTCGCCAAGAACGTGGTCGCCGCCGGCCTCGCCTCGCGCTGCGAGGTCCAGGTCGCGTACGCCATCGGCAAGGCCGAGCCCGTCGGTCTCTTCGTCGAGACCTTCGGCACCGCCAAGGTCGAGGTCCAGAAGATCGAGGACGCCATCGGCCAGGTCTTCGACCTGCGCCCGGCCGCGATCATCCGCGACCTGGACCTGCTGCGCCCGATCTACGCCCAGACCGCGGCGTACGGCCACTTCGGCCGCGAGCTGCCGGACTTCACCTGGGAGCGCACTGACCGCGCCGAGCAGCTCAAGGCAGCGGTCGCCCGCTGACCTTCGTACGACCGCCACCCGAGCCCGCCCCGCCGACGGCGGACAGCGGCCTCCACAGCCCCGACGAGGAAACCAGGTGAGCATCGCGGTGAACGGATCGACTGCTGACATGCACCGGATGCGGGCCGATGCCCTGCGTGAGGCGCTGGCCACCCGTGTGGTGGTGGCTGACGGGGCGATGGGGACGATGCTCCAGGCGCAGGATCCGAGCATGGAGGACTTCGAGCAGCTGGAGGGTTGCAACGAGGTCTTGAACGTGACGCGTCCTGACATCGTGCGTTCGGTGCACGAGGCGTATTTCGCGGTGGGTGTGGACTGTGTCGAGACGAACACGTTCGGTGCGAATTTCGCGGCGTTGGCGGAGTACGACATTGCGGAGCGCAATTTCGAGTTGTCGCAGTCGGGTGCGCGGATCGCGCGTGAGGTCGCGGATGAGTTCACGGTTTCGACGGGGCAGCAGCGTTGGGTGTTGGGTTCGATGGGGCCTGGGACCAAGTTGCCGACGCTGGGGCACATCGATTACGTGACGATCCGTGATGCCTATCAGGTCAACGCGGAGGGCCTGATTTCGGGTGGTGCGGA
>NZ_JBEXQA010000028.1:0-87368 GCF_040612395.1 Streptomyces sp. NPDC006430
CCGCTGTTCACGCCCGGTGGGCCGCCTCTCGCGCCACTTGTAGAACCACGACTCGCTCACGCCCAGGGCGCGGCACGAGACGGTGTGCGGGATGCTGTGCTCGGTCCTGTTGTCGCTGATCACCCCGGCCACGGCGGCCGGGTTCGCCGCAGCTACTTCACCCACAGGACCATGCAGCGTTTGAGGACATCACGCTCCATCCCCAGCTCCTTGTTCTCCTTCTTCAACGCCGCGTTCTGCGCCGTCAGCCGCGCGATCAGCGCTTCCTTGTCCTGCGGCCTGGCCGTATCCGCCCGCTTCGCCCGCGAGACCCAGCTCGCCAGCGTCGTCTCGTTGATCCCCAGGTCCTCCGCGACCTCGGGGACCGACTTCCCGGTCTCCATCACGATCCGTACCGCCCCCTCACGAAACTCCGCCGTGAACTTGCGACGCTTCTCCGCCATGACAACCAACATCCCCTGCTGTCACGGACTCCACGCTACGAGGGAAACCTCAGGCGTACTGGCGCTGCCAGTCCACCGTCCACCCGAGCGTGCCCGGGTTCCAGTCCGGATCGATCGCCGCGAGCGCGGCGGCTCGCCGCTGGGCGCGTACGGGGTCCTTGCCGAGTCCGCCGGGCCGGCGGACGTTCGTCAGCCACTGCCCCACCGCCCGGTCCAGGGCGGTCGCGTGCCGCGGCGCGGCCAGCGTCCCGTGCTGCTCGTAGTAGGCCCGTGCGGCGGCGAGGTTCTCCGCGAAGCCGGCGTCGGCGGTGGGGCCTGTCCGTTGACACCGCCGAGCGCGAGGCGCTGCTGCGCTACGCCGCCGACCGTCCGAACGCCACCCTCGCCTACGCCCCGGCGGAATAGCCGGCCGCAGCGTCCAGGTACGGAAAGGAAGCCTTCAGCATGCCCGGAGATCACCTCCACCATGTGCTCGCCATCGGCCTCGGGAAGCACGAGGTGGAAAGGGTGCCGAGCGGCAGCGGCCTGACCCTGGGGTTCGACACCGTCGAGACCAAGCAGGTCGGCAAGAACGGTCAGCTGATCATCAGGAAGCAGGCCGGTCACGAGCAACCTGCGGACATCACCGTCGTGCGCGGGATGGACAAGAGTCCCGCCTTCACTGACTGGGTGAAGAAGACCTTGGCCGAGTAGAAGCCCGACGAGGAGCACCCGGATCTGACCGTCACGCAGTACGACCCGCAAGGGCAGCCAGCGCACCGCGTCACGCTCAACGGCGCCACGGCCACTGGCTGGGACGGCGCCCGCCTCGACTCCTCCGCAGCGATCTGGCGAAAGAGACCCGTCACGATCGCCTCAGATCACCATCGAGTAGCACGCCACCCGTGCGCGCGGGGCCGGGCCCCGGGGCCCGCCCCCGCCGCAACGCGCCGGCTGGCCGGCGCGGTGGAGGCCCGGCCGGTCCCCGAGGGCGGCAAGACCGTCCACGTGCACCTGACCGCCGGCCCCTGAGCAGGGGACGCGCCGGCACGTCGTCCTCACACGCCCGGTGCAGGAAGCCCAACTGATGTGCCGGGAACGGGAACCGGAGTGATCGTGCCGACGTCAACGTCGGTGACGGGGCTTAGCGTGCACGGACGGAAGCGGGGGGCCGTTCACGCACGGACGCGTGATCCCGGACACACACATGACGTGTGCCAGGGCAGAGCCCCACGGCTCGATCCTCAGGGGGGATCTTGACTACATCGCACCGCACGTCACCGCAGCGCAGACGGCTGCGCGCCCTGGCCGCCGGGAGCGTTCTCGCCCTGGCCGCCGGCGCTCTGGCCGCCGCACCGAGCGTCGCCGCGCCGAGCCTGGGCGCGCCGAGTATCGCCGCGCCGAGCTTGGCCGTGCCGAGCCCGGCCATGCCGGCGCCGGGACCGTCGGCCGCGACCGGAACGGCCGGAGGCCAAGGGCTCCCGACCGTCGTCATGCCGGCCAGGGTCCCGGCCCAGGTGGCCGCTGCCGCCAAGCCGCGGCACGACGTCGACGGCGACGGCGTCAGCGACATGATCGTCATGGAGTACGACCAGGTCACGGCGGTCTACCTGTCGTCGATCAAGGCCTGGAGCGACTACACGATCTACAAGACCGATCCGGATCCCGAGGCCTCGTTCAAGGACCTGCTGCCGGTGGGCGACGTCGGCGGCACCACCCAGCCCGAACTCCTCTCACTCACGTTCGACGGCGTGCTCACGCTCTATGAGGCGGGTGTGAAGAGCACCTCGGCGCCCCTGTGGTCGGGCCGCGGCTGGCAGATCTACAACCGGCTCATCGCCACCGGCGATCTGACCGGCGACCGCCGCCCCGATCTGCTGGCCCGGGACCCCGCTGGTGACCTGTGGCTGTACACCGGAACCGGGACGGTCAGCAAGCCCTTCAACTCCCGGGTCAAGGTCGGCTCCGGCTGGGGGATCTACGACCAGGTCGTGGGCGCCAACGACGTCGACGGCGACGGCATCGGCGACGTCCTCACCCGTACCCTGGCTGGCGAGCTGTGGTTCCACAAGGGATCCGGCAGCGCCACCGCCCCGCTCAAGCCCGGCGTCAAGGTCGGCACCGGCTGGAACACGTACAACGTGATCACTGGCTCGGACGACGGCGACGGCGACGGCCGCAGCGACCTGCTCGCCCGCAACCACGACGGCGTGGAGTACTGGTTCAAGTCGATCGGCGGCGGCAAGTTCGCCGCACCCGCCTACTTCGGCAGCGGCTACGAACTCAACAAGTTCATCGTCGGCGCGGGCACCACATCGCTCTTCGGCAAGGGCCAGAACGTGATGACCCAGGCCGACAACGTCCTGGCCAAGTACTACGCCCTGGCCAACGGCGACTACCTGTCGCCGCCGGTCGCGGCCGGCAAGGAGACGCCCGGCTCCCGCAACACGTACGCCACGGGCCTCAACAGCCACAACCACGCCAGCTACGTGCAGAACATCGGCACCGACCTCTACGTCCGCGGCGTGAAGGTCAGCACGTCGTGGAACTACACCATGATGGCCGGCCCCGGCGACCTCACCGGCGATGGGAAGGGCGACCTGGTCAGCCGTGACTCCGCCGGCGTCCTGTGGCTACACCCCGGCGACGGCCTGCTGTACACGAAGTTCGGCACGCGCATCAAGGTCGGCACCGGCTGGAACGGCTACAACACCCTCGTCGGCGCGGGCGACTACTCCGGGGACGGGCGGCCCGACCTGCTCGCCCGGGACACCGCCGGCGGCCTCTTCCTCTACAAGGGCACCGGCACGGCCAGCGCGCCGTTCGCCGCCCGGGAGCAGGTCGGCAGCGGCTTCAACCAGTACGACACGCTGTTCGTCCCGGGCGACATCAACGGCGACAGCAAGGGCGACCTGATGGCCCGCCTCCCGGGAGGCGACGTGTACACGTACACCTCGACGGGCAAGACCGGCACCGCCACCTTCGCCCCCCGGGTGAAGTTCGGCACCGGGTGGAACATCTACAAGAACATGCTCTGACCCCCGCGGCCCCGGGCCGCTGAGAGCGACGGCGCGGGCTCGCCCGTCGGCCCCGGCCGGCGACCGGGCCCGCGCCCGCGCCCGACTCGGGCCGGCGCGTGAGCCGGCAGGGGGCCACCCCGGGAGGCGTCGTTGGTTCTGCACAGGCGGCGACAAGGGCTTTCACCGCGTACGTAGACGGCATGGCGTGCCTGTGGGGGAGCGGGTGTCGCCGGTCAGTGAATCTGAGCAGTCGTCACGCCTGTGACCTGGGGTTGTGCGGGTTGGTTGAGCGGGATGCAGGCTTGGTGGCTCACTGAATCGGACTTAACGCCTACTTAGGGCGGGGAGTGGAAGTCAAACGAGCAGCACCCGTGTGCGCGCGTCTCCGTACGGGGCGTGCGAATGCTGCGCAGAGCTGCATCGTGGAGGAGGCCGTGCTGCACCCCGGCCGGACAGCAGTAGCACGAGCAGCGAATTCGCCTTGCCCCTATTTACTCCGCTGCCGGTCCCGTCCCGAGAGCTGCCTTGCACCCCATTACTGAGGTTTTCAGGGTGGCGTCGGTGGGGTGATAGCCAGGCTGGGGTTTGCCCCCGTTTGTGGACATCTCTTGAAGATCGGATCGTGGGGGGGGTGAGCGCGTTCAGGGTCTCCGAATCCATGGTGAGCGTGATGTCAGGAGCAGGGCTCTCACCTTGCTTCACCTCGCAGGTACGGCCCGGCACCTTGATGAGTAGCGTGTACTTCTCGCTGTCGTCGATGACCAAGTTGACGTTCAGGTCCGTCCCCTGGTAGCAGCTTGCCTCGAAATTCGCCTTCAAGGTCTGGATGGTGTCAGCGATGGTGGTCACTGGCTCTCCCCAATCTGATGATCAAGATCAAGGGACCGTCTAAGCCGCAAGACTGACCGCTCCAGAGCAGCCGACGTGGACCCCCGCCCGATCTGACTGGTATCAGACCAGGGATGACCAGACTTCGATGGCGCGCCCCCCGCGCAGTCCACAACGGTGACTGGCGGCGCAAATACGCTGGCGTTTCGGCGGCAGGATCGACGGAGTCAACCCCGGCCACTGCCGAGATGAGCTGAGTACAGCTCCCTCCCGCGTGGCGCTGTCACCGGCCGTAGGTCTGGTGGCACCCACAGCGCAGTGAGGGAAGGGTTGGTCACGCCGTGCGCGGCGCGGCACAGCTCGGCCATGTCCACGCTGCCCGCGGCACGGCTGGGCGCGGGTAGAGCCGGGCGGGGTGATGTGGGCGTGCGGTGGCTCGGCCGGACCTTCTCCCTCTTGGGCTTGGCCGCGGCGGCGGTGCGCACCGCCAGCCTGCGTTCGGTGGCCTTGCGAGGCCGGGCGGGAGCGGATGCGACTGCCCGGCGGGGCGCCGGCTCGGCGCGCTGGTCCTTGTCGGAGGCTTCCCGGACCGAGAGGGCGGGCCGACGGTTGTTGCCGGCCGCAGGATCCGCTTCAGGGAGCCTCAGCGTCCGCGGCATCAAGACGGGCTCCAGTGCACCGGCCGGCGGCGTACTGATGTGGGCGGCCTACGAGTCGGTCGGCGACGAGACCCCTCTCATCCTCGGCACTTTGATGCAGCAGCGCGTGGACGGCCCGGACCCGTACGCGACCCAGAGCCTGGCTCTGGCGCTGACGAACAGCAGGAAGATCACCGAGGCGGTACGTATGGCCCTGACCGAGCCCTCGGGCGGCACCCGGCTCACCCGCCTCGGCGGAGCGGGCCCGCGCTTCGGCCCGTGGGGCCGGGCCGGCGGAGCCGGGAGTGCGTCAGAGGCTCCCGTGTACCGCAGGAGCCTTCGCAACCGCCACGCCCCCCGCGGCAGCCAGCCCGCCCTGGGGCCGTAGGCGGTCAACTCCCCATCCCGAATGTCGGGCTGTCAGACCGTCATGACAGCATGATTCGCACAAGCATTGGGGGAACGTTCATGGATTCGGGGGTGGGGCATGTCGGTCACGGTGCCCGACTGGGCGGACACATTGCTGGACTTGATCGGTGTGGCTTGGCCGAATGTCGACGAGGACGCGTACCGGGAGATGGCCGACTCGCTCCGCGAGTTCGCGGATGACCTCCTGGACGACGGCCAGCTGGCCAACAACCATGTCGAGCGCCTGCTGTCGGCCAGCAAAGGCGAGTCGATCGAGGCGCTGAACGAGCACTGGAACAAGGTCAAGGGAAAGCACTTCAAGGACATCGCAGGTGCGGCCCGCACCATCGCCGGGGCGATGGACCTGGCCGCCGGTGCGGTCGTCGGTATGAAGACCGCCGCTTTGGTGCAGCTCGGGTACCTCGCCTCCGAAGCGGGTATCGCACTCTCCCTCATTCCGGTCACCGGCGGTCTGTCGATGCTGATCGGCGCGGGGGCCATGCGCGCAACCCAAGAGGTCATCAAACGCCTTATCAAGGAGTGTGTCGAGGAAGCCGTCGGCTACATCGTCTCTGCGATGACCGAACCGGCCGTCGCGGCCCTGGAGGGCATGGCCGCCGACCTCGTCGTCCAGCTCGGCTCGATGGCCCTCGGCTTCCAGGATGGCGTCGACCTCGACCAGACGAAGAAAGCGGGCAAGGACGGCTTCAACGACGGCGTCCAGTCCGGCAAGGAGTCCCTCCACCTCGCCTCCGCAGGCGGCAGCGGTTCCGGAAACGGTGGAGGGACCGGCCTGGTCGACCTCCACATCGAGCACCCCGAGCATGCCCGTGCCGGTACCAACCTCAACCACGTCAGCACCAACATCCACGGCAAGACCACCGCGAAACTGACCAAGGCCAAGCACCACCACGGCCGCACCCGGGGCCGCGACTCCATCGCTCAGGCCATCGACCCGGTCGCAGACAAGGCCATGGCAGCCCTCACCAAAGCCACCAAGGCCATGGGCGACCACGTCGGCACCACCCTGCCCAAAGCCGTCAAACAGATTTCCACCGACCACAAGAAGAACGACCAGGCCCTCCAAGACGACTTCAACCGCATCAAGAAGCACGGATCGGGAGGGAGCGACCGGGACAGGACCGGCGCCGGCAGCAAGGACGCGAGCAGCCGCACGAAGCCCGATTCCCTGGACAAGGCCAAGGACGAGGCCCGCCGCAACGGCATCTCGCTGGACAAGAAGCGCTGCGAGAACGACCCGATCGACGTGGTCACCGGTGAGATGACACTGCCGCAGACGGACCTCGCCCTCCCCGGCACTCTGCCGCTCGTCCTCCAGCGCACGCATCTGTCCGAGTACTCCTACGGCCGGTGGTTCGGCCGCAGTTGGGCCTCCACCCTCGACGAGCGTCTGGAAGCCGACCCGGTCGGCTTCGGCGCCGTCTGGGCCCGGGAGGACGGCTCCCTCCTCGTCTACCCCCGCCTGCCGCAGGCCGGTGAGGAGCCCGTACTGCCCCTTGAGGGCCCTCGTCTCGCGCTCGCGCACGACGGCGAGCACGACGGTGAGACGACCTACACGGTCACCGACACCGGATCAGGGCTGACGAAGTCCTTCACCGGCAGCCCGTACCGCGCCTCGACGGCCTACTGGCTGACCGCGGTCTCGGACCGGAACGACAACGCCATCACCTTCCGGCGGGGCACCGATGGAGCTCCCACCTCCGTTTCCCACAGCGGTGGCTACCAGGTGCAGCTGACCACCGACGACGAGCGCGTCACCGCCCTGGCCGTGCGCGCGGACGACGGCCCCATCACCGTCATGTCGTACGGCTACGACGAGCCCGGCAACCTGACGGCCGTCACCAACTCCTCCGGTTCGGCTCAGCGTCTGACGTACGACGAACGCGCCCGCGTCACGTCCTGGACCGATCGCAACGGTTCTACCTTCCAGTACGTCTACGACACCGCAGGCCGCGTCGTACGCACCGTCGGACCGGACGGCTTCCTGTCCTCCACGTTCGCCTACGACACCGCGTCGGGGACGACCCGCTACACCGACTCCACGGGCGCGACCACCGTCTTCCGCTTCAACGACCGCCTCCAGGTAATCGCCGAGACCGACCCGGCCGGGCACACGAGCCGGCGCCTCTGGGACCCGTTCGACCGGCTGCTCGCCCACACCGACCCGCTCGGTCGGACCACGACCTACACCTACGACGGGCGCGGCGATCTCGTCCGTGTCGTCCACCCCGACGGCGCCGCGGCCACCGTCGAGTACAACGACCGGCACCAGCTCACCTCCGTCACCGGCCCCGACGGCGGCAGGTCGCACCAGGAGTACGACGACCGCGGGAACCCGACCCTCTTCACCCGCCCGAACGGAACGACGACCCGGCTCTTCCACACCGCACATGGCCACCTGACCGGCGTGGACGACTCCCTCGACGGGCTGGAGCGCATCCACTTCGACCCCGCGGGCCTGCCCCTCGTGATCCGCACCGCTCAGGGCACCGTCACCCGCTACGCGCGGGACGCGTTCGGCCGCGCCACGCGGATCACCGACCCGCACGGGGGTGTGACGGAGCTGGAGTGGACGGTCGAGGGCAAGCTCGCGTGCCGTACGGACCCGGACGGCTCGACGCAGTCCTGGACCTATGACGGCGAGGGAAACTGCCTGACCCACACGGACGCCGCGGGCGGCGAGTCGCACTTCGAATACACCCACTTCGACCTGGTGTCCGCCCGCACCACACCCGAGGGCGCCCGCCACTCGTTCGCCTACGACACGGAGCTGCGCCTCACCCACGTCACCAACCCCGCCGGTCTGACGTGGAGTTACACCTACGATGCGCTCGGCCGCTGCACATCCGAGACCGACTTCGACGGCCGCAGCCTCCACTACACCCACGACACGTTCGGTCGGCTGACCAGCCGTACCAACGGGCTCGGCCAGACGGTCCACTACGAGCGCGACTCCGCCGGGCGGGTGGTCGTGAAGGACGCCGAGGGCGCACTCACCCGCTTCACCTACGACGCCTCCGGTCGTCTGGTGCGCGCCGTCAGCCCCGACGCGGACCTCTCCTACGTACGCGACGCATCGGGCCGGGTCCTGCGCGAGCTGTGCAACGGCCGGGAGCTCACCCACCTCCACGACGAGACCGGCCGTCGTATCCGCCGCACCACCCCGAGCGGTGCGGTCAGCAGCTGGGACTTCCGGGGCGACCGCAGCGCCCTGCTCGACGCCTCCGGCCGGCAAGTGAGCTTCCGGTTCGACGAGGCGGGCCGCGAGACCGTCCGACGCGTCGGCGAGGACCTGACGATCGACCACGCGTACGACGACCGGGGGCGCCTCACCGGGCAGCTGGTCCGGGCCGTCGGCGACCGCACCGTCCAGCACCGCACGTACGCGTACCGGCCGGACGGGCACCTCACCGAGGTCGACGACCGGCTCACCGGCCCGCACCGGTTCGAGCTGACCCCGGAAGGCCGGGTCACGTGCGTGTCCACCGCGCAGGGGACCGAGCGGTACGCCTACGACGTGGCCGGCAACCAGACCGAGGCCTCCTGGCCGGCGTACGATGGCTCCGCCACGGGGCCGCGAACCTATGCGGGAACCCGGCTCACCCGGGCGGGCTCCGTCCGCTACGAGCACGACGCCCAGGGCCGCGTGGTGCTGCGCCAGAAGCAGCGCCTCTCGCGCAAGCCTGACACCTGGCGGTACGAGTGGGACGTGGAGGACCGCCTGGTCGCGGTCACCACCCCGGACGGCACCCGCTGGCGCTACCTGTACGACGCGCTCGGACGCCGCATCGCGAAGCAGCGCCTGTCGGCGGACGGGGGGTCCGTCACCGAGGCGGTCTCCTTCACCTGGGACGGGGACACCCTCGTCGAGCAGGTGAGCCATGTGCCCGGCTCACCGGAGTCCGTCGCGCTGACGTGGGACCACGACGGCGTGAAGCCGGTCACCCAGGTGGAGCGGCGGTTCATCGGTCCGGCGGAGGTCGACAGCCGCTTCTTCGCCATCGCCACGGACCTGATCGGGACCCCGCGCGAACTGATCGACGAGGACGGGGAGGTGGCCTGGTACACACGGGCCGCGCTCTGGGGCACCACCACCTGGAACCGCGACGCGCGCGCCTACACCCCGCTCCGCTTCCCCGGCCAGTACTTCGATCCGGAGTCGGAACTCCACTACAACCGCCACCGTCACTACGACCCGTCCGCGGGCCGCTACGTCTCCCCGGACCCGCTGGGTCTGGCCCCGGCTCCGAACGCGTTCACGTACGTGGACAACCCGACACGGTGGATCGACCCACTGGGGCTGGCCCTGTGCCCGCACCGCAAGAGCGACGGCCCTCGACACAGCGTGGTGCTGGGCTGGAACCAGCCGGCGCCCAACGGCCCCTCGAACAGGCTGGCACGGCACCTGCGCAACGATCCGAACGATCCGGACCACGATCCTGACCGGCCCCAGGATCCCGGAGCGCACACGTACAACGATCCTGCCTACGCCGCGATCGAGGGCGGAGCTCCGGTGTGGATGACGAACGTCATGGATGCCGTCGGCGACCGGAACACGACTCTCTCGATCACCCTGGACGGCATGCCGAACCGCGCCGGCGACCGAGGCAACTGGAACACCCCCGAGACCATCGTCGAGGCGTTCCAGCGCGCTGTCGCGGACGGTTCGCCCTACTCGACGCAGGAGGGGAACCGTCCGGAAGGTGTCGGCACGGCCTGGGAGATGAGCATCGTTGCCCGTAATGTGCGGATGCACGAGGCCGACGTCGCGGACGGTGACCCGAATCCCATGGGGCGGTCGTGGGACTCCATCCACTGGTATTCGGAGAATCAACGCATTGAAGTTCCCCGACCCGACATTCCCGAACTGAGTCCGCCGGACACCGGCAACAAACCGAAGAGGAGGTGAGCTCGCAAGATGACGGACAGTGAGAGCTCTCAGAAGGCTGCAGAGATCGTCGCGGAACGGTGGCAGGAGTTCCTTGGGTTCGGGGGAGACGTGATCGACCCGGCCATGGTGCGGGCCGCGTACGCGCAACCGCGGCTGCGGGTGCTCTTCCCCGGTGTCAGCCACGGCATTCTCTACCTCAGCCGGTGCACCGGCTACCCCGCCTCCCACGACGTGCCGCTCGTGTATCCGCTCGCTGCTGGCGGGTTCCAGGTCACGGGCCGGGCCGGGGAAGGTGTCCTCGGCGAGGTGACGACCTTGGAGGAAGCGTTCGCCCTGGTCGTGGCACACCTTCCGGAAGGCACCGGCCCCGCCGTCCTCGGAACGAAGGACGACCTGTGACCGTGACCTCGGCGGTCGGCCTCGTGGCCACTCGCAGGCCGGCCGCCTGCCGCGGCGTCCAGCGGGACTTCGGGTACCGGGCCGGAAGGATGAGCCGAGCAGTGAGCCGCACAGGCTTCGCGGCCGCCTGACGTCCGGTTTCACCGCCGTGCGCTTTCGCTCTCGCCGGTGCGGGGGTGGCGTAGGGCCTGGACCAGCCAGGGCTGGAAGGGCATATGTCCGGGGACGATGTGCCAGTCGTTGACGGTCCAGACCAGGCGCCAGTATCGCTCGACGAGCGGGTCGTGTCCCGTCTCGAACCGTTCCGCCATCCACTCGCGGAGTTCCGGGCCGGCCGGGCGGCCGGGAGGTCGGGGATGGCCGTGCGCAGCGCGGCGGCCGTGGGGTGGGCGGAGGGTGTACCGGCAGTGAGGCGGTCGATGAAGTCGGTGACCAGACGGTGTCGTTCGTCACGGGTGAGGCGGGTGAATCGGTGCACGAGAGAGGTCTCCTCGGGGCCGGCGCTCCGTCGGGCGAGGTAGCGCAGGATGCTCTGACGGGAGCGCAGTACGCGGACTTGCAGGTCGATGGCACCGGCATGTGCGGTGGCGACTTCGGCGACGGACAGGTCCCCGGTCAGGACACGGCGGATGGTGGGAAGGCCGACGTCGAGGTCGCGCAGGACGCAGATGGTCCTGAGGCGTACCGTCGGCCCCCGAGCAACGTGATTGAGACGTCAGACATCTCGATCAACAGCTCGGGGGCCTCGTTCGTTTGCGCTTCACGGCCCATCACCCGATCGGTGGCCAGCTCGAAGAAGCTCATTGAGCCCTTTCAGAACGGCCACCAATCGGGTGACGGCTGCGCTGTCGGTGTGAGGGCATGACGAATGAGGCCCCCAGCGGTTGAGAGAGATGTCTGAAGTCTCAACTGTTCCGCCAGGGAGCCCCGTTGGTCACCTATCCTGCCGGACTGGACCTGCCGCACGCCCTCGTCGAGTGGGTCACCATGCTCATCCTCACCCGGGAGGGTGACCGCCGGTGCAAGCTCCGGCCCTCGCAACGGGCGATCGTCGCGCTGGTCTATCTGCGCAAGCACGACACCCTCGCGCAGATCGCTGCCCAACACGGACTCGGTGAGCATCCGGCTCTGGATGCCGACCGACACGCTTCCGCTCTGGCTGGTACTGGCCGTCACGCTGCTGGTCGGCGGCGCCATCGGCTGGCTGGTCGCCCGTCGGCGGGCGAAGGGGTAGCCCCCGTCGTCAACGACGGAAGTCCGCCCGGTGCTCCTGCAGGAAGGCGTGCAGCGTACGGGGCGGGCGGCCCAGGAGGTCCGCGACCGTGCCGGTGGGACGTTCGGGGCGGGCCTTGGCCAGTTGCTGGATCTCGGTCACGTGGTCGGCGAGCCAGTCGGGCATCCCGGCGTGGCGGACCAGGCTCTCGCGCAGCTCCTGCGCGGGCAGGTCGACGTACCGGACCCGAGTACCGGTCAGCGCGGTCAGCCGGTCCGCGAGTTCGGGGTGGCTGACGGCTTCGGGGCCGGTCAGGGTGTACGTGCCGCCGGCGAGCTCGGCCCTGGTCAGTGCGGCGGCGGCGACGTCGCCGATGTCGCGGCAGTCGACGTAGTTGCAGGGCGCGTCACCCATGGCGCCGAGGAACGCGGACCGGGCCACCACGGCCGGGGCCAGGCGCAGCAGGTTCTGCATGAAGGCGTAGGGCCGCAGGACCGTGTGGGCGGGGCCGGCGGCGCGCAGGTGCTCCTCGACGGCGTGGTGCCCGCGGGAGATGGCGACGGGCGAGTCGGGTTCGGCGGCCGGGGCGGAGATCTTGACGATGTGGCCGATGCCGGCGGCTGCGGCGATGTCGACGGCCCGGGTTTCGAGTTCGACCTGCGCGGGGCCGTTGGCCATCGCGAGGAAGAGCTGGGTGGCCCCCTCGAAGGCGGCGTGCAGCGACCCGGGGTCGGTGGCGTCGGCGTACCGGACCTCGACGAGCGGGTCGCCGGCGCCGTCGCGTATCCGCTGCGGGGTGCGGGTCAGCGCGCGGGCGGGCACGCCGAGCGTGCGCAGGCTCTGGAGCAGCGCCCTGCCGGTGGCTCCGGTGGCTCCCATGACGGTGATCATTGTGCGTCCATTCCTCGGGTGTCGGTGGGGTGACGGTCCAGGTCAGGCGCGCCAACGGCCGATGGCGGCCCGCCAGCGCAGTGTGACGATGGTGGTGGCGAGGGCGGCGGAGATCGGCAGGTCCAGGCGGAGCCGGTCCAGCCACTTCCCCGTCGGAACGGCGGTGTGGGCGGGCAGCCAGCCCGCGGCGAACCAGCCCAGCAGGGCAGCCGCGGCGGTCGTGGCGGCGGCCAGCAGCCCCGTCAGCACCGGGCGCGGCAGGGTGGTGGTCCAGCGCCGCGGGCGTCCGCCGTGCCGCAGCCAGGCGCCGAGCAGGTACGCCACCACGGCGGAGGTACCGGCGATGGAGGTGAACGCCGCCAGGACCAGTCCGCTCTGGCCGGTGGCGAATCCGGCCGCGCCGGCCATCAGTGCCGGGGCGGTGTAGGCGGTCAGGACTTCGTGCCACAGCGTGAACGGACGGGCGTCCGCACGGCCGGGGGCGACAGCTTCCTTCGTTGACGTCATGCGGGCCTCTCTCTCGACCCGGGGCGGGGATACGAACCCACCTGGGGCAATCTAATTAGGCAGCTAACTATTGGGCCGGAAAACAGGCCCCTCCGAGATGCGGAGCCAGGACGGACGCGGGCCGGGCTACTCGTCGGTCAGGGCGGAACTGCCCCGCACTACGCGCGCGAGCAGATCCAGGAAGACCGCGCGCTCCTCGACGCTGAGGCCGCCCACCATCTCCTCCAGCCGCCCGAAGTGCTCGGGCGCCATCTCGCGCAGGCGCTGCGCACCACGGGCGGTGAGCACGACCACCGCGCCGCGCCCGTCCTCGACGGACGCACGGCGGGCGACCAGGCCGTCCCGCTCCAGGCCGTCCACCAGGCCGGTGACCGTGGCCCGGGAGACATCGAGGTCGGCCGCCAGCTGGGACGGGGACTTCTCCCCGCCGCAGTCCTCCAGATCGGCGAGCAGTCGGTAACGCCCGGTCGACAGGCCGAACCGGGAGAAGTGCGCCTCGGTCGCCCGGCCTACCCGCGCACCGGCGGAGATCAGCCTCACCGCGACCAGCACCGCCTGCGGATCGACGTCGAGACCGTAACGCCCGACCTGCCGCCTGGCCTGGTCCAGCGTGGGCGCCTCGCGATCCGTCCCGCCATTCGTCATGCAACTAATATGGCTCCTAACTACCTGGACCGTCAAGGCGTCGCAGTCGGCAACGGCGGGGCCACCAATCGGGTGACAGCTGCGCTGTCGGTGTGAGGGCTTGACGAATGAGGCCCCCCAGCGGTTGAGAGAGATGTCTGAAGTCTCAACTGTTCCGCCAGGGAGCCCCGTTGGTTACCTATCGTGCCGCACTGGACCTGCCGCACGCCCTCGCAGGCGGACTCACGCACACGCATGTCTATCTGCAGGGATCGCTGTAGCGCGCCCTGGTTTTGGTCACCCCTCGCAGCGATTCCATCGAAGGTGAGCCGTTCAAAAGCGGGGCCCGGCACAGAGGGGGCCTTGACCCAAGGCCGGGTAGTTAACGTTTTCGCAGGTCACGCAAGGGGTGTTGGGGTCCATGCCGTGGCGGCGTAGAGGCCGGAGCCGAGTTTGTGGATGAGGCCGGTCTCGGCCCATCTGGAGAGCTGCTGTCCGCGTACTTGTCTGTGTGCACCGCCAAGTACAGAGATATGTGCACCGCGTTAGCCCCCGTTCGCTGGCCTGCTTCAGTCCCGTAACGTCAGCTCTCTCAAGTGTTGGAGAGCGATGGAGGGCGCCTCTTGGAGGAGAGCGAAGCACGGAGTCTCGCGGAAGAGTTCGGCCGGACCCTGACCGATCGGTGGGACGAGTGGGCCTTCAAGCTTGGCCTATGGGCGACCCCGGCTGTCACGGGCATCTATGGCTTCACCTGGTATCCCACGGCGAAGGACGAGCAAGGGCGCCAGATCAGGATCGGGGGGAATTGGCCCATCCTCGTGGACCAGGACACGGGGTCATGCCGAATCGTGCAGGGGCCGAAAGAGATGGCTGCACTCAGAGGCACGTCAGAGGTTCGCACTGCACGTTGGCGTGACGCCACCGCTCGTCGGCAGCCCCGCCCCGACGCCCGCTAGCTCGTCCGGGGGCAGCTGCCGAGAGGAGCCGCTTTTCGTCAGGCTGCGTCTGCGTCTCGTTTGATGGCGGCGAGTCGGTTCTTGAGGCGATAGCTGGGGCCGTTAATGGAGATGACGTCGCAGTGGCGGAGGAGGCGGTCGAGGATGGCTGTGGCCAGGACCTCGTCACCGAACACCTGCCCCCATTCACTGAAGGTCTTGTTCGAGGTCAGGATAATCGAGCCCTTTTCGTAGCGCTTTGAGATCACCTGGAAGACCAGGTTGGCCTCCGCACGTTCGAGGGGCTGGTAGCCCACCTCGTCGACCACGAGAACGGCCGGCCGGAGATAGCTGCCGAGCTTGCTGGTCAGCCGTCCGGCGGCCTCGGCGGCTTTGAGGTTGCGGACCATGTCGTCGAGGCTGGTGAAGTAGATCGAGTAGCCGGCCCGGCAGGCCGCGACCGCGAGAGCGACGGCGATATGCGTCTTGCCCACTCCCGGCGGCCCGAGCAGGGCAGCGTTGGCCTTGGCCTCGACGAAGGAGAGGGTGGCGAGGTCCTTGACCTTGCGCGGGTCGAGCTCGGGCTGGAACGAAAAGTCGTAGTCGTCCAGCGTCTTGTGGTGAGGCAGTTTCGAGATCCGCAGGCCGGTGCGGAAGCGGCGGTCCTCACGGACGGCGAGTTCTTCGGAGAGGACCAGGTCGATGAAGTCGAGGTAGCCCATCTTGGCCTCGTCGGCCCGCTGGGCGTACTGAGTCAGGGCCTCGGCCAGGTGGGGCAGGCCCAGCTTGCCGGCCGTGTTGCGGATGCGGGTGGAGACCAGCTCGCTCAAGATGATTCCTTCGCGCTCGGCTTGGTGGTGAAGGGGCGGGTGCCGGTCAGCTCGTCATAAACCGACAAAGGCCGACGGCCAACCTCGACCTGGGTGACCGCGGCCCGGTTCAGCAGGGCCGACAGCGGCCCGGTCTGCGAGCCCGGAGCGTCGTGGCGGCGGGGCCGCGGCAAGCCACCGTCCCCGGCGGTGACGCGGCGGCCGGCCCCTGTGGGCAGGCCGTCCCAGTGCTTCTCGTCCACGATCCGGGCGCCTCGGCCGACCGCCCGCGGATGGACGGCCAGCAGCGTCTCGCCGACGTGATCGGGGGCAGTGCCATGGAGCATGATCTGGGACTTCGTGGCCCTGACCTCGACCAGCTGGCGGGGGCGGACCTTGCAGGCCGGCACCGAGTAGAGATTCGCGTCGAAGGCGACGAGGCAGTCCTTTCCAACGTGGCGGAGATGCCGTTGGGTGACCACATAGGGCGTCTGCGGCAGCGGGCGGAGGGCAACGTGGTCGCGGATCGCCCTCAGGCCGATGACCTCGCCGTGGGTTCCGTGCACCTTCGCCCGCCGCAGCGGCACCCAGGCGGTGAACGCGGCGTCGAGTTCCTCGATCGAGCAGAAGGCCCGGCCTGCCAGGACGTGGTCGCGGAGAATCAGCACCTGGCGCTCGACCCGGCCTTTGCCCGTGGGCCGGTAGGCGGCCAGTACGTCGGGATCGAAGTCGTAGTGCCCGGCAAATGCGACGGCCTCTGGATGGAGCGGGACGGCTTCACCTGGTGCGACGTGTCGGCGGACCACCGTTTTGGTGCGGTCGTAGACGATCGACATCGGGACGCCGCCGAAGTGCGCGAATGCCTGGCGGTGGCAGTCGAAGAAGGTGGCCAGGTCCTGGCTGGTAGTGAAACAGCAGAACGGATCACGGGAGTAGGACAAGGTCATGTGGAACGAATAGACCTTCGGGATCCCGACATGGGCAAGGATCCTTCCCTCGTGTCGGGTAGGAGCGCCGCATTGCTGCGGCGCTCCCCCCTCAGAACCGGGCTAGCAGGTTTCCCCGCACCACGGCTCAAGCAAGCCGCGAGGGCGTCACGAGAGTGCAACTGCTGCTGGTTTCCTGCGCTTTCGGACCCGGAGGCCGCGATGGCAGGAGGCGTGCACGAGGCGTGTTCGGTTCCCGTCTGGCGTGTCGGGCCGTCCATGATGGGTGAGATAGTCGGCGGCTATCGCCCTCTTGACGACGTTCAGCCACCATCGCTCCCATTCCTGGGGTGACTGTGGCGGCTGGTCGGCGGTGAGGAGGTGTTCCCCGCAGAGCGGACAGCGGCCGTCCTGCTTGGCGAGCAGGCGCAAGTTGTAGCTGTCCAACGGGGGTTTGACCCTTCTTCGCCGCTTGATCCAGTAGTCCGCCAGCTCGGGATCGTCGGGTGACGCCCCGCCTGCGATCAACTGGTGCCGGACGATGTTCGTCCAGGAGAACTTGATGAGGATGGGGATCTCCCCGCGGTCGTTGAGCACATTGCCGCGGTCGCCGAATACCCACCGGTCGTTCCTGAACTTGTTGAACCTGCCGAAGTAGCGTCGAACGATCCACTTCTTCGACTTGTTGGGGTGCATGCGTCTGGCCCACCGGTAGGTGAGCCACCACACGTAGTGATCCAGCGCCGTGAAGATTCTGCTGGCCACCACCCCCCGGTAGTAGGCTGCCCAGCCCCGAATGATCGGGTTGAGCTTGGCGATGACCGCCGTCGCGTTCAGGCCGCGCAGAGCGCGCACCTCGTCCGCGAGCCTCTTCCGGATGCGCCTGACCGCGTCCGCGCTCGGCTTGATCAGCAGCTTGCGATGTCGATAGCGGCGGAGGCTGAACCCGAGGAAATCGAAGCCGTCTTCGAGGTGGACGACGCGCGTCTTGTCCTCGTTGAAGACCAGTCCTCGGGGCGCCAGCCACTCCGCAAGCCGTGCCTTGACCTGCTCGATCTGCTCTCTGGAATGACAGCAGGCAACCATGTCGTCGGCGTACCTCACCAAGATCGGAGAACCCGCCAC
The DNA here is from genome assembly GCF_040612395.1 of Streptomyces sp. NPDC006430. Classification (NCBI taxonomy): domain Bacteria; kingdom Bacillati; phylum Actinomycetota; class Actinomycetes; order Kitasatosporales; family Streptomycetaceae; genus Streptomyces; species Streptomyces sp. NPDC006430. The sequence continues at coordinate 17,658 of NZ_JBEXQA010000028.1, forward strand.
CACATCCCCGGCGTGTGTGCCGGTCGTGAGATAGCGGACCCCTGCGGCCTCCTCCAGCCCGTGGAGAGCCACGTTCATCAGCAACGGACTGATCACGCCGCCTTGAGGGGAACCCTCTTCGGTCGGCGAGAACTGCCCCTTGTCGACCACCCCGGCCTTCAACCACCGTTCGATCAGGTCCCTGGCGGGGAACGAACCGAGCGCGTCGAGCAGCCGTGCGTGGCCAATTTTGTCGAACGCAGCTGACAGATCGGCGTCCAAGATCCACACCCGTCGGGCGAGTGGCCCGCTGAGCGTGGAGAACAGGGAGCCGATCGCATCCGCGCAACTTCGCCCGGGGCGGAACCCATAGGAACGGGGCTCGAACCGGGCTTCCCACTCGGGCTCCAGCGCGCTGCGGACCCGTGCCTGATGACACCGGTCCAAGATCACAGGAATGCCGAGCGGCCGCTGCTTGCCATTGGCCTTCGGAATGTACACACGTCGTACCGGCATAGGGTCCCAGGAAGAGCGCGAACGGTGCACCCGCACCGCAACCGCCGCCCTGGTCTCGGGCGACAAGGCAGTCTCCCCGTCGATCCCGGCCGTCCGACGCCCAGCGTTGCGCTGAGTGACCTGCCGCACGCTGACCAGCGTGTTCGACCAGGACCTCAGCATCAGTTTCTGCAAGGACCGGACCTGAGCCCAGTCCTCTTCTCGTGTCGCCTTGAAGATCCTCCGCCGCAGCCTCGTTACGCTCTCTTCGTGAGTCCGCCAACTGACGGCGTCCCAGTCGAGAACGTCCTCGGGTCCGTTCACCGAAATGGTGTCCAACATGTCCCTCGGTTCGAGAGGCCCTCGGCCTCGGCGTTCAAAGGCTCACCAGCCCACGTCAGCGCCCTTTCGGGCCCGGTCGTCTTGACCGGCATCCGGCCGGTTCCCCGTGACAGCTACCTGGAGGGGCAGCTGTGATGCCACGAGTCCCGTTGCCTTTCGGCAGCCGGCATCCGCTTCTTGGGCTTCCTGTCCCGCCGGGGGCTTACGCCCCTCTCACGATCGGCCTACCCGGCCTCAAGGCCGGGACCCCGACGGGGTTTCCACGTTCCGCGTATACGAGATGCGACCGGGGAGGACGCCCCCTAAACCCCGGGACCAGCGGTGTTCACACGACCGACGGGGCAGGCTCCGGTCGTCGCTCGCCGCCTCTTCCAGCGGCCAGGCCCTATAACCCGGCATTCATCCCGTCTCCCGGGTTTGTCGATAACGAGGCATCACAGGGGGTTCACTCGCGTTCGTCCGTCCGGCCTTCTCCTTGCCCGGTTGCTCCCCCTGACGGATCGGGGGCCCTTGGGCGTCTTCCCTGAGCTTCGCACCTTCGACGGGCAGGACCCGCGAACGCACGTCAGAGCGGAGATCGGTCTCGAACACTGACCGAGAACTACGCAACCGGCATAACCGGCCTCCAATCTGCGAGTTCACTCATATACGCGACCTCGTGTCGCACCACCCCAGTCGACCTGGGCCTGAGCCCCCGGCACCACCTCGAACCTGCGGTGCAGCCCGGCCAGCTCACCCGGGCTGATGCCCAGCTCCTCCGCGACCCGCGGGCGGGCTTCCTGCAAGTACATCTTGATCCGCTGATAGCTGCCCGTGAACCCGTACTCGGCGACCAAGCGCTCGTGAATCACGGCACCTTTGAGCAGGATCTCGGCCCGCAGCATCGCGTCGATCAACGGCGCGACCTCATCCACCATCCGCCGGTACGGCTGCCCGTTGGGCGCCCTCCTCGGCGGCGCGACCGGCGTCTCACCCGACAGATACTTCACGACCGTGCGCCGGTTCAGCCCGGTCTCCTTCGCGATCTCACGCAGGCTCATCGCACCGGACTCATACAGACCGCGAAACCGCCTCAGCTCCAACCAGCGATGCGGATCCAAGACCACTCTCGCCGCCCTCCACCGACCCCGAACAGGACGACAGAAGACTCGCGAAACGCCGGTCACGCCGCATCAAGAACGGTGCACTTTCATCCGTACGCGGTGGTGCACGTTCACTTGTACGCCGACAGCTGCCGACACATGGAGCGTTTTCAGCGATGAGTCTCCAGGGTGAGGATGGCTCTGGCGATTGACGTGAGTCCGGTGGGGCTGCACCGGGCTTTGCGGAGGATGCGCCAGGTCTTGATCCGGGCGATCGTTACGCCGGCGATGTGTCCGCCGCAGCCGGGGAATGGCTCCCTGTCTCGATCGGCGGAATCGAAGAACACCTCAAGCCGGGCGAGGTCCGCCGCCTCGCCGAGCGCCACCCTGCTCGAAGACAGCAGCCGTCAGCTGAACGGCCTCGTCACCGAACAGCGTCAACACGTCACCGCCCTGCTCGACGCCCACCTGCAGACCGTCACCAACTGCATCGCCAACGGCCGCTACGACCGCGCCACCGGCCTGCGTCTCCATAAACTGGCTGCCTCGCTGGCCCAGACCGTCGCCTGGCACCGATTCGATCACGGACACCACGCCGCAGCTGGCAAGCTCTGGATCGCCGGCCTCCACAGTGCCCACGCCACAGGCGACCCCGACCTCGGCGCCGCCATGCTCGGCGACCTCGCGTATCAGGCCGCCTGGCGCAAGGACCACACCACCGCAGCCGACCTGCTCCGGCACGCACTCACCCGCACCGAACACCCCGCCGCCCGGTCCCTCCTCCACCTCCGTCTTGCCCGGACCCTGGCCGCCCAAGGTGACAAGCAGCCGGCCCTACGCGAGCTGAAGGCGGCAGAGCACCATCTCGGAGCGACCAGCGGGCGTCCCCTGCCTGCCTGGTGCGCGTGGATGTCACAAGCCGACCTCGCGGTCGACTCCGGCCAAGCACTCCTCGACCTGGGCGACACCCGGCAAGCACACCGACTCATCTCCGAGGGGCAGGCCCTCCTCCCCACCTCCCGGGACAAAACCCGCGGGGTCTTCCTTACCTACCAGGCCGCCAGCCACCTCCAGCTCAAGGAACCCGAGCGTGCAGCCCAGGCCGCCGGCGAGGCACTGAACCTCTCCCGCCGCATCGGAGCACCCCGCTGCGAACACCTTGTCCGCGAACTTCTTCCTGCCTTCGAGCCATACCGCACCGCGGACGGCGTACCGGAGTTGCTGGCACTGGCCGCCGCGTAGATACCGAATGCGGCTCGACGCAGGCCGGACACCTCATCCGTGCCCCAGCGGCCTCCGAGCCGGGTGGCGATGTGGGCATCCACCCGTCATGTCCGGGCCTGAACGGCGGCCTCCGGATTCCGTGCCTTGGGCAGGGTGATGCCCTCGCCTTGCGCGACTTGCCCCGGGCGCAACGTCCACGGCACCGTCCCCGTTTCGGTCAGCCACTCGTTCACCAGAAGCCGCCGCACGGCAAAGTTCCGCAACGCGTGATCCACCTGCCAGCCCAGGCCCGAGCCCAGCTGGGCATATGAGGGGCCGTGGCCGTGCTCGCTGCGAAAGGCCACGGTGAACTTGGCCGCCAGCTGGCCCCGGTCCGGGTGCGTGTCCTTCCACGCGCCGTAGGCGACCGCAGTGCTCCTGGAGAAGAACTGCGGGCGCCCGGGCACCATAAACGCCTGTGCGACGCGTTCCGGTGGCCGAGCACACACGGTGCAGTGCTCAACGGCCTCAACGTGTCGGCGCAAGGCCGGCGTGACCGCGCTCTTCCAATCGGCCCATGCCTCTGCGTCGAACTGGAATCCCGGAGTCGAGGCGAGCGCAACCGCCCTGCCCTCGTCCTTGGCACTCTGTGCCCTCTCCTCTTCGGAGGGCTGACGCATGCCCGACAAGTGACGCACCGTGGGGTCGAGGCGGCAGCGGTCCTCGGATAGCTCAGTGAGGAAGCCCTTCCGCAGAAGGTCGGGCAGGGCGGCCCGGCAGGCGTCGGGAAGTTCGGGCGGAATCTGACCGAGGAGCTTGGAGGTGCTGTGCGCCGCAAGAAACAGCCCGGCCAGCCGACCAGCGGGAGGGAGCTTCTTGACCGGCTTGGCGGACAAGGTCCGCGTGGTCCATCCGGACACCCGTGAGCGCGTGTTCTTCCCGAAAGGCAGAGGGTGGCCCGCTTCCCGGGCCAGATCCGGCACGGTGACCGGGACCGGTACTGCGGGATCACCGCCGAAGAGCGCATCATCCACCTGCCAGCCCAGCCCACGAAGGGCATCGACGGCTCCGCTCGCATCGCCCAGCCGCAGGGCCGACAGGTCCGCCCCGGTGATGTTGCCGACACCGCCACGCGCAGCTCGGATCGCCACCACCACTGCAACGAGCTGGGCATCGGCGTCGGGAAGGGCCAGCGAGGCCACGTAGCCGAGCAGCGTGCGCGCTGCTTCACCCTGTGGGGACGTCAAGAGGAAGCCCGGCTGCTGCTCCTTCCGGGCAGGGGCGGCGCTGGCATTGCTTGAGCTGGACGCGGTCTTCGGCACGGTCATTCCAACGTCCACCGGCGTCCGGAGTCACCACCCCTGCTCCGTCTGGAGCAGACAGCACTGGTCCGGGACCAGGCCGGCCTTGCCGGGGCGGACGTACCTCGCGCACTCCCCCCGCTCACACCGGCTGGCCTAGGCGGGCGTGCTCCGTGGCCGTTGCTCGGTGGGCGGGTGCGGGGCGGGTGGCGAGGAGGGTGAAGTGCTCGGTCGAGATGATCGACTCCCGCTCCGCTGCAGGGAGACGGGAGAGGATGCCGGGAAGTGGCCGCTCCTTGGCGGCCTCACTTCGGTGAGCCGAGATCGCGGCCCACTTCGCCTCGAGCCACTCGCTCACGTCGACCGTCGCGGTGGCGTGCTCGTCCGGAACGCTGAGGATCTTCTTCCCCACCCGCTCCAAGAGCGGGCCGAGCTCGCCCACCCCCGAGACCGGGTGTGTGGCCGCATACAGAGCAGCGGGCTGCCACGGGGTCCCTGCATCCGGGTGGAGGTGCTCAAGACCGGCGGCGTGGAACGCGAGGACGGTCGCTTGGTGGGTGCGGACGTGGTCGGGGTGGCCCGTCAGCTGGCCGTAGGCGTCGTGGGTCACCACAACCTCGGGGCGCACGGCACAGATGTGCCCGACGAGCAGCTCCACGACCTCGTCGATGGGAGCGTCGCACAGCCGGGCCCGACCGGGCGCGGACTCGGGGATGCGGGCGTCCGCGTAGCCGAGCATCCTCGGCTCGCCGGCTCCCAGCGCGGCCAGGGCGTCGGCGAGCTCGGGTGCCCGGTGGCTGGTGGGGGACCAGGTGGCGGTGACGACGTTCGTTGCTGCGCCCGCGGCGGCGTGCTGCGCGAGCACACCTCCGGCCAAGAGGGCCTCGTCGTCGGGGTGTGCGAAGACGCCGAGCAGGCTCGGAAGCGACACGACTGCTCCTTCGGTTGGGGTGTCGGTGCCGGCCCTCACGGTTGCGTGCGGGCCGCAGCATCGAGATGTCGGGGGTGGGGTCAGGTCAGAGGTCGGGGTTTCCGGTCGTGCCGGTGGCTGCTGGGACGGGTGTGCCGGTGAGCTGCTGGGCTCTGCGGGCCAGGTGCGGGCCAGGTGCGGGGCGAGTTCGGGGTGGGCGCCGCGGCCGGTGACCTGGAGGAGCTGAGCGAGGGCGACGAGTTCGCCGATCCGTCCCTCGGGGGTGTCGAGGACGTGGGTGAACTCGCTGCGGATGCGAGCGGCCGTGGCGGGTTGGGGGAGGGTGTAGGCGTGGAGGAGGCCCACGTCGTAGCCGGTGGGGAGCAGGCCGCCGGGTAACCCCGGCGCATTGCTGCGCCGGGGTCCCCTCAGAACCGTGCGTGCACCTCGTCGATGCACACGGCTCAAGCAAGCCACGAGGGCGTTCAGGTGGTGCTGTTCCGAATACGAGCGGCGTGTCGCCGTGCGCATTCAGCGTGTACCAAGCGGGTTTGATCGCCTTGCGGCGTCATCCTCCCCGTGTGCCGAAGGTAATCGACAGAGATCGCCTTGCGGGCGATCACTTTCCACCAGCGTTCCCATTCCAACGGGGATTGCGGTGGCTGGTGGGGAGTCAGGACATTTTCCCCGCACAGCGGGCAGCGTCCCTCCTGCCGGTCGAGCAGGCAGAGGTTGTAGCTGTCGAGTGCGGGCTTGACCCTGCGACGACGCTTGACCCAGTACTCAGTCAGGGCGGGGTCGTCTGGTGACGCCGCGCCCTTGACCAGGGTGTGTCGGACGATCTGCGTCCAGGACGACTTGACCAGGAAGGTGCCGCTGTCGCGGTCACCGAAGACCCAGTGGTCGTTCCTGAACTTGTTGTACTTGCCGAAGTACCGTCCGGAGATCCAGTGCTTCGACTTCTTGGGGTGCTGGTAGCAGGCCCACTTGTAGGTCAGCTTCCACATGTGGATGTCGATGTCCTTGAAGACCTCGGCAGCCACCACCCCTCGGTAGTAGGCAGCCCAGCCCCGGATGATGGGGTTGAGTTTGACGATGACCGCCTTCTCGTTGGATCCGCGCAAGTCGCGCATCACTTCCGAGAGCCGTTCCCGATGCCGCTTGACGGCGGCCTTGCTCGGCTTAATCAGCAGCTTGCCCACCGGATAGCGGCGGATGTTGAAGCCCAGAAAGTCAAAGCCGTCTTCGAGGTGGACAACCCGCGTCTTCTCCTCGTTGAAGGCCAGGCCCCTCGGCTTCAGCCACTCGGCAAGCTGTGCCTTGACCTCGTGCACCTGCTGCTCGGTGAAGCAGCACACGACGAAGTCGTCTGCGTATCTGACCAGCACCGCAGAATCCGGGCGCGTCTTTCCCGTCGCCTTGTGGGACGGGGCAGTTGCGAGTCGGACTCCAGCCGCCTCCTCCAAGCCGTTCAGCGCAACGTTCAACAGCAGAGGACTGATCACACCCCCCCTGCGGGGTGCCCTCCTTCGTCGGAGAGAACCCCATACCGGGCTCGAACACCCCGGCCCTCAACCATTGCCCGATCTGCCTCCGGCCCGGGAACATCCCAAGCGCGGAGAGCAACCGGTCATGGTCGATCCTGTCGAACGCCGCAGACAGGTCCGCATCCAGAATCCACACCCGCGTTGAGCCCTTGCGGAGCGTGGTGAAGAGCATCTCGATCGCGTCCTGGCAGCCTCGGCCCGGACGAAACCCGTAGGAACGGGATTCGAACCTGGCCTCCCACTCGGGCTCCAGGGCATTGCGTACCCGGCCCTGATGGCACCGGTCGACAATGACTGGAATTCCCAGTGGGCGCTGCTTTCCGTTGGCCTTGGGGATATACACCCGCTTCACAGGCAGGGGCTTCCAGGTGCCACGGCCTTGGTGCACCTGCACCGCGACCTTGGCCCGATCCTCGGAGGTCAGAGCAACCACCCCGTCCACCCCGGCCGTGACGCGGCCAGCATTACGCTGCGTCGCCTGCCGCACACTCAACAACGTGTTCGACCGACTCCGCAGCATCAACCTTTGCAGGTTCCGGACTCGCGCCCAGTCCTGCTCCTGAGTCGCCTTGAAGATCCTCTGCCGCAGTCGCTGTACTTTGAGCTCGCAGGCACGCCAATCCACCGCGTCCCAGTCGATCCCATCGTCCTCGGGTCCGTTCACCATAGGTGCCTAACTTGTCCCTCAGTTCCAGTGCCATGACACAAAATCATCAAAGGCTCACCTGTCCACGTCAGCCCGCTTTCGCGTCCGGGCGCCAGGCCCGGTATCCGACCGGTTATCCACGGCAGCCGGCGGAGGACCGACTCTATTGCCGCAGTTTCCCGTCTCCTTTCGGCAGTCGGCATTCGCTTCTTGGACATCCTGTTCCCACCCGGGAGTTCAGCTCTCCTCGCGGTCGGCCTACCGCCGCTAGCCATCAGCGACGGACCCGGATGGGGTTTCCACGTTCCGCACACATGAGATGCGACCGGGTTCGGGTGCCCTCTGTACCCCGAGGTCAGCGGTACTCTCGCAACCGGCAAATGGTCACCGGTCGCCGCCTGCCGCTCCTCCACGGCATAGACCCTGCACCCCGGAATCACTTCCATCCATCCGAGGTTTCTGGGTAACGAGGCATCATCGAGGGTTCACTGGTGTTCACCCACCCGGCCTTCCCCTACTCCGCGTCGCGGATGGATCGAGGCACGGTTCGCATGTTCCCTGAGCTTCGAACCCCGGGATTACTCCCAGCGCACGTCAGGGCGGGGACGGGCATCGAGTACTAGCCCGAGATCACGGAGCAGGCATACGCCCACCCTCCTCTCCCGTGATCCGCTCATATTGTGCGACCTCGTGTCGCAACCACCCCTCCCAGTCGAGGATCACGAGGGGCTCGGGCGTGAGGTTGCCCCAGTGGAGGTCCCCGTGCCCCGTGGTCCAGGAGTCGATCGTGGGCAGGGGGGTGCCGAGGAAGCGGGTGAAGTTGCGGTCGATCCACTGCTGCCGTACGGCTTGCCGGTCGGTTGGCACCGTCGCAGTGGTAGCGAGCGCGCTGCGCAGGTCTCCCCACCAGGAGCGGGGCAGGTCGACGTCGCCAGTCAGGACGGGTCCGCCGGATTGGAGCGCCGGTTGGGCGATGTACTCGGACAGCTCGGCCCGGTAGACGATGGCGTCGTCGGTCCACTCGGTGACGTCGTGCAGGCGAGGCCGGGGAACGGAGCGGGGCAGGGCGGAGTCCGCGGCGGCAGTGCCCTCCCACAGGCGGGCGTTGCGCTTGTCGGCAGGAGCACTGACCAGCCGCAGCCACCACCGGCCGGCTCGCCGGCCCAGGGTTCGGCCCTGCCATCCCCAGGCTTCCGGCCCGGACGCGGTCACGGAGAAGGCACGGGCGGCCTGCTGGTGCCGGCTGCGCATCCGCTGCTGGTCGCACGTCTCGGCGGGCGGTGCGAAGACTGCCTGCCGGGCCTTCGAATCGGTCATGCGGACCGTCCGAGAAGACGCTCCGCTCCGGCGTCCAGCAGCTGTTGGCCTGCGTCCTGCCCGACTTTATGAGCTGACGTCGAGGGGCCGGACGCGCAGGCGCGCAGAGGGTCACCGCCGGTCGGGTCGAGAACGGCGGCGTGCACGGTGACGACTCCCGACGCGGCGTCGAGGGTGGCGTGGGCGGAGGCGGCTGTCAGGCACCCGCCGTGCAGCGTGGCGAGCGCGGCTCGCTCGGCGTCGAGCAGGATCCGGGTGGGACCATGGGTGAGGCGTGCGAGCAGCTCCCCGGTGACCAGGTCGTCGACACGGTGCTCGACGATCACGGTTCCCGCGCCGGCCGCGGGCAGCCACACGGTGGGGTCGAGGATCTCCGAGGCCCGGTCCTCGTGGCCAAGGCGGCGCAGGCCGGCCAGGGCGGCGATCATCACGTTCGCGCCGAGCGTTGCCTCGTCCAGCTTCGAGAGCCGGCTGTCGGCGTTGCCGCGGATCGGTACCTGTACGAGCTTCGGGTGGAGGGCTTTGAGAAGGGCCGAGCGGCGGGGTGCGCTGGTTCCGACCCTGGTGCCGGGAGGGAGTTCGGCGAGCGTGGCCGCGGGATGGCCGGCGGGGAGGACGAGGGCGTCGCGGGTGTCCTCTCGGGGCAGGACCGCTCCGATGATGATGCCGGGGGACCGGTCGTGGGGGCCGGGCACGTCTTTGGCGCACGCGATCGTGGCCTGGACGAGGCCGTCGAGGAGGTAGCGGTCCGCGTTGCGGGTGAAGGCCCCTTTCCCCCCGATCGCCGAGAGCGGGCCGCGGTGCCGGTCGCCCTCGGAGACGATCTCGACGATGTCGAGGACCGCCTGCGGGTAGCGGGCGCGGAAGGCGTCGGCGAAGCGGGTGGTCTGTTCCAGGGCCATGGGGCTGGGTCGGGTCCCCAGCTGGACGGTGGTGAGGGTGGTGCTGCTGGTCATCAGGGTCGGGCTCCATCGGCGGTTACGGGGTGGGCGGGCGAGATACGGCTGAGGGCGGCCTGGAGGACCGCGTGCGCCGGCAGGGCGCTGGTGTCGATGACATGGCCTTCGGCGTGCATCCACGCAGTGGCGGCAGCGGCGTAGTCCACCGCCCTTCGCCGCCGGTACGCACGCACGGCCTCGCTACGGGTCTCGTCTCCCGGAAACTCCTCACTCGCGTCGATCCGGGTTTTCAGCTCGTCCGGTTCGACGTGGAGGACGAGATGGACGAGATGGACGAGCCCGGGCGAGCGCCGCAAGGGCGTGAACACTTCGGCGGCGTACGCGGGATTGAGCACGGTCATGGGCACGAGGACGTGACCGCTGGTGTGCGCGGCGATCTCGCTGATGTAGGCCGTGGTCAGGCGCCGCCAGGCCGGGTAATCCTGGTAGTCGCGGAGCTTTCCGGGGTGCCCGGTCAGGGTGCGGCGCAGCAGGTCGCCGATCTCCTCCGGGTCGGCCACCACCGAACCGGGCAGTGCCTGATGCAGGCCGGCTGCCAGGGTGCTCTTGCCGCTGCCGAAGGCCCCGTTGATCCAGGTGATCACTGCTCGTCGGACCTCCCTTTGGCCGTGTTCCGTCCAACGGCGGAGCCGGGGGCCTCGTCACGGCCGGGCCAGGAGACCACGATGCGGCAGTCGTTCTTCTCCACGACGTCTCCGGCGGGGAGCGCTGAGTCGGGGGTACCTGCGGGCATCACCGTCAGCCGGGGCGCGGCCCGGCCCCGAAGGTCGCGGTCCCAGGTGCGGACCGCGGCGGCCAGGGTGTCCGCGGCGGCCTTGCCGTCCGGCCCGAAGCCCTGGACTCCGAACTCCCACGTGGACGTGCCGCCGGCCTCGTCGTGCTCACGCCGCTCCGTCATCAGGCAGGCCAGCGAGCGACCTAGGACGATCGCTTCGGCACCCGATCGCTTCGGCAGCCGCACCGGCCCTGGCCGGTCCGGATCCCCCTCCATCCGGCAGAACCCGCTCAGGGAGGTGGCCAGCCACAGCTGCAGGTCCTCGAGCGTCTCCCCGCCAAGCACCGTCACCCCGGTCCACAGTTCCACGCCGCCCGCGGCCAAGGCTCGGTCCAGGCCGTTGGGCGCGGCGGGCGGGGTGTCCTCCCAGCGGATTCCGTAGCCTGTGTCCCCGATCGGGGCCGGGGTCTCGTCCCACCGGCCCGCACCCTGCATGGGGACGAACCCGCACGGGCTGATCTCCGTGGACACCAGAGCCGAGCCCTCCTTGCGCAGACCGACGGCCCGGGTGAACCCGCCGATCCGCAGAGGCACGACCAGGTGCCCGCCCTGTGCGAGTTGGCTCGTCCAGGGCCACGCCACGTCGTTCGAGGCGACCGTCACGATGATGGCGTCGAAGCCGTCCACCGGAAGCAGGTCCCCGGGCGCTCCGCCGGTGCCGTCGCCCAGGACGGCCCGGACCCGCTTGGCGTACCCGGTCTCGGCCAGGAACCGCTCCGTACGCGCATGCACGTAGGGGTCGATCTCCATGCACACCACCGACCCCTGGGGACCGACGAGTTCGGCGATCAGGCAGGCGTTGTAGCCGCCACCCCCGATCTCCAACACGTGCGCTCCCGGCCGGAGGTTGGCGCGGCGCAGCATGACCGCCTGCATCTCGGGCTGGGACACCGAGCTCATCGACCGCCCGCTGTCCTCGTCGAACACGGTGGCCACCGCCTCGTTGACATAGGCCCGGGCGAGTGACTGCTCGGGGAGGAACGCCTGCCGGGGCACGACCGAAAACGCCGCCCGCAGCTCCGGGGTGTCGGTCCAGCCGGCCTCGGTGAGGTTTTGGACCAGCTGTTCTCGGAGCCGGAGCGCTGCGGCCGGTTCGCCGAACGTCAGCTGCACGCCTCCGGTGGGCCTGGGCGTGTGGTGCGCGGGCGGGACGTCGGGCAGCAGACCCGGCCACACCACGTTCAGGGCCTGAGCGGAAGCCGTGAAGATCGGCTGGGGAAGGTTCCGCACCGCGAAGGGGCTGTGCCACTCCCACCGGGTGATCAACTCCGGCTCCCGGACGGTCGGCTCGCCGGTGTAGCCGGTGAGGCGGGCGATCTCGGTGACCCGGGTGAATCCGTGCGTGGAGTCGCACAACGTGCCCAGCAGGAGCACCGACTCCGGCCGGGCCTGCAGGCCCGCCTCCTCCGCGAGTTCGCGTACCGCTGTGGCCTCGAAGGCCTCACCCGGCTCCACCTTGCCGGCCGGGAGTTCCCACACTGCGCGAGAGGGGTTCCAGCCGAGGAGGACCTGCCCGCGGTCGTTGGTGACCACCACGGCGACGCCGGCCATCGCGGACGGCTTCGGGGTCCGCTTCTCGCTGTAGGCGACGGGGTCGGTCTTGGGCCCGCGCAGCAGCAGGACAGTGAGGTCGCCGGCCTCGATGCGCTCGGTGTGCTGCCAGCCGTCGGCGAGGAGGTCGATCTCGGTGTCGTCCAGGCAGATCCCGCGCAGCTCCTCGGGGTGGTGGTCGGCGTGCGGGGTGATCACGCACAGGGTGCCGTCCTCGTCGAGGAGGGCAGCGAGTTCGGCGACCGTGCGGGTGCGGTCGGGCAGGTGGGCCAGGGCCCGGCGCATGGTGATCAGCCGATAGCCGCCCGTACCGGCCGGGGCGAGGGCGGAGAGGTCCCCGCTGGTCAGGTCGAGGTGGTGGCAGCTGACCCCGGACGAGGCCGAGCTGGTCTTGTCGACGGCGGACAGGGCCCAGTCCACGGCGTCGACCTGGTACCCGGCTGCGGCGAGGAACCGGGCGAGCTCACCAGTCCCGCAGGCCACATCCAGGGCCCGGGCCGCCCCGGCGTCCTCAGGCAGGGCCAGGCGCTCGGTGAGGATGGTCTTCTCCGTGTCGCTCAGGGGGCGGAAGTCGCGGCCTGCCGCGTAGTGGAGGTGCCAGTCCTGTGCGGTGTGCGTGGTGCTCATGTGCTGCGGGGCTCCCTGTTCATCGGGTGGCTCAGGAAAGTTCGGAGGGATGCTGGGAGGCGGGTCCGTAGAGGGCTTCCGGCTTGCCGGCCATCAAGGCCCAGTAGCGGTCGCCGAAGGACCAGTGCCACCACTCGGTCGGGTAGTTGACGAGCCCGGCGCCGGTGAGCACACGGCTGAGGGTGGCGCGGTGCAGCCGAGCCCCAGGGGAGAGGCCGTCGGCCAGGGTGTAACAGCGGCCCCTGCTCTCCTCCGGGCTGGCGTTGACGCGGGTGCCCATGTCGAGCTCGGTGCCGTCCGCGTCCACGAGGGTCAGGTCGACGGCCGCGCCGGCGCTGTGCGGGGCGATCTCGGGCGGTGACACGTACCGGCTCGCCTGCGCCCGCAGCTCCTCCGCTGGCCAGTCGCCGTGGGCCGCGCGCAGCTCGGCCGCGTACTCCTCGAAGCACCGCTGCTGCAGGGCCGGCGGGCGGAACCCCTCGACGACGAGCAGGCGCAGGCCTTCGGGCAGCAGCAGCTGCGCCTGCAGGAGCCGGTCGAGGACCCCGGAGCGCAGGTGCGCGAAGGCGTACGCGGGATCGGAGCGGCGGTCATCAAGGAGGAGCTCTCCGCCGGCCCGAACGTCGGCCAAGGGCTCGCCGTTCTCCGCGACCGGGATGGCGGCGACCCGCGGGTCGGACATCAGGACGATGCTCATCTAGACCTCCCAGTCCCAGGTGTCGAAGTACGCCGGGATCCCGGTGCGGCGGGCGGCCATCACGGCCTCGAGCCGGGCGTGGTCGCGTCCCGGCATCAGGCGCTGCCACTCGGGGACGGCCAGGGCACGGACCTCGTCGTGCTCGTCCGGGTCCAGCACGATCCCCGCAAGCTGCCCGGGGGTGAGCCGGCCGCCGTCGAACACCCATCCCGCGGTGGCCAGCGGCCAGTCCTTGCCCGGCAGCCCGAACACCGTGGCCAGGAGCTTCGGCGGTCCCTCCACGCGGAGGCCGGTCTCCTCCAGGCACTCCCGCACAGCCGTCTCCCAGGGACGCTCGCCCGGTTCGGCGACACCGCCCGGCCACTGCCAGGGGTGCGTGATGGAGTACGTGGCCCGCAGCTGGACGGGCCGGTCGTCCTCGTCGGTGAAGAACACGGCCCCGAACATGGTGGCCTTCGGCAGCGTCGCAGCGAACTCCTCCGGAGGCAGCCACTTCCGCTCGCTCACGACGCGGTCCCTTCGACGGCGGCGGGGAAACGCGTCATCCGCATGAGCGCCGGGTCGGCAGCGAAGCCGAGCTGCTCGTACAGCGGGGCGGAGCCGTCGCTGGCGTACAGCTCGTACAGGGTGACCCCGTCGTCCTCCAGGTGGTCGAGGAGGGCTGCGAGCGCGGCCTTGGCGTAGCCGCGGCGCCGGTGTGCGGGGTCGGTGGCGACCGCGTGGATCCGTACGGCCAAGCCCTGGGGGTACTTCGGGGCGGGCAGGACGGCGTGGACCAGGCCGAGGGCGCAGGTGGCGAGCCCGCCGGCGGGGGAGTCGACGACGTACGCGCGGGCGTCACCGCCGTCCTGGAGGCGTAAGGCGAGCTGGTCGGCGCACGTGGTGAGCCAGGCTTCGTCGAGGGGTTCGCTGAGGATGTTCTCCGACCGCAGGCGGGCGATCTCGGCGGCATCGGCAGGGGTGGCGAGGCGGGGTTCGGGCACGGGGGTCCTTCCTTGGACGGGTAGAAGTTGCAGACGGGCTAGGGATGTTGGGTTCGGAGTCGGCGCAGGGTGCGGTGGCCGCGCTCGGTGACCTCGGGGTCGTCGTGGCTGGTGCCGTAGGCGATGCCGGAAACGGCGTCGAAGGCGGCCTCGCAGTCCAGGCGCAGCTCCTCGGCAGGGGTGAGCGCCCTGCCGTAGCCGTCGAGGAACGCGGCGTGCAGGTCAGGCCTGCCGGTCCAGGTGTCGCTCAGCCGCACCATGTCCCGGGTAGCGGTGTTGTACTCGGACCGCTCGAAGTCGAACAGCAGCGGTTCACCGTCGCCGTCCAGCAGGACGTTGCGGTACTGCAGGTCCCCGTGCGTGGGCACGAGCGTGGGCTTCGGGAGGTCCGCATATGCGCGGGCCAGGGCGAGGACCAGATCCGCATCCCCGTCGGCCAAGTACGGGCGGGCCCCGTCCAGATGGCGCTTGATCTTGTCCGCGGCCGTGGCTGATGCGGCGGGCCGCTCGGGTGCGCTGCGGTGAAGAACGCCTACGAGACGGCCCAGGGCCTGCTGGACGCGCGCCTCGTCGGCGGCGCCGAGGACCATGCCGTGCAGCGGGTGTCCGGGCAGCGCGGTGACGACGACGGCCTGCGCCGAGGTGCCGGCGGCGACGAGACGGGGAGCGCGCGCCCCGAGGGCCGGCACCCAGGACCGGTACGCGGCGACCTCCCGGTCATGGAACTTCGCCCCGCGGTGCCGCTTGAGGTACCAGGTGCCGCCCCCGGGCCCTGCCAGCTGCCACACCCGGCTGCCGGTGCGCACCCAGGACACCTCCGTCGCCTCCACGATCCTGCCGACGGCCTGCTCGGCGAACACCCGCAGCCTGTACGGCACCTCCACCCCACCGACGGGCGGTCCGCTCTGCAGGCGGGTGCGGTCGGGGCCGTCCGGCCGGTGCTCGACGGCGTCGCCCGGCTGTTGGAAGTGCACGGCGGCGGGCAGACCGGCGCGGTAGGCGTCGAGACCGGCTCGGCAGTACGCCACCATCGGGTCGGGGAGGGCTTCCAGCGGGTACCAGTCCATGTCGTCGCACCGGTCCGGCTCCATGATCCGAGGCCGGCCCGACCAGCGGCGGACGTCGAAGAAGACGCCGATACGGGACCGGGATCCCACCGGTGGGCGGTGGTGGACGGTGACCGCCGCGGTCACGTCCTCCGTCTCGATGAGTACGCCTGTTTCCTCGAGGGCTTCCCGGATGACGGCCTCGACCATGTCCTCGTCGGGGTCGAGGTGTCCGGACGGCAGATGCCACAGGCCCGATGCGTACACCGGTCCGGCCCGGCGGGACAGCAGCACCTCCGGTCCGCTTTCGCCGTCGCGGCGCAGGATGAGGTGGACGTCGACCGG
The DNA here is from genome assembly GCF_040612395.1 of Streptomyces sp. NPDC006430. NCBI lineage: Bacteria > Bacillati > Actinomycetota > Actinomycetes > Kitasatosporales > Streptomycetaceae > Streptomyces > Streptomyces sp. NPDC006430. The sequence continues at coordinate 33,463 of NZ_JBEXQA010000028.1, forward strand.
CACCGTGTGCCGGGCTCCGCCGCTCACTGGGCTGCCCCGGGGCGTCGGGCGAGCAGCACGGTGAACACGCCGTCCTCGTGCAGGACTCCGTCCTGCGCGTGCTGGAGCAGGAGCGTCTGGGCCTGGTCCTCGAATCCGGCGTGGTCGGCGAAGAGGTCGGGCCGGGCGAAGCTGGTGGACCGCAGGTATCCCAGGACGCTGCGGGGGGTCCACGTGCGGGTGAAGGGGATGCGGTGCTCGGCGATGTCGCTGAACGCGGATTCGGAGAGGTCGTCTTCGTAGCGGCGGCCGGGCTCGCGGTAGGTGCCGGTGGTGCCGGCGCGGCGGTCTGTTCCGAGGTGGGACTGGATCAGGCCCTGGAGCGCGACGGTCCATTCGGCCTGGTGGGTCCACAGGCTGCCGTCGCCCGTGATCGCGACGGCGGCGTGCGGCGAGGCCACCCGGTCGGCCATGGCCAGCACTGCCGGGCGGTCCATCCAGTTTCTCTGAACTAACAATTTTGCCTCCGACTGTGTGGTTGGGGAGGGCGAAGCGCAGCCTCCCCAACCGGTCTGTCAATGGACGCGGTGCTGCTTGAGCCACTCGTCATCGAGGATGACGAAGGCCCATTTCTTCGTCTCTGCCTCTGCGCGTCCCTCTGGGAAGATCTCGTTGAACTCGTCTACTTCGACGAGGTAGAGGCGTACGTCCTCGTGCCTGATGGTGATCGTTGTTTCGGCGAAGGAAGTAGTCCTCTGCCCGGTCCAGCCCAGCGGGAACACCACGAGCATGAGGTGCGTGGTGCGGGCGGGGTCGAACGCCTTGCAGAGGTGCCGGTGGAGCTTGTAGTTGCAGCCGGGGTGTCGGACATCTCGCTGGCGGATGCAGGCACGAGGAGCGAACTCCATGATCCACAAGAGCCGTGCTCGTCTCATGCCCGGCCATTGGTGATCATCCGACCAAACCGGGATCTACTGAACTCTTCCCGGGGCCCTGGATGGCATCCAGAGTGCAGCGAGGTTGATGCGCTCATCTCAGCGCAAGGGTTGAGCCATCTTCCAGAAACCCCATCACAGCTAACGTTCCAGCGATATCATCCCGCCTTGGGCCACTCCAACCGACCACCCTATCGAAGCGGATACCACATGAGCGCGAACAGCCGCACCAAGGAATGGGCACGCGAGATCGAGATTGAATGCGCCGAGCCGGAGGCCCTCCAGCAACTCGAGGAAGAACTCGCCGACGACCCAGGGATCAGCCTTCGGGAGCCGAACGTGCATTCCCCAGGTCTTCGGTCCGAACTAATCCATACGATCATCATCGGAGTCTCCAGCGCGGGCTTCGCGTCGGCCACAAGTGCAGTGCTGATTAATTTCATCAAAAGTCGCCGCGTGAAGATCACGGTACGCCAGACTAAGGCAGGGAACACCGTTACATACGAGGGGCCCGTGCGAGACGGCAGGAAGGTTCTTGAAATTGTCAATCCATCCCAGACTCCAGAGCTACAAGAATGATGCAGACTCGCTCTCTCTGCGTTCTAACCATGGAAGTTTCGATCCCACAGCAGTTCTAATCGAGTTAGGGGGCCAGTCCCAGGAATCAGAGGAAACTACGAGCGAGGATGAAGCTCGTCAAATTAATTCCATCCTGCTTCACGAGCGACATCATTGGCTTCAGCATGTGGGCACCACTGGAGGGATTTACAACTCCCTACTCCTGCAGTTCGAAATGGGGCTGATCAATAGTACGCCTGGGCTTGAAACCCTCAAAGAGGAGGACATCCCGCTCCTTCGATCCGCACAATCCGAGCACCGAAAGACTGTAGACATTTGGGAAATCTGCGAACAAGTTCGCAGATCATTCTTCGGCTGCAGGATAGGCGACTTTCGAGAACTTGACACCGGAATCGCACTGCCCACTCGAATCCTCACTGACGCCTTGGTCAATCAGATTCAGAAGTATGTTCCAGGGCCGTCAGATCTCTCGCTCTCGCTTCCTCGATTTCCAGATGAAGTATTTCAAGGTGGAGGCGGCTACGTAGTACCACAACATCGCGGCTGGGTACTTGGCATCAGGCACCTCATGGAGTTCTCTGCACGTGTCAGCGAGATTTCCAAATTGGCTGTCGATGCCACCCTGCTGGGAGACAAGAAGCTAGACGTTTCGTCTCTCCTGGCCGGAATCTACACCGTCGCCTACGATGTCTTTTTAGAGTCGTGTGGCACCGCCGAGCGGAGCATGACGACACTCATCACCGCCGCGACGGTTTGCGACATTTCGCTAAACGGTTACCATTTCCCCATCGGCCCTGCACTTTTGCAATCTCCGGGACTTTTGTTTACTCAACTTTCTGGAGAAATGGGTGACTTCGACTTCCGGCGTCCTGTTGTGGTAAATGCCCCATCTACGGTACGCGAACTCATTCATGCAATCTATCGACACCTAGAAGACCGAACGAGTATTGACTGGAAACATGCCGCCTCGGCGACCTCAAGCCTCTTCGGCCACCTGACCCCCTTTAAGATGAATGAGCCCCTTGAAGGTAGACACCTGGAAGGCCAGCCCAATGCTTTCCCTAATTCCATCCAGTGGCTAGCCCCCCTCTGGGGTAAGTCCGCCAGCATCAGAATCAACCATCCTGAACTATTCATCCTCCCTGCTTGCATCTATACCGACGACCGATACCACTTTCATCAACTGTTCGACGAGATCGCACCTCCTGCGATCAAACGTCTGGGCACATTGCGCGGAACGCAATCCATCGACCCAAGCTGGGTTCCATGGATCCTGCAGTTCTCAATTGAAGCGGATCTACTGAGGGGGATGGTTTACCTGAATTCGAGCGAATTGGCTACAACTTTGGCTCGACATGCACAGTCGCTGTCAGGTAGTTCCGCGATGCGCGAGGGATCCCTGTCCGCCGTTTTCCATAGCGTATATTTCGCCTCCAAGCAATCTCCTCTGGGGATATCATTGGTTCACAAAATTGCTAGGATTCTAGGCGTTGACTCGCCTCTCGAAAACTATGAGTAACCCACTCTTGGTCGATTGAACTATGAACCGTTCCGGGTTCGGTAGAGAATCTAGTGTCTCGTGATCCTGCTCGTGGAACCATGGCCGTCCTGTTCGTTGAGCCTGGGATGGATCTCTCCTCTGAACAGTTGGCCGATCTTTGGGGGAGTTGGCGAACTCTCGTCACGTGCCGGCTGATGTGGCGTTGCGTGCGCGGATCGTGCTGTGGTCAGGCCAGGGGTGGCGGCGTATGGATGTTGCCGAACTGAGTGATGCCGCGCTCGGCAGCGAGCTTGCGGCCCTCATCGAGCATGTCGGGGTCGGGGTCGACGGCGATGATCTCGCGCACATGCTCGAACAGAGGGATCGCAACGGCCCCGGTGCCCGCGCCGAGGTCGAGGGCCTGCTGTGTGCCGTCGAGTTCGAGTCGAGTGGCGAGATGGGTGAAGAGCGCGGGCGAGTACCCGGCACGGTACTTGGCGTAGTAGGGGGCGGTGGAGGTGAACAGTTTGGGGGGCTTGTAGCGCACCGGGTCTGGTCTCCTTCAGGGCTGGTCTGGCTGTCGGCGAGGCGGGATGGCGGGCATGCCGAGGTTGGTCTGGCGGGTCATGCCGGCGAGTTTGCGTTCGGCGGCGGCGATGGTGATCTCGAGCCCTTCGACCTCGCCGAGCCAGCCGCGTTCGTGGGCCTCGGCCAGACGCTCGCGGAGGTTGGCGAGGATCTCGTCGAGTCGGCGCTTCTGGGCAGGGTCCGGCTGCAGGAGGGGGCATCGCAGGCAGGCGTGTTCGTGGGCGCACGGAGTGCCGTATCCGCGGCCACAGGCTCCGAGTTCGACCTTCCGTTTGGCGAAGTGCTGGTGGAATTCTTCCCACTCTTCTGTGGTGGGATCCCGGTACTCCTCGCTCGGCCGCAGGTTGCGGCGCTTGGCGAGGAATGCGCGGTAATGGCGAAGCATGTCTTCTGGATATACGGCCATGTAATGCTCAGTCGTGGACAAGTGTTCGTGCCCAAGAATCTTGGCGACGATGTGCGGGGGCAGGCCGCTGCTGACGGCCTCGCTCGCGAACAGCCTCCGGAAGTCGTGCGGGGTCAAATTCAACTCGCCGTGGCCGAGCGTGGTCAGGGCTTCATTGACCAGCCGCTGAACATAGGTGTCGGTGATGACTCGCCGTTGCACGCCGCTGCGGCGCTGGAAAAGAAACGGCAGCGGTGGGCTGAGTACCCGGTCATGGGGGTCCCATCGCTGTACCAGCGGGATGGCCTCCTGGTCGTCGCGGACCCGTTGCTTGATTCTGGCCAGGACGTGGGCGAGCTCCGGCGGGACGAGTAGGACGCGTTCCACGTCGGACTTGGACGGCACGATCTGCAGTAGGGGCACTGTCTCGCCGGAGTCCGGGAGTCGGAGCGTGGTGAGTGCGGTCTGGGTGATCTCCAGTAGTTCTTCGACCCGAACGCCGGTGTAGAAGAAGGTGTTGACGACCGCCCAGGTCCAGAAGGCGCGCTCTTCGGCGTAGAGCAGGTCGAGGTGCTTGCCGGTGGCCGGGTCGGTGGCATGCAGGCGACGAAGCTCTGTCTCGCCTTCGTCTTTGACCGCCGTGTAGACGCGGCGCCGGTGGGTGCGCCCGCCATGGGTGAACTCATCACCCGGTGCGACAGCGAGGGCACGATCGATGAACTCCTGCTGGAAGGAGAGCCGATTTTCCACGCTGGACATCAGGTGAGGCAGCAGCGGTGCCAACTGGCGGACCTTCTGGTGCATCCGGGCGGTTACGTGCTTGCGGTGCTTGGCGACCCCCTTGGTGTCCTGGAGGGAGACGGGGCACGGTGCCGCCCAGCGTGCCCAGTAGGCATCGTGCAGAGCCCACTGGGAGATATCCAGGTAGAACGCGCGGACAGCGAAAAGAACCGAGTAGCCCTCGTAAGGGCGGTCCGGATTTTCGTGCCCCATGCGCTTCTTCCACGCGTTGGCAACCTCGTGGGACAGATGCAGGCTGTCGACACCGGGGTGATGGTCTTCCAGGTCCTTCCAAAAGCGGGAGGCGAGCTTCCAGATGATCTGACGCGTGGTGCTGTAGTCGATGGCCGGCGCGCGTTCGCTCACGTACCGGACGATCAGATCACGCACGTCGGTGCAGGCCAGACCGTAGAAGTCGACCATCTCGGGGACGTTCGGCCGCTGGCGGCGCACGGCGTCATGTAGGGCGGGAGTGTCTGGTGGAAGGATGTCGAGTTCCCGCAGAACGTCCCAGGCCAGGGTGAGCCCGGAAGGGCGCTGCCCTCTGCGGATCAGGAGCCCTTGCCACAGGTCGAGCATGTCCTGGCAGGTGAGCTCGCGGGGCTTCTTCCCCGTGCGCGCGAGCGGGAAGGTCAGCATTCGCACGGCCTGCTGTTCTTGCGTCCGGGTCGCCTTCCGTGCCCGGCACGCGTCGTGGACGGCTGTGAAGAACTCGGGGTCGCGGGTCAGGCGGAGGCGCTCGAAACCGGCGGAGAATCGGAAGCGGCCGAGCCAGTTGTAGGAGGGGCGGATGACATCCAGGCAGAGCAGGATGCCCAGCCCGTGCATGACCTCGCCGCTCTTGAATGCACTGTGCCGTACCGCATCGCCGAACACGGTCGTCAGATCGGCGGCCTCATCCCAGCCGCCGTCTTTCCACCGTTGATGCCAACAATTGCCCTCTGTCCGGCGCAGAGCCGCCAGGACGGTTCGGACTCCGCGGGTGGCTGCCTGATAACGCTTGTCCGTGAGTGTGAGCAGGGCAGAAATTTGGTCGACGATGTCCTGCTCGCTCAGTTGTGTCCCGGGCCAGGGGCGCCACTCAGCGGGCCACCGGTCCACCGTCTCTGCCCCTGGGAGCGTGGTGGAGATCTCCGGCATCACCGGAGGCGGATCGACCACCCTCATGACGTTCCTCCGAACAGTTCGAGCATGTCGTTGGTGTCGTAGCCGAGCACCGGAGAGGGCATCTGTGGCTGGGCGTCGCGTCGGCGTTGCGGATCTCGTAGCCGCTCGAAATGCTCGCGCGCATGGGCCAGCACCTCCTGCTGCCGCGGCTGCAGGTACTGCTCGGTCGACCTCAGTGATCCGTGGCCGGCGATGTCCCGAACTTCCAGCAGGTTCAGGTCTTGGGCCATCCGCATGAGTGCCGTGTGCCGCAGGTCATGCAAGGTCCAGTCCGTGCCCAGCGCCTTCTGCGCCCGCAGCAGGACAGCCCGAGCGGCGTCGTATTCAAGGGGCCGCCAGGGGCGGCGCAGCGTCCAGAACACCGGCGCGGAGCCACGATGGCACGAAACAGGAAGATCCCGCTGATACAGCCGCAGCCATACGAACGCGTCTGGTGAGGCCGGCACATGCTGAAGTGCTTTCGTGCCCTTGCGGATGACGCCGATCGTCTGGTTCCCCGGATCGACCAACTTGTTGGTGACGCCCAGGAGTTCGCTCGGACGCGACGCGCTGCTGACGTAGAAGGCGAGTAGCGCGCGGTCGCGGTCGTACCTCATCGACGCGAACAGCTCGTCGAACGCCTCGTCGGGCAGGGATCGCGGCGCTCGCTTGGGTACCTTCTGCCGGAACGCTGCCCTACGACTGCTCGGAAACGACTGCAGTGGATTGTGATGCGCCGCGTACCGTTCTCCACCAGGCCCCGGCCGTCGGGCTGGCACCGGGTTGAGCAGCGGACCGGCCCCCGTGCTCAGGTGGTGCTTGTAGAACTCACTGATCACGGACAACGTTTGATTGATCGTGGTCGGCGCGGTGCCATTCCCCGGACGCCGTTTACCAGTCGTCGTGTTCACGGTTCCTGCCCGGCCGGGGCGGGGCTTGTGTCGGTGGAACTGGTTCTGCTGGAGCCAGAGCGTGAGGTCCCGTGCTTCAACGCTCGTCGCTCGGTCCCAGGGAACCTCAACGGCCCACAGGAATCGGAACCAGCGCAGAAGCGCGCGGGCGTACGCCTCGATACTCAACGACTCGAAGCTGCATGCCTGACAGGTGCGGAGGTAATCGAGTACCGGTACTACGGGCTGGTCGTGTGCGTCGAGCACCAGGAACGGCACGTCACCGCTGGATGGGGCGACTCGACCAACCTGGGCCAAGCGAAGGCGGCCGATGTCGCGGACAAGCATTCTTTCGTTCACAAGCAAGAAGTTGAGCAACATTCACACCCCTCCACACGCAGACACGCTGCAACCCACCTGACCTGGCATTATTCGACACTTAGTTCACTAAACGGGGTGGAACGCCCGGCAGCAGGTGACCAGATCCGCCTGATAGCCGGGTTGGGCGGGGGTGAACTTCTCAGCCGGGACGGCGTGCACGGTGGCGGTGCGCTCGCCCAGCTGGAGTCCGAGCTCGTCGAGCGCGATGCGGAGCATCCCCTCCTCCTGGTCCACGAGGTCCAGGTGGGATGCGGGAGGCAAGGTCGGCAGCATGGACAGGGCGACCTGTCCGGTGCCGGCGCCGAGGTCCAGCAGCCTGGGCGCCGCCATGCCGGCCAGTTCCCGGGCCAGGAGCTGGACCACCTGGTCGGGCAGCCGAGGGCGGTATCGGGCGTAGTAGTGGTCCACCGAGTCGAACAGGGACACGGGTCTCCGATCTCGTGGTGTGGGCGTGGTGTTCAACGGCGGGTGTCGGTGACCTGGGGCAGCCAGGGCACGGCGGTCTCCCGGAAAGACTGGTTGACCGGGACCAGGTCGGGCGGGTTGCCCAGCGCGGAGAGGGTGACTGCGATGCTGGTGGCGCCGTCGTCGAGGGCGCAGATCTGGCTGCCGCAGGACGGGCAGAAGCCGCGCTTGGAGTCCGGCCACGTGTAGTGCCACGACGGTTCGGCGCCAGACCAGGCCAGACCGTCGAGTGGGAAGGAGACCCACGACATCATCGGTGCCCCCGACAGGCCCTGACAGTCCCGGCAACTGCAGGTGGGGGTAATCGGGCTCCCCGGTGACCGTGAACTGGACCTTCTTGCACAGGCAGCCGCCGGACCGGGCAGCGGTGGAAGTGGGGGCGGGTGAGGTCATGAGGTGAACTCCTTCGGCACCAGGGTGGGTTCGGGGGCTTGCGGCGGGACGGTCCCTGCCGGCTGGAGGGCGGCGGGCAGTGGCCAGGACAACTCGTTCGGCCCGCTGCCGGCGCTGACCCACTGGGCTCCGTCCGGTTCGAGGTGCAGCCGGTATGAGGACGGTGCTCCGGCCGCCTGCCATCGGGTGGCGGTGTTCTGGATCTCCGCCCAGATGTCGCGAGGCCCGCAGACCGTGACCGTCCACGTCCCGGAGTCGTCCGGCCGGGCAGTGACCCAGGACCCGCAGGCGGGGGCCCCGATGACCAGGTGGTCGGCAGCCCAGTTCCGTACGAGCCCGGGGTGCAGGTGGTCCAGGGCCAGCCACAGACCCTGCGCATCATCCGGCGGCGGGCCGATGTGCGTGGTGCGGGTGCTGCCCCCGTCCGCGGCCTCGATCCGTCCCCGCAGACCGGGCTTCAGGTAGAGCTGGCTCCAGCCGTGGCCCGCCCGGTGCCCGAGGTGCACCGCTTCCAGACGGGCCCGGACGCGACCGCTGCCGGTCCTGGTGAGGACGGCCAGGCCCGGCCAGGACGGCGAGGACGTCGACAAGGTCGCGAGCACGAGCCCGTCGGCGGCCAGTTGCTGCGGCCAGGCATCGGGCACCCGGGTGACCGCGTACGACACGAAGATCCGGTCGTAGTCGGCGCCGGCGGGCCAGCCGTTCTGCCCGTTCCCCGTCACGGCCGTCGGCCGGTGGCCGAGCAACGCCAGCCGCTCGCGGGCGGCGGCGGTGACGTGCTCGTCCCGGTCCACGGTGACCACCCCGGCATCACCTGCGATCACGCAGGCGACGGCCGCGGTCACTCCCGCACCGGTCCCGACATCCAGGACCCGCTGCCCCGGCCGCAGATCCAGTTGCTGGAGGCGCGCGACGGTCATGCCGGCCGTGCTGGACATCGCCGTCATCGACCCGCCCGACCTCGGGGTCGGCACCCGGCCCAGGACCGGCTCGCCGTCGTGCTGGACCAGCACGCTCTCTCCTCCGTACAGCAGCCCGAGCAGCTCCTGCCGGTCCGCGGGCACTGCCCAGTCGAGCAGGTCCCAGCGCGGCGGGGTCTCGTCCGGGCCGCTGCGCCTCACGTACGCCTGCGGCATCAGCACCTCCCGCCGCACTGCGAGGAAGGCGTCCCGGACCGGGCCCGCCCGGAGATGGCCGGCCGCTTCCAGGCCGGCGACCATCTCCGCCCGCGCGACCCTCGCTCGCTCCTCAGGGGAAGTTTCGGTCCGGGCGGGCGGTGCGAGGGGATCGGGCACGTACGACTCCTTGGGCAGGGGGACGGGGACTGCTGGCGGGAAGCGCGGGGCGGTCAGGTCCACCCGAGCTCGGTGTAGGGGCGACCGGCGCGGATGCCTTCGATCGCCGCTCGGGTGTAGGGGACGATCGGCTCGGGGAGGGCGTCGGCGGGCCACCAGCCCCAGGAGACGCAACGGTCCGGCTCCCGGACCTCGGGGGTTCCCGTCCACTGCCGGGCGCGGAAGACGAACCCGATTCTGGGCTGGTCTCCGGGCTCGTCGACCATGTGCACCACGTGCGCGAGCTCGACGTCGGCCGGGTCGATGAGCAGCCCGGCCTCTTCCTGCGCCTCGCGGACCAGGCAGGCCACGGCGGACTCCTGCTCGCAGTGCCCGGCGAGGAAGTGGTGCGTGCCGCCGGCGTACGCGGAGCCGGGGTGCCGCAGGTCGAGCAGCACCTGGCCGTCGCGTTCCAGGTAGAGGTGGACGCCGACGATGTGCGGGACGCTGGTGCTGCCCGCCTTCGGCCTGTCCGGCGCGAGGGAGGCGTCCTGGGGCGCTGTCGTGCTGCGGGCGGCGTCGTGGGCGTGTCGGCGTACGAGGTCCAGGGCCGAGGAGCTCAGCCTCAGGCGCTCCATGGCGTCGGGGCGGAACCAGGCCAGCATCACGCCCTCGGCGAGCGGCAAGCGCGCAGGGTCGCCGTTCCACAGGGCGGTGAACACCTGCACCGGCACGGTCAGGCCGTCTGTACCGGTGGCGAACTCGACGGCAAACGGCTCCACGATCCCCGGCTCGAGCCCGGCCTCCTCACACAGTTCACGGCGGACGGTGTCCTCGAGCGAGGTATCGCCCGGCTCGCGGCCTCCGTCGAGCAGCGCCCAAGACCCGGGCTCCCAGATGCCGGGGAGATCATCGCGCAGGTGCAGCAGGTAGCGGCCGTGCCCGTCGTGGATCAGCGCCGAGGCATTGACCGGCTCGATGAGGCCTTCGAGCCCGGACGCGGAGAGCTTCGCCCGCAGCTGCGGGGCCGTGACCTTGTCGAAGGCGACCCACTGCGGTGCCGAGACCTCCTCCGGTTGCACCGTGACCTTGACGTCCCTGTCCACCAGCTGGAAGACGAAGCGGAAGTCCCAGTGCTGGTGCGCGGCCTCGCCCTTGGCCGGGTTGGCGTCGATGTCGAAGACGTCGATGTCGATGGGCAGGCTCCCGTAGGTGGCGGTGGCACACAGGGCGCCGGTCGGAATGCCGGCCTCCTCGTGGATCTCGCGCAGCGCCGTCTCCAGCAGCGAGTGATCCCCGGCCTCGACGTGCCCGCCGGGTGCCAGCAGGAGCCCGAACGTGTTGTGGTGGACGAGCAGGACCTGGCGGTTGTGGTCGACGACGACCGCGCTGCACGTGATGTGCCCCGGCATGGTCGAGCGGCTCGTGGGCTCGGAGTCTTCGTCCAGCAACTGCAACATAGGTGTCAGTAAAGGAACTTCAGCTGGGTGCCTTTCCAGGTAGGCGGTGACGAGATCGCGGATGTGTGCGCGGGCGGGTGGCATGAGGGCCTCACAGGTCGGTGGGACGGCGGGATGGAGGTGTCGGCGGCGCTCACGGGTGAGGGTCCGCTCCTGCGGCATCAGCGGGTGGACGTGTACCTCGGGCGAGGGCGGAGTCGTCGGGGGGAGGTGCGGGGACGGGCATCGCGGTCAGGCGGCTGACCGGGGAGCGCCAGAGCACGATCACCGGCAAGACCAGCACCAGCGTCCCGACGGCCAGAGCGGTACGTGCCCCGAACGAAGTGGCTACGGCGCCGCCGGCCAGGGCCGCGAACGGCTTGCTCCCCGAGACCAGCCAGGTCGACGTCTGCTGCGCCCGCGCCTGCAGGTGCGGTGGGCAGATCTGCTGGCGCATCGCTGGGTGGTACCTGCCACCGCCGCGGCGGCGAGCTGGAGGCCGCCCGCCGCGGCGAGGACGGCAAGCCAGACGGGCCCCGGCCGGGCCAACAGCAGGGGCACGCCCGCCACTGGGCAGGTCGCGAACCCGGCGAGCAGGGTGGGGCCAGGGCCGAACCGGGCCACGATCCGCGGCGCTGCCAGGGCGCCGGCGAGCGCGCCGACGCCGGAGACGCCCATCACGATCCCCAGCCCGGTAGGTCCCGCCTCCAGCGCGGTCAGCAGGTAGTACGCGAACAGCGCGCCAGTCACACCGACGCCCACACCGGTCAGGGTCAGCGCGAACACGAGGTCCCGGACCAGCGGAGTCCGCACGGTGTAGGCCAGGCCCTCCCAGATCTCCCCGGCCAACCTGCGCCTGGGCCGCCCCTCGCCCGCTGCCGGCTGACCGGGCTCCGGAATCCGGGATGCGCAGCAGGCAGACACCAGATACGACAAGGCGTCCAGCCAGAAGGCCTTGGCCGCGCCCACGGCCGCGACGACCGCGGTGCCGAGATAGGTTCCGGCCGTGTCCGCGGCCCCGAACGCGGCACCCACCCGGGCGTTGGCCCGGTGCAGCAGGGCGGGTTCGACCAGCTGAGGCACGATCGCGATGGCCGCCGCCTGGTGCAGCACGGTCACCGCACCCAGGACCAACGCGACCGCGTACAGCACGGACATTGACAACACCCCGGCCAGCGCCGCCACGGGAACCACCGTGACGACAGCAGCACCGGCCAGGTCGGTGCCCACCAGCAGAGCCCGCTTGGCGTACCGGTCGACGATGCCGCCGGCAGGGAGGGCCAGGAGGAAGGTGGGCAGGTGAGCCAGAGAGGAGAGCAGCGCGGCCTGCCCGGCCGTCGCGTCCAGTTGGAGGACGGCCAGGGTGGGCAGGGCCACCAGGTGCACCGACGTCCCGACCAGGCCAGCGGACTCCCCGCCGAGGTACAACCGGAACCCCGTCCCAAGTACCGGTGCCCTCTTGTGGGCGGAAGGCCGGGGGCGGGGCAGCGTCACCACAGGACGGCCTCCGTCAGCAGCCGGCCCGTGGGCAGGGCATCGGGAACGGGGACAGGCGGACGGCACTCGGTCTGCGAGCTGGTCTGCGGTCGGGCCTCGTCCCGTCCCGACGCCGGGCGGACGTTCACCCCGCCAGCCTGTTCCTGGGGCGCGGCGGCGGTCATGCGTTGCCCTGGGCGCGCAGAGTGTCGTGGTCGCCGGCCGACTGGCTGGGGATCGCGACATCGAAGGCAGCGGCCTGGACGAGGTAGGCGTCGCGGAAGTCCCCCGTGCCAGTAGCCGGGTCCATCAGTTCCTCCCAGGTGCCCGACTCGGCGACCCGGCCGTCCTTCAAGACGTGGATCAGGTCTGCATGGCGCACGGAATGCAGGCGGTGGGTGATGAGCACGATCGTCTGCCCGGTGGTCGCGGCCAGCGCCCTGATCTGGTCGAAGACCCGCTGCTCCGCGACCGCGTCCAGGGCGCTGGTGGGCTCGTCCACGATCAGGATCTCGGCCTGCCGGTACTTGGCCCGCGCGATGCCGATGCGCTGCCACTGCCCGCCGGAGATCTGGTGCCCGCCGCGGTAGCCGCGGGCCAGCAGCGTGCCGAGCCCGCGAGGCAGGCCGTTGAGGACCTCGTCGGCACCGGAGAATCCGGAGGCCTCCTCGACCGCCCGGTCGTCGATGGCCTGACCGGGCTGCCCGATCCCGACGTTCACCCGGAACGTGAAAGGCCAGTGGTAGAAGTCCTGCGACATCAACGCGACGCGGCCGAAGACCTGGTCGCGGTCGGCAGTACGGGCATCGACGTCGTCCCACCAGATCGTGCCGCTGCCCTCGTCCGGAAGGTAGAGGCCGGCGAGGAGCCTGACCAGAGTGGACTTGCCGGAGCCGTTCTCACCCACCAGCGCGATGATCTTCCCCGTCGGGAGCGCCAGGGACACCTCGCGCAACGTGGGCTCAGGCAGGGACTGGCCGCTGCCGGGGTACGTGAAGGTGACCTTCTCGAACCGGACCTCCCGCAGCCGCTCTGGTAGCGGGTCCCCGCCCATGGGGATGGCCCGGGTCTTCGCCTCCTGGCACAGCTGCTCGAAGTCGGCGACGAACAGGGACTCCTGGTGGAGTTCGGTGACCTGGAGCACCAAGCTGTCGAGGCTGGCGGCGCCGGTGCGGATAGCCAGTACCGCCGTGCCGGCGACAGCGAGTTCCATGGCTCCGCCCCAGAGGAGGGCCCCCAGGGCGCCGTAGGTGAGAAGCGTGGCGAGGCCGCCGGCGCCGTCGGCGGCGAGCCCGATCCGGGCGGCCCGACGGGCCAGCCGGGTCTGCTCGCGCTCGCTGGTCTCGGCCATGGCCCGGAAGTGCCCGAGCAGGAACGGCCCGACGCCGTGGACGCGGACCTCGGCGGCCGCTTCCTTCTGGGTCAGCAGCTGGCCGAGTAGGTGCCCGGCGCGGGCGTGCTGGACGAAGGCGTGGAAGGAGATGTACCGCTGGCGGGAGATCATCAGCGAACTCCACGCACTCGGCAGCGTCATCAGCACCAAGAGCGGCAGCAGCACCGGGTGCAGAACGGTGAGCACGCCCGCCGCGGCGATCAGCGACACCGCGGAGTTCAGGGTGTTGGTGCAGTACCGGATCATCCGCCGGGCCGAGTCGGCTCCGTACCGGGCCGCGTCCAGCAGCCGGTGGAACTCGTCGTCCTCGATCGCCGACAACTCCGTGCGGTGCACCAACCCGAGGTACTGCTCGGTGGCCACTCGCTGCACCTTCGGCTCCAGCGCCCCGGTGGCCGCCGTCGAGGCCGAGCGCAGGAGCGACCCGAGGAACGCTGTGACGGCCACGACCGCGAGCGCGGGCAGCGCCTGCGCCAGGCGCTCGTTCGTGCTGCCGGCCGCGAGGACGTGGCCGAGCACGCTGTTGACCGCGACCAGGCCGACCGCCTGCGCGACGCCCCGCCCGGCCTCCGAGGCCAAGACCACCCGCAGGGCCCGTGCGTCGGCGAGGTGGGCGAGCCGCAGGCCGGTCCCCGCCAGACGCGGGAGCTGCCGTGCCATTGTCCAGAGCCCGAGCTTGAGCCAGGCGCCCTCGTGCTTGTCCCAGCCGATGTCGTAGGCCAACTCGCCGCCGAAGAGGAGCCGCTCGGAATCCGACACCCCCGCGACGCCGGAGCCGCTCTCCGCGTCCTTGCTCACGCAGCCCTCCAGGAATCCGGTCGTGAGCCGCGGCAGCAGGACGATGAGGCTTCAACACGACCCCCCGCAGAGGGCAGGCACGGGGCGGGCGCGTGATGTTCGATTAATGGGAGGGTGTCGAGGTGCTTCGGCAGGAGATTCACGGGGTCCTCCGGATGGGCTCACGACTGGTACTGGTGCTCTAAGAACGCGCCGAATCCGGGGCCGTAACGGCCCCGGACGGGCGAATGGTTCGAACGCGAATGCGATCCTGGTGTCCGGGTCAAGGGGTGTCTGCCGGATCGCTTTTGAACTCACACGTTCGAGTGGTTGCCGACGTGCGGCACCCGATCAGGGGCTTGCGCGGTCCTTCCGCCCACCCAATGCAGGAGTGGGGCAGCGTGTGTGGAGACGGATCATGTCCAGGCCCTGCTGGAAGGTGACCGGGGTCTCCGAGAGGTTGAGCCGCAGGAGCTGGGCGCCGGGATACAGCGCGTCCCAGGCGGCAGAGGTCCCGCCGTGAACGACGGTCGGGTTGATCCGCAGCCCCGTTCGCCCGCACCGCACCACCCAGGCAAGGAAGTCATCTTGCGGGGTTCTGAGTTCGGCGAACGCGGAGTAACCCGCGGCCGGCTCCATACCCGTCAGGCGCCGCAACGGAGACCCTGGGCCATCGAACGCGTGAGCGTTGTGTCGGAAGCGCTCGGCCATGACGGCCAGGTGGTCGCGGACGCGGCGGAAGGTCTCTACCTCGGGGAGTGCCGCAAGACCTGCTCGGCGGACGCTGTCCTGGGCGATCTGGACGAGCTTGGCCGTCTGCTCGCCGGGCGCCTCCACCACGGTGAGGAGGGAGGCGTAGAAGAGCATGACGACCTCGCCGACGGGATCCCCGCTCATTGCCATCCGCTCGAACCGGTCGCGGGCAAGGTGCTGCAACAGCGCCTTGTTCCGGGTGACGACGACAGCTGCGCGCAGCCCGGGAAGGGACAGGTCCTTGGAAGCGGTCAGGATCAGGGCGGCCTGGCTCAGGTCGATGTCAAGGACGCGGTCGCGGAGCATCGCGGCGGGCTGCGGGCCTTCGGCCCCGATCTGGAAGGGGACGTCGAGGAGCGTGAAGTCCGGTTCGGACCGGTCGGGCAGGGTGTGGTGGGCGCCGGTGACGCCGTTGGGGAGTACCTCAACGAGGCAGGTGCGCGCAGCCGGGGACGTGCTGGTGGGATGGAGGGTGCCGTCGAGCCGGTAGTAGCCGGTCACCGGGGCTCCCCAGCGAACAGCGCACTGGTCGAAGGCGTAGTAGTTCGGCAGCGGCAGGATCAGACCGTGGCCGGTCGCGGCGAGATAGGAGATGGCCAGGCTGATGGCCTCTGTGCCACCGCGGGTGAAGAAGACGTCGGACGGGTCCAGCGTCATGTTCAGGTGGCTGCCGAGGAGTTCGGCCATCACCGCCCGGGCGCCCGCCTGATTCCGGCCGGCGTACGCGGAGAGGGTTCCGTCGCGGATGAAGCGGTCGAGCAGGGCGGAGAGGTAGCGGCCGAGGTCCGGGGAGGGCGGGAAGCGGTTGCAGCCCTCCCCGAGCTCGATGGTCGTCTCGGTGTCCGGGTCGGTGCCGGCGCGAAGGGCTCCGAAGGCGGTGAGGCAGTCGGCCTGCGCGGGGGCCGGGATGGTGTCGTGCACGGTGGCTCCGGTGCGCCATGGGCCGGGGCGCTGCCGGGCTTCCGCGGTGCGGACGTCGGCGACGTTACCGGATGGGGAGCGCCTCGGGGGCAGTTGGCTGCAACGGGGGGACCTCGTGCAGAGCCGGATGCCGCCCGTTCGGAACGGGTGCGGGGGTCAGGAGGATGCGGGCGGCGGCATCGAGGTCGGGTGTGTCGGTGTGCTGGTCACGCCGTACCCAGATGGCGTCGATGCCCGCGCGTTGAGCCCCGGCTGCGTCGGCCTGGGGGTTGTCGCCGATCATGACGAGCCGGCGTGCGGGGCCCGCCGCCGCCCGCGCGAGACGGAACGCTTGGGGGTGGGGTTTCTCGTAGCCGCTGGTCGCGGAGTTGACCACCGCCTGGAACCGGGTGTCGATGCCGAGAGCGGACAGGAGTGCGGGGAGTTCGGGGACGTGGTTGGACAGGAGGACGTGCGTCCAGCCATGCGCGGTGAGCCGGTCCAGGACGCGCAGTGTCTGTGGGTAGAGGCTCCACGCGGTGGGGTCGGTGTAGGCGGCGCGGGTCGCCGCCGCCGCGGCTGTGGCCGCGGAGTGAGAGAGCCCGAGGTGGGTGAGTGCCTGGGCGACGACGTTGGTGATCTGGTCCCACCAGGCGTCGGGGTCGCTCAGGTGCGTGTGG
The DNA here is from genome assembly GCF_040612395.1 of Streptomyces sp. NPDC006430. Classification (NCBI taxonomy): domain Bacteria; kingdom Bacillati; phylum Actinomycetota; class Actinomycetes; order Kitasatosporales; family Streptomycetaceae; genus Streptomyces; species Streptomyces sp. NPDC006430. The sequence goes on from NZ_JBEXQA010000028.1 coordinate 50,156, forward strand.
GGTTCCTGTGCGGCGTGCCAGGGGAAGCCGGTGGCGAGCGCCTCGAACATCTCGGGGAAGGCCCAGCGGTGGCCGGGCTCCTGGACGTCCAGGACTTCCAGGAGGCATTCGGCCCAGGTTCCGTAACGGCGGTGGCCGAGGGTGCCGTCGAAGTCCCATATGGCGGTCTTGGACGGTGTCACCACAGGCCGAGCGCTTCCAGGACGTGCGGGGCCTTGGGCAGCGGCGCGGCGGGCGCGGCGGTGAGCAGGTCGTCGGGGAGGTCCGTCTTCCTGTCGAGTTGGATCATTTCGCGCCAGCGCAGGACCTGCGGCCACTGCTGCGTCCAGGTGGGGCGCAGTTCGCCGGCGGGGATGTTCTCGAGGCGGCGTCGGTTGGTCAGGAGCCGAGCGGCGGTCTTGGCGCCGATGCCGCGGATGCCTGGGATGTTGTCGGCCGGGTCGCCCATCAGGGCGCGGAAGTCGGGCCACTGCTCGGCGAGGACGCCGTAGCGGGGCAGGATGTGCTCGCCGGCGGTGTAGCGGCGCTCCATGGCGAAGCCCGTGTTGAGCAGGCGCACGCTGGGGTCGGCCAGGAGCTGGATGTAGTCCTTGTCGGTGGTCATGATGTCCACCGCGCGGCCGTCGGCGCGGGCGGTGGTGGCCAGGGTGGCGATGACGTCGTCTGCCTCGTGGCCGTCCTGCTCGATCCACCGGACGCCGCTGTGGTCGAGGGCGTCCTTGACCAGGGTGAGGGACTCGATCAGGCCGGGCTCGGGGGCGGGGCGCTGGGCCTTGTAGTCGCTGTCCTGTCCGGCGCGGGCCTGGGAGCCGTCCTCAGAGTCGAAGACCACGAAGATCTCGAAGCCGTCGGCGTGCTGGACCTGGGCTTTGCGCAGGAGCGCGGCGAAGCCGAAGACGCCGGTGCGGTCGATGGTCTTGTCGCGGTTGGTGATGCGGGCGGCGAATCCGAACCAGGCGCGGTGCAGGAGGTAGTGGCCGTCGACGAGCAGCAGGGGTGCGGTCATGGCGTGGCCTCCAGGGAATGGTGCGTGCTGGTGGGTGCCTTTGACCGTGGCGTACGGGCATCCGTTGCCGGATGACCATGGAGTGTAGCGACGGGGGTGGCGCGGGGCCGCCAGAACGTGGCCAGCAGCGTCGCGAGGTGCTCGGCGGCGTTGCGCTGGTCGAGGACCTTGCGGTGGGCGGCGGCGCGCAGCCGGCCGCGTTCGCTGCTGGTCAGGGCGAGTGCGCGGCGGATACCTGCGGTCAGGGCGCCGGGGGCGGGGTCGTAGAGCAGGCCGTTGTGGCCGTCGGTGATCTGTTCGGGGAACCCGTCGATGTTCGGGGCCAGGACGACGGCTCCCGTGTGCTGGGCCCACAGGGCGGTTTCGAAGACGATGTTGGCCAGGGTCTCGCCGCGGCTGGGTACGGCCATGGCGACGGTGTCGGGCCAGGCGGCCAGCGCGCGGGGAAGGTTCCGGTCGTAGCGGCCGATGATGGTGGCGCTGAGCCCGAGTTCGGCGCTTCGCTCGCGGTAGAAGTCCAGGAGGGCGGCGCGGTCGTCGTCGGTGGGGACGGCGACCATCGCCAAGTGGACACTCTCGCGCAGAGGGGCGAGTTCCTCGATGAGGACGTCGAGACCCTTCGTGTGGTCGGTGCGGCCGATCGCGGCGACGACCGGGCGGCCCGCGGGGATGCCGAGGCCGCGCACGATGCGTTCGGCTTCGACCCGGGTCGGCGGGGTGAGGTCGGCGGCGGTGAGGTCGAGGCCGGAAGGCCAGGCCCGGAGCGTGCCCGCATCGAGCCTGTACTGGTCTTGGAGGTGGCGGGTGAGGAAGTCGCCGATGTCCGCGACCCAGGCGCCCGGGTTGAGGCCGACGGCGGCGATGGCCTCTTCCTCCCAGGCGATGCGGCCGGGGTCGGGGTGGGGGCGTTCGGTGATCCGGGCGGTGGAGAACAGGGCCAGCAGCACCTCCACCCCCGGGTGGGCGTGGTGGGCAAGACCGGCGAAGGGGGTGTCGACACCGATGGCCAGCACCTTCTCGTGCCGGTCGGCCAGGTGCCCGGCGGAGCGCGCGGCGCCGTCGGACAGGTGCCGCCAGGTGTCCGGGTGCCAGAAGGGCCGGCGGGTGTCGTAGGGAAGGGTGATCACCTTGCCGCCGAGGCCTTCGACGATCAGGCGTGCGTAGCGGAGGTCGTCTTCGTTGTAGCCCCAGGTGACCGGGCCAGGCTCGGGGACGGCCAGGTACGGGGTGAAGGCGCCCGCATGCGCGCTCAGGCGGTGGTGGTGGCGGGCGAGGGTCGCCAGGAAGGTCTTGGCCTGGCGGCCGATGCCGTTGGTGTTGTTCGCGATGCCGTTCACGGCGCAATACAGCAGCGCTTTGGTCGTGGACGTGGACAACGGGGTGTCTCCTTCCAGGTCAGCCTGCGGCGTAGAGGTCTTCCGGGTTCGGGCGCCAGATCTTCGACTTCGCCGCGGCCGGCTGCATCCCGTGCGCGGCAAACAGGCAGGTCAGGTGCCGGTAGGCGGCTTCCGCCTCGGGCTTGGTGGCGGTGAACAGGGTGTAGTTGTCCGTCATCCGCACGACCGTCCGTCCGGTCAGCTGCTGGTCGACGGGGGTCATCCTCAGGTTCGTCAGCATCGGGCTCAGGCCGCTGCCCGGCGCGAGCGGGTCGGGCAGCGCGGCCAGGATGCGGCGCAGCAGAGCGAGCACGCTCCCGTCGTGGATGAAGCGGGCGACGGAGTTGATCGCGTTCTCCAGCGTGACGCCGCGGCTGGCGGCGGCGACGTCGATGTCGGCCACCCAGGTGAGCCCCGCGTTCAGGTGTCGGGCGGCGGCCGCGACCGCGAGGGGCCGTCCGGCCCGCCAGTGCCAGCCGAACATCCAGGGCGGGTAGGCGTCCCGCTCCAGGATGGGCTCAATCGCGTTGCGCAGCGCCCGGTGGACGATCCGGTCGGTGACCGTGGGGATGGTGACGGTGTGCCGTTTACCCCAGGCGTCGAACTCCTCGGTGCGCAGCGGGCCGGGCCGCCAGGCTCCGGCCGACAGTGCTGCGGACAGGCCGGTGATGCGGGCGGGCATGTCCTGGCGGAAGGCTCTCCAGGTCATGCCGTCCGCGCCGGGGGAGCCGGTGCGGCCCATGCACTGGCGGGCGGCCCGCTTCAGGGCCCGCTCGCCGATGGCCTGCTGCAGCAGCGAGTGCGCCGCCGTACGGCTGGTCACCTGATCATCCCGGTCGCGGTCAGGAACGCCTGGGCGACAGCGGCCGGCGTGTGGGCGGCGACCTGGCGCGGCCCCTGTGCGGAGGCCGCGTGGTAGGCGGCCTCGTCGCCGAGCAGGGTCGTGAGCGTCTCCCACAGGGCTTCGGGCCCGCTCTCCAAGGCGGTCATCCGCCCGGCCGGTCCGGTGAGGGCGGGCAGGTGCCCGAGCCCGTAGCCGACCACCGGAGTGCCCGCGGACAGGGCCTCGGCGGCGACCATCCCGAACGTCTCCGGGCTGGTGGAGGAGATGACCGTGGCCGCGGCTCCCGCGAGGAAGCCGGGAACCTTCTGCCAGGGCAGGGCGGGGAGGATCTCGACGTCGGGCAGGGCGGCGGCCAGGTTCCGGCACTCGGTGACCACCTCGTTCTGCATGCCCGGCCAGTACTCGAAGCCAGCCTCGGCCAGCACGATCTGCAGTGGCCTGCCCAGCCCGGCGGGGTAGGCCTTCAGTAGTTCGGCGATGCCCTTGTGCGGCTCGGCCCGGACCACGATCCGCACGGGTCCCTGCACGCGCAGCACCTCCCGCTCGTCCGGCGTCGGCGGCGTGATGGTGTGCATGAGTGCGTTGGGGACCACCGCCCATTCACCGGTGTCCACGCCTTCGCGGGCCAGTTCCTCGACCATGAAGTTGGAGACCGTCAGGACCCGGCCCGGGCGGTGCTCCAGGCTCCGGTACAGGGGAGCGTCGGTGCGCGGGACGTGCACCATCAGCGCGGTGGCCATGTGCACCGGGGCCGGACTGAGGTACCCCAGCCCCCACACGGCGTCCACCCAGCAAACGAGATCCACCGTGTTCCCGGCCAGGAGGCGGCGGACCTCCTGCTCCACGGGTGCGGGATCGGCGAGGAGGGCGGTGAGGTGCTCCTCCACCGCGGGGCGCGGCAGGGTCAGGCTGTCCAGGCGGAGCAGGTCCGGGCCGTCGTCGGGGGTGGCGGGGCCGGCGGCGATGATCAGGACGCGGTGGCCGAGTTCCCGCAGGCCGCCGGCGAGGGCAGCGATGCTGCGCTCGATCCCGGCGGGCTCATCGGGGTTGTGGGTGAGCAGGACGAAGACGATGTTCACTCGGTGGCTCCAGTGCTTGCTGGGGTGGGGGCGGTGTCACGGACGGGCCGCAGCCCGATGCCCGGCGAGACGATGCCGGGCGGGACGTCGTTGGCGTGAGCGCACTCGGCGTACTGGGACAGGGAGTTGTAGGAGCCGCCGCGCAGCAGGGCGATCCGGTCGCGGCGCCATGGTGCCGTCGTCCACTCCCACACGTTGCCGCCCACGTCCCAGATGCCGTCCGGGGTGTGGCCGTCCGCGTGGGACCGGACCGGCGTGGGCTGGCCGGGGCCAAGGCCGCGCAGGTTGGCGTGCCCGGGCCCGGGGACCTGATCGCCCCAGGGGTAGCGACGGACTGCGCCCGCGGCCATCCACTCCCATTCGGCGGACGTCGGGATCCTGGCCCCGAGCCGGTGTGCGAGCTGGGCGGCCTGGGGCAGCGTCAGGCCGGTGACCGGCATCCCGGCGACGGCCAGCGGCGTCGACGCCCACCACAGCGTGGCCGCCTCCTGGGTGGGGTGCCATTCCCCGGCCGTAACGGGGCCGCCGGTTATGCGGATCCACTCCACCGGATCGACGTCTGCCGCTACCGTGGAAGGGTCCCGGGCAGCAGGCACGCTCCCCGGAGGAAGAACTGGTCCGCTCACCAGCACACGCGGGCTTGCCTCCGGCGAAAGACGGCCCTGTCCGGGCGCTCGCCCGCTCACCGGACCCCGGCCCCGGCCGCTGCGAGGAGCTGGCCGCCGAGGGCGCCTCCGTCGGCGAACGCGCCGCTCAGGCTGTGGGTCAGGGTGCGGGCAGCGTCTTGGCGGACACCCCGCATGCTCATGCACATGTGGGCGCCGTCGGCGACCACCCCGACGTCGGCCGATCCGGTCGCCTTGGCCACATCCGCGGCGACGCCGTCGACGATCCGCTCCTGGAGCTGGAGACGATGCGCGTGAGCGGAGACGATCCGGGCGAACTTCGACAGACCCAGCACGCTCCCGCACGGTCGGTACCCGATCGTCAACTCCAGCCTCATGGGCAGCAGATGATGCTCACACAGGCTCCAGGCCACGATGCCCTGCACGATGACCACCCGGTCCGTGCCGGCGGGCAGGTCCTCCTCGAACACGGTGTCCGTACGGCCCGCGTCGTGGTCGAGGAACTCCGTCCACCAGCGGGCGGCCCGTTCCGGGGTGCCGCGCAGTCCCTCGCGCTCGGGGTCCTCACCCACCGCTTCCAGCAGCTGCCGGTACAGGTCGGCGACCCGCGCGACATCCACACGCGGGCCCGCCACCGCGTTGTCCAGGCTCGTCATCAGGCAAAGGCCTTCGTCTCGGTCCGTGCACCGGCACGGAGAACGGAAAGGGCGTTCGGACCCTCGTGCAGCAGCAGGTCCACGGCGCTCAAGCCCGGACTCCAGCCCAGCGCCCGGCCGTAGCGCGGATGGGAGTACGTGGCGACCTCGACCGTGATGGCATGCTCGGCCAGCAGGCCGTGGTCGAGGTAGGCCAGCGCACCAGTTCCCACCCGCAGGCGCGTCGCGCCCCTCTGCTTGCAGAGGTCGATGAGCATGCCGGTCTGCCGTCCGGCCGGAGGCCGGTCGTTGGTGCGGACCACTGTGGACGGCAGGCCGAACGCCTCGAGCAGCAGCCGCAGCAACGCCTCGTTGAGGTCCGCGAGATGGGTCCAGGGCGTGCGGTAGAGGGCTTCGAGGGCCTCCCGGTGCGCGGGCCAGTACGGGGCGTGCCCGTACGTCTGGGCGAGGCTGCGCCAGTGCCGCCGGGCCCAGACGGTGTCGGCGATCCGGGTGTCGGCGATGCTCTGGCCGAAGCTGCGCCGCACCGGCACGGTGAGCCTGACCGGCCCGGTGGTGCCGCGGATGTAGTTGCGGTTCTGCCAGCCTCGTTCGGTGAACTGCACGTGGTCCAGCAGGACCAGTTCGTCCGCGTCGGTCAGCCGCGAGAAGTAGCCGGGCCAGGGCAGGTAGGCCGGCTGGTGGGTGACCAGGACGTCCCCGCCCATCAGTACGCCATCCGGTAGGCCACGAAGGCCTCGGCGCGCTCGGCTCCGCACGATGCCCCGGCCGCGGCATCGAGCGCCCGGATGCGGTCCAGGGACCGCGGGTGGTCGCCCTCGCGCAGCTCGCGGGCGTAGCACTCCAGCGCCTTGTCCTTCACCGCGGCGGTGCCGGTGACGTCGACCCACACGCTGGGATGAGGGAACTGCCGACTCCAGGCGTGGTCCTCAGGGCCGTGGAAGCCCAGGACCATCCGGGGCCAGTGGCGTAACACTCCGCTGGGGCGCGCCGCCGCGTAGGCGGCCTGGTGGACGACCTGGTGGTCCTGGTGGACGGCGCCGGCCGCCGGGATGAGGAGCGCGGCCGGTTCCAGCGCGGCCAGGGACAGGTCCGGGCCGGCCTCGATGAGGCGGACCAGTTCCGCGACGTGACCGGCGAGGTCGCCGGCCCGGTGGTCGTCGCTCCAGGCGATGTGGCGGCCGCTGACGCCCAGGACGTCGCAGGCTGAGTTGAATTCCTCGTGCCGCAGCCGGCTGTCGGTGGGTGTTCCCCACCGGGGCTGGGTCAGGCACGCCACGGCCAGGACGTGCACGTGAAGTCCGGCGGCGGCCAGCCGGGCGATGGTGCCCCCGGCGCCGAGGGTTTCGTCGTCGGGGTGTGGGGCGACCGCCAGAACGTGGTCGCCGGGGCTCAGGCCGAACATGGGCCTGCCTCCTCTTGATCCGTGGAAGGGGAACGGGCGTAGGGAGCGCCGGTCAAGCGCGGGGTCGCGGCTCCCCGGGCCGGCTGCGCAGACGGGTGAGCGGGGGAAGGGCTTCCAGGCGGCCGGATTCCGGGGCGGGCTCCCAGGGGAAGTGGACCCAGTCGGCGACGTCCCAGCCCCAGCTGTCGAGCGGGTAGTCGGATCCCTCGTTGCGGCAGAGCACGGCCGTACGTACACCGTCCGGGCCCACTGTGGCGGTGAGCATGTCCGTGATCGCCTGCAAGGTTGCTCCCGAGCCGCAGATGTCGTCCACGACCAGCAGCGACGAGGCAGCGGGCAGTGCGGCGAGCGCACCGTCGTTGTGCCGTTGGTCGAGGAGGACCCTGCCGGTGGCAGCCTGCTGGATGCCCACCGGCGCGTTGTGGCGGGCCCGGACGACGACGGCCGGGACGCCGAGCTGTTCGGCAACGATCTCGGCGAGAGGGACACCGCCGCGGGCGATCCCGATGACGGCTCCCGGTGCGAACTCGGCTTCCTGGTCCGCGATCAGACATGCCGCGGTGAGGAACTCACCCTGGGTGAGCTGCCAGACGCGCCGGTTCTCGAAGACGCGGGTGGTCACGGCCAGCTCCAGGAGTCGAGGACGGCGTGGATATCGGCGTGGCGGTCCATCGGGTCGGTGATCAGGTGCGTCCTGGTCACCGGGACCGGGCCCAGCACCTCGGCGTAGGGGGCTTCCATCAGCAGCAAGGCCTCCGAGGAGGGGAACCGGGCCAGATGCCGACGCAGGACCGACTGTGCTGTCCCGGCCACGGCGCGTGCCCGCTCTGCGGTCATGGGCTGCTCGTACGTGGTGACGGGGGCGTCGGCGGTCACCAGCCCGTACAGGGCCGACAGCACCAGGACCCGGGCCCGCAGTCCGCCACGCTCGGTGACCCTGTCGCGGATGAGCGGGACGACCCAGCCCTCGTACAGGTCGAGCGCGGGCAGGGGAGCGGCGGTCACCCGCTTCTCCTTGCAGCACGCCACGATCACCAGCCCGTCGGGGACGGCGTGGTCAACGGCCACGTTCGTCACCCCACAGCAGCACGTGCAGGCGAGTGCCGAGCCGGTAGCCCCGCTCGCGGACCGGGCGTTCCAGCGTGCGCATCCCCGCGAGGATCACCTCCGGGTCCGTTCCCTCCGGCATCACCGAGATGTCGCTCAAGGAGTAGGCGGCCTCCAGCGCGGCGATCTCGGCCACCTCGGCGGGCTCGGAGACGACGAACTTGAAGCGGGCCCGGCCCGTGGCGACGAAGGACCGCAGAGCATCGGGGACGAGCCGTCGCGTCTCCGGCATGCCCGCTCCGAACCGGGACAGCTTCGGTGAGACGTTGAAGTACGGCCCGGCGGCCACCAGGGCCTCGGCCGGGGCGATGGTGCCGTTGGTCTCGATCTCCACCGTCCGGCCGGCGGCTCGTAGTCCCTTGACCAGCTCGGTCACTGCGGCCATCTGGATCAGCGGCTCGCCACCGGTGATGACCACGAGGTCCTCGGGCTGGTCCACCGCCCAGGACAGCAGGTCCTCGACGCTCTCGTAGTGGGCCTCCTTACGCAGGTCGAACCGCGTGTGGTCCCAGCTGTAGGGGGTGTCGCACGTCGAGCAGATGAGGTTGCACAGGGCGAGACGGATGAAGCACGCGGGCACCCCAGTGCTGGCGCCCTCGCCCTGGACCGTGCTCCCGAACTTCTCCGAGATCCGGATCCGTAATCCGGCGAGCGCGTTCACGCCGCGTTTCCCGCGTACTCGGCCCAGCTGGTCTCCGTTTCCGAGACCCGCACGCACGCCCCGCTCCAACCGGCCCCTCCCATGGCCCGGTCCGCCAGCCACTGCGAGAAGTGCCGGGCGAGGTTCTCCGAGGTGGGGTTCAACCCGGGAATCACCTCGTTCAGGACCCTGCCGTGCACGGCACCGCGCAGATGGTTGCGCAGCAGCACGGGGACGTCCCCGAGCCGGGGGACGGCGGAGACGGGCACGCTGAGGACGTAGGAGTGGCCGTGCAGACGCCCGCACGGATGACCGTCGCGCAGCCCGTGCAACTGGTGCGAAGCCTCGAACGCAGCGAACGCGGCCGACGGCAGCGGCTGCGGCCTCCCGGTCCGGACTTGTACCTCCTCCAGCACGGACGCGACGTCGGGCGGCAGGTGGCCGCGCGCCCACCCGAGGAGGTGCTCGGCGACGCCCTCGTTGGAGACGTCCTGGACGCAGTCGTTGAGGACCTGGTGATCCAGAGCGCCGTCGATGTACCGCTTGAGGGGAGCCAGGCCAGCGAAGTCGGCGACGAAACCCTCCGTGCTGAGCACCGCGGAAGACAGCACGGCTTCCGCAACGAACGAGTGCCCGTCGTAACGTCCGTCGTCGAGCCGTCGCGTGGCCTCGAAGCGGAAACCCTTCCCGATCCGGAAGAGAGGCGGCGTGCTGCTCATCGGGCGGCACCCTTCTGGGCCGGCACGTACAGGGTCGGGTCGGCCACCCCGGCCTCGCCGAACGCCTCCCGGCGCTCCACGCAGGTGCCGCAGGCGCCGCAGTGCACCTCGCCGCCCTCGTAGCACGACCACGTCAGCTCGAAGGGCACACCCAGGCGGGCACCCTCACGGACGATGTCGGCCTTGGCGAGGTTCAGGAACGGGGCGACGAGCTGGAAGCCGGCGTCGATGTGCCCGTCGTTCCCGGCCTTCATGGACGCCTCGATGAGGTTGAAGAACTCCGGCCGGCAATCCGGGTAGATCGTGTGGTCTCCGGAATGTGCGCCGAACGCCACGGCGTCCGCACCTGCTGCGACCGCGGCACCGGCCGCGATCTCCAACATGATCGCGTTCCGGTTCGGGACGACCGTGCTGCGCATGGTCTCGGCGCGGTAGTGGCCATGGGGAACGGCGATGGCCGGGTCGGTCAGGGCGGAGCCGCCCAGGATCCGGCCCAGGGACGTCAGGTCGACGATGTCGTGGGACACGCCGAGCTGATCGGCCAGGTCTGCGGCGTGGGCCAGTTCCTTGACGTGGCGCTGCCCGTAGTTGAACGAGAGCAGGCTCAGGGTGACGCCCTCGGCACGGAGCTTGTAGGCGGTGACGGCGCTGTCCAGGCCGCCGGAGAAGATGAGTACCGCGTGACGCGGTACGGCAGTTCGAGGCATGGGTGTGCCCTTCAGAGGTCCCCCGAACCGTCCGGGGCATTGGATTTGTGGACCTGGGGTCTGCCGGCAGGGAGAAATCCGCCAGCCATGCGAGCGGGGCCGGACTACTTCCGCCGCCGCCTGGAAACAGTCAGCCCGAAGCGGGCAGGATGAGGCACCGGTGAGCCGCGCTCACTCACGCAATCCGCGAACTCACCAACAGGGGGCTCTATATGCCAGACCCGGGGGAATCGTCGTTCGCAGCCGAGCTGACCCACTTTCGTGAAGTACGGGGCCTGTCCAAGGCGGACCTGGCCCGCCGCTTGAACATCTCGCCCTCGTACGTGAGCCACCTGGAATCCAGGAGGGAACGCGGCTCCTCCGACCTCGCCCGCCGCCTCGACAAGGAACTCGACGCGGGCGGCAAAATCTGGAAGGCGTGGCAAGACGACGACGGCGGCGGCACGCAGTCCACCCCGGAGGCAGCCGAGCAGCCACCGTCCGCCGGCATCGTCGTCCTGGACGACACCGCCGCCCTGCGTTATGACGGCTCTACCTATCACCTGACCATGCACCGACGGCTCCGCAACACGGGTACGGAGCCGATCACCCGTTACCTCGTCCGTATCGCCGTAGACCGCTACCCCGGGGAACCTGAGCGCTCCAACGCCCTGTACCGGGCCCACCCCCTGACCTGGGAAGAACTCCAGCTCGAAGCACACTGCGGCGACGAACAGATGGGACGTGTAGTCAAGAACGACCGCGACGCGTTCAAAGAGATATGGCTCGAGTTCTCGAACGCGCGCACCCGCTTCCCCCTGTACCCAGGACAGGAAGCCCAGATCACCTACAGCTACTCCGTCACCGCAGACAAATGGGGCCCCTGGTTCCAACGAGCTGTCCGGCTGCCCACCCGCCAGCTCACCGTCAGCCTGTCGTTCCCCACGGGGTTGCAGCCCAACGTCTGGGGCACCGAGACCTCCCTCAGCGCCAACTTCGCACCCCTGCGCACACCCCCCACTCAGACCGTCGACGCAGACCACACGGTCTACACCTGGACGACCTTGGACCCGCCCCTCCACGCCCGGTACCGGATGGAATGGCGGCTGAAGACCGCACACCTTCAAGAGAGCGAGCCAGTGAACACCCCCACCCCCACCCCCAGCGCCCGCATGGCCGCAGCCGGCATCGTCCAGGAGGGCGACATGGTCCTCCGAGCTGTTGCCCAGCCCTTCGATCTCCCCGCTGAAGCCGACGAGGCGCACGACGTCGTACGTGAACTCGACGCTGCGATCTCGCGCGTCAAGCAACTTCACGACTTCGGCAAGGGCATGGGCATCGCCGCCCCCCAGATCGGCATCAGTCGCGCCGCCGCCATCGTCGTCCCACCCGGCGACGGTGCTGCTCCGATCGTGTTGCTCAACCCCACGGTCGCCGAGTCCTCCACAGAGACTGACCGGCAGTACGAAGGGTGTCTTTCCTTCTTCGACGTGCGAGGTCTCGTCCCCCGTCCGCTCCACATCGTCATCGCCCACACGGACATCGACGGAACACCCCGGCTGACCCGGTTCGACCATGGCCTGGCCCGCCTGGTCCTGCACGAGGTCGACCACCTCGAGGGCAAGCTCTACCGCGCACGCATGGAGCAAGGCACCCAGCCGATCCCAGTCGAGGAGTACCGCGGAACCGGCCAGAGCTGGAGATACTGACCGAATGCCTGAACGTGACCGCTGACCGTGGCTGGACATGACGCCCTCCTGGACTTGGTCGAGTGCGTGGAGCCCAGGCGACATCGGGTCGATGGCCAGGCTGCGACGGGCCCCGATCAGCGGGAGGACGAGGGCGACGGCCGTCATCGGACCTCCCCGCTCCGGCGCTGGTGGTTGGTGGGATGGGTGACGCGGAGCCCCAGGAGGCGTGTGAGACGACCGGGATCGGACCTCATGCGGGCAACCCGCCAGTCGAAGCGGCCCAGTTGCTGGGCGAGTTCGTCGTCCTGGGGTTGTCAGGCAGGCGAGAGAGAGCTCGGATCGTTCTGCCTCGTGGGTGACCCAGCCGGTCAGCCACAGAGCAAGATCCAGACCGAGGTCCGGCTTCAGGAGGGTCAGCCGCTCCAGGGACAAGACCGGCGGCACCCCGGCGGGCCTTGTGAGGGCCGGGCCGAGGGAAGGCCGGGTGGAGGAGAGCGCGAAAGCAGCGGCGAGCGCGCCGCGCCCCATTACCTTGCGGCCTTTGACGGGACCTCGGCCACCCCCGAGGGGGTAGTCCTGCGCTCGGCCACCGAGCTTGGCATCCTCCAGGCAGTGGACCAGCGCCGCGTGGTCGGTACGGTGGAGGGCAAACACCTCGTATGGCTCCGCGGTGACACCGCCGGTGTCGTCCGGGCGGCTGGCGATGAATATCACCGCAGTACTCCCACCGTGGTCGGTGAGGTTTGCGCCGGGGCGCCGGCGCATGCATGGCCAGGGCGGGCGCCGCATCGCGGCGGCGGCCATGCTCGCCTTGGTGCTGCGCGGCAGGTAGCAGCGTGACGTTCACGCGACCGCCTCCACGGGCCCGGCAGGGACGTAGTGGCCCGGGCCGTATGCCCCGTCCTCTTCGAAGCGCAGGGTCTTCTCCATCGTGAGGAACCGCAACGCTCGCTGGACGTGGTGGGGGAGGAGGCCGAACTCCTCGCCCAGCAGACCGGTCGGCAGTGCCGTCCCTGGCCGGTAGTGGCCGGCGCGGATCCGGTCGCGGACGGCACCGTGCAGGCCGCGGTCGCGTGGGTGCGGTTCCCGCGTGCGCAGCCTGACCGGCACACTCCCGGTGTGCAGCGCGATCTCGCCCAGGCTGTCCAGACGCAGCAGCCCCTGGTGCGCATGCTTCTCCGGCAGCCCCAAGGCCAGGGCCAACTGCTTGGTGCTCGGGAGAGGGGCACCGGGCGGGTACATCGTGGTGATGTGTTGGTGCACGATGACGCAGGCCCGGTCCAGGATCCGCATGCTCTCGGGCATCGTGGCAGCGGAGACACCGGCGGTCATGCCGAGGCCGCCGAGTACGCGGCATGGACAGGCCCTCTGGACCACTGCCCGGCCCACCCCGAGGCGACGGGGGAGCACGCGGACACACGCCCTGCGGCCGGCTCCGAAGCAGCGGCGGACGGAGCCGGGGCCAGGACTTCGCCTGCGACCTGCTCCGTCATCCAGGCCAGTCGGCGCAGAAGGCCGATGCCCAGGGTGTCACGGCGCAGCCGGTCGTGGACCTCGCGCAGGAGGCCGCACGCCCGCGCCCGCGTCTCCTCGGTGAGCCCGGTTTCGACGTGGCGGGAGGCCCGGTCCGTCAGCGAGCGGAGGTTCACAGCCAGGCTGGCAGTCAGCGGGCGGACCTCGCTCGAGTCCACCGCATCGTCGAGGACGCGATTGAGTGTGTCCCAGAGGCTGCTGTCTTCGCTGGTGATGTCTTCGAGCCGGGAGGCCGCGAGGGCACGCAGCAGACGCCAGGTCACCGGCTCCGCCTCGGACGGGGTACGAGGGACACCGCCTGGAATGCCCCTCCTCGGCGGTGACGGCGGAGAGGGTAAGCATGACTGCGGCGTGGGGATCGGAAGTGACGGGCCCACGGAAACTCCTCGGACAGGGAATTGGATGTCAGTTGTCGATGCCGTGCGGGGCAGACCGTCGGCTACCAGGGGTGGCGCGGGGCGCGGTGCGAGACCTCGTACGGGCGCACGATCTCTTGGCGCGTTTTGACCAGCAGGTTGGGGCGGCCGCGAAGGATGACTCGCTTGACGGAGCTGTCGAAGCCGGGCGAGAACATGTTGGTGATCTCGTAGGCCGTGCCGTCGAGGACCAACCAGTCGCCGACCCGGATCTCCCGGGGGGAGGCGTCCCGGACCTCTCCGGGCGGCGCACCGCGCACGGTGCGGGCGGCCAGGCGGTCGTGCACGGGTTCCGGCTCGTAGTCCTCGCGCCCGGTCCAGTAGGGGTCGTTGTCGAAGTCGGTGTACGTCACGGGCGTTCGCTCCCTGCGGGCGCGGCCAGGGAGGGACAGCTGGACGCCCGCTCAGAGACGGGATCCGTGATCAGCACGCTCAGCGCCGGTTTCACGTCGCAAGGAAGCTGGAGAAGGTGCCGGCCGTGGTCGTAGCGGACCTTCTTCCAGCCCCACGCGCGGGCGATGTGGTCCGCGAGCCGGCCGTCGGTCACGTTGCAGCGCAGCCATTGCGGCGGGCGCGGGCGGCGTGCGAACTGATCGGCGAGCCAGAGCGAGACCAGGCGGCCTGCGTGCCGGTGAACGGGGTCGGTGTAGAACAGCAGCAGGCCGACGCTGCTCTCGGCGCGCTCGGACGAGTTCCAGCCGGGGCCCGGACCGCTGGGGTCCAGCTCCCACATCGCGACGAGGCTCCCGTCCTCGAACAGGCCGTGGAGATCGTCGCTGTGGTCACCGGTCCGCAGCGGCCGGATCAGGGCGATGTCGCGTTCCTGGTCGACCGGCCGCCCGCACTCGGCCTCCCGAGCCCAGCGCCGAGACAGCAGGCTGCCCGCTTTGGGGTAGTCGGTGCGGGCGAGGGCCCGCACGCTGTAGGGAGCGGTCACTAGGTTGCCTCCCAGTACGCGCCGAGCCGCCTGCCCGCCGACTCGGACGCGCAGGCGGTGAACGCGTACGAGCCGTACAGCGGCTCTCGGTCGTCGACGACGCGGAGCCCTTCAAGAGGAACAGCCGTGATGCCCGGGCCCTCCACGTCCCAGTCGGCGGCAAGGGCCAGCAGCTGTTCCAGGGTTCGCGGCCGGTAGAGGATGCCGGCTTCCTGGTACAGCGCGACGAGGTCGGGGGTCGACTCGGGGTGGCTGTCGGCTGCCGCGTGGACGACGGACAGGACGCTACCGTCGGGAACCCAGGACCGGAGCGTGTCCAGCAGGTGCCTGACCTTGTCGTCATCGATCCACGGCAGGACCTCGTGCAGCAGGACCGCCATCGGCCTGCGCCGGTCGAGGCGTGCGATGGCCGGCTGGGCGAGCATGTCCTCGGTGAGGGTGATGTCGGCGTGCAGGCCCATCTCCCGGGGAGTCTCTTCGAACACGGTCCGGACGTGGGCCTGCACCATCGGGTCGTGGTCCACGTAGAGGACACTGGCCTCGCGCTGGACGTCCTGCGCCGCATCGTGAACGTTGCGGCCGCGGCGACGGGGCAGCCCGCAGCCGAGGTCGAGGAACTGCACGATCCCCTGCGAAGCGAGATGCCGCACGACGTGCTGTCCGTGGGCACGGGCAGCGGCAGCTGCCCGGTCAAGCCACGGCGCCACCGCGAGCAACTGACGTCCCAGAGCCCGGTCTGCCGGGTAGTTGTCCGTTCCGCCGGTGACGTAGTCACACACCCGTGCCACCGCCGGCTTGGAGAAGTCCAGCTGCGGCAGCGCGGTACCGCCGGGCTCCGCCACGAGTCCAGCGGCATCCTCGGAAGGCACACGGTCCGGCCCGGCCGGCGGTGGCAGGGCGCGGCCGGCTGCCGACGCCGTTCCGGGAGCAAGGGCCTGCTGGTGATCGCGCAGGTAGGCGCTGACGGTCTTGCCTTGACCATCGGACCTGGGGGCGGCGCTCCAGTAGTCGGACAGCCTGGTGACGATGGACAGACCGCGCCCGCTCTCCGCGAGGTCCCGGGGCCGGGTGATCTTCGGGACGGGTGGGCTCGGATCGGAGTCCGCGACCTGGGCGATCAGCGCCTCGCCGGCAACGAACGTCAGGGATACCAGGATCTCGCCCCGTCCCGCTGCGTCGGGCTCGGCATGGGTGACAGCGTTGGCGGCCAGCTCGCTGCAGATCCTCACCGTGGAGTCGGTCAGGGACTCGCAGCCCCAGCTGTCCAGTTGGTCCGACACGAAGCGGCGGGTTTGCCTGACGGATTCCAGACGGCTGGGCAGGGCCACGCACGCCGAGACGGCGGCGGGGGAGTCCAGCGCTCGAAGAAGGTCGCTTCGCGTGATCCGATGGGGCATGGTCACCTCACCTCGTTCCTTCCGCGGACGTGTAGACCCGCTGGGGAGTCTGTGTGCTGGTGCATTCGATGGCTGAACTACGGCCGTGGGAGTGGCCCTTGGGGCTACCGTTACGCTCAGCGAACCGCGTTTCACCCCGGGTGGGTATCCCGAAGCGCGATCGGGGACGGGTAACGCGGGTAAAGATCGTTTCGTGGACAGGAGCGCAGCGTGCCGCGCGAACGGAACACGCGACTGGAAGGCGTACTCCAGGAAATCGGCTGGTCGCAGGTCGCGGCAGCCGTGCACGTGGTGCGCGTCGCCTCCGAGGTCGGAGCCACGGAACTGCAGACCATCACGCGCTCCCACGTCAACCAGTGGATTCGCGGCGCGCACCCGGGATCGACGACGACCCGTATCTTGTGCGAGACGCTGTCGCGAGGACTGCTCGGCAAGGGGCTGAACCGCATCGTCACGCCTGCCGACATCGGGCTCAACGACCCCGACGAGCAGGCGGGTTCGATGCGGCCTCAAGGCGGCGACACCATCGCACAGCTCGTGGATCTCGGGGGGACCGACTTGGACCTGGAGCGCCGCCTGGCCCTCAAACGCGCCGCCTTCTCGCTCGCGGGAATGAGCCTGCCGTCCACCGGGTGGTGGGAGGACTCCCTGACCGCCGCCCGTACCCGACAGCCTCCAGCTGGCCGGACGGTCGGGCCGGACGACGTGGCCGCCGTACGGGAGATGACCCAACTGCTGTCGCAGCGCGAACAGCGGCGTGGTGGAGGAGACGGACGGTCCGCGCTGGTGGCCTACCTCCGAACGGACGTGGCCGCCTACCTCGGCAGCCGATTCCCTGACGAGCGCATCCGGCAAGAGATGTTCACGGCCGCCGGCGAACTGGCCTACCTGGCAGGCTGGACAGCGTTCGACGCCTCCGAGCACGTGCTGGCCCAAAAGTGGCTCAGCCTGGCCCTGCAGCTGTCCGCCGAGGCCGACGACGCCCCGCTGGCAGGACACATCCTCCGCGCACAGGCACACCAGACCCTCGACCTCGGCCACCCCACCCAGGCCCTCCAGCTGGCCGAGACCTCCGTCTCCCAGCGCCGCTACACCAACGCCAGCTCCCGCGAACGCTCCCTCCTCGGCGTCGTCCACGCCCGCACCCTGGCAGCCGCCGGCCACAAGCAGGAGGCCATCGCGGCCCTGCTGCGAGCCGAGGACGACCTGCGCAGCGCCCAAGCCGGTGACGACGAGCCCGCAAGGGTCTTCTTCTTCTCCGAGGCATCCCTCGCCCACGAAACAGCCCGCACCCTGCAAGCCCTCGGCGATCTCCAAGGCGCCGAGCGGGAGTTCCTGCGCAGCGTCCGCACCCGCCGGACCACGGCCTTCGCCCGCACGCACGCCGTCACCCTCGGCCTCCTGGGCGCGGTCCAGATACAGCGGGGCGCACTCGACGTGGCCTGCGCGACCTGGACCCAGGCCCTCGACGCCATGCAGGGAGTCCAGTCCGGACGCGCCCTGGACACCGTCGTCCAGATGCGCCGCGCCCTGTCCCCGTACCGCGGTCGCGGCGGCACCGCGCTGGCCCGCCTAGACGACCGCGCCCGTACCGTGATCAGCCGGGTACGCTGACCGCGCCGTCACACCACCGGTCCGAGCCGAGCGAGTAGCCCAGCCGGTCTGGTAGTCCCAGGGGAGGAATGCGTGCACGACCCGATCACGATCGAGGCCATCGCCCACGTCGTCGGTGGCCACCAGACGCCGGCCGACGACTACCAGGGTGGAGTCGAATCGATCATCCGCATGCGCCCGGACTTCCCGCTGGACACCCTTCGCGGACTCGACGAGTTCTCCCATCTGATCGTGACCTGGCGCTTCCACCTGGGTTCTGAGGCCGACCTGCACCTCGGAGCCCGTAGCCCTCGCAACGACCCGACGTGGGAGCCCACCGGTACCTTCGTGCACCGAAACCACCGACGTCCCAACCGCATGGCGACGTCCTTCCCCCGCCTTCTCAAGGTGGAAGGCCGGGACCTCCACGTCGCCGACCTCGACGCCGTGGCCGGGACTCCGATCTACGACCTGGCCCCCTATTTCGAGGAGATGGGCCCCCGCGGCCCGGTCACCGCTCCGGCATGGCCGGCGGCGATGCTGGCGAATTACTGGGAGCCCGCGGCCAACCGACCCGAGTAAGACCTCGCCCGTGGGTGGCGGAGACACATCCACGTCGTCAGGAGGACATCCTGGGGTACCGCTCGGGCACGTGCGCAATCTCAGCCTGCGGTGTCTGCATCCCCGAAACCGATCGCCTCGTCGGCCGGGGCGCCGGTACCGTGCCGCCGTGACCATCTTCGAGGCTGACCGGATCAGGCCATCGGCGTACGACGTATCGCTGCTGGCGGAAGGTTCCCTGTTCGCCCTGCAGCTGCAGGCCTTCGGGCCCGAGCAGGAAGGCGCGGTCGCTCTAGGCCTGCTGCGCGACATCTGCGCCATGCTGTGCGAGCCGGACGGCCGCGCGGAGCCGTACGTCACCGCGCAGGCGATGTGTCGGGTTGCGATCGAGCGCCTGATGGAGATCGGCGGGAGCAACTACAAGGCGCTGCAGGCGGCCCAGACTAAGGTCTCCAAGTGCCTCGGTACGGTCTTCAACACGGACGGCTCGCGTAGGGCCTCGACTCCGGTGGACGGCCTGATCGAGGCCCTGGACTCCCTGCTGGCGTTTCCCCAAAAGGTGGACGCGGACAGTCCTCTCGGGAAGGCCATCGTCAAGCTGGCCCGCTCCCGGACTGCGGCTACGAAGGCCGCGCACCCGCCGATCTCGGCGCTCGGGGCGACCCAGCAGGTGCTGGACGCCGTCGACGGGCTTGGGACCACGGTGCCGGAGACGCTAACCGTCGGACACCCTCTGACGGTCGCGCTGCGCGAGCTCCACAAGATCCGGTCGGCCGAGGAGTTTCGCCGTCAGGCGGTGCTCGACCGGCGGCTCGCAGAGGTCGGTGCCGCCTACGCACGGCTGTGCGAAATGGAGGAGCAGCAGGGCGCCTACCGGATCATGCAGCTGACGACGGTGGTCCACAACGAGACCGGCCAGCGGCCGGGCAGGGCGGAGCAGGCGGCATTCAAGCTCTGGACTGAGCAGTACAGCATCGGGTCCGGAGCCGTGCACCCCGGTCGCGAGGCGAGCGCGGTGACGGCGGTCGCGATGCTGCACGACTGCCTGGCCCTGATCCAGGAACTCGTCTCCACGGTCGTCGACCAGGCCCCCGAGTGGGTGGCTCTCGGCACGGTCACCTCCCCGACGCCCGAGCAGATCCAGAAGGTCAACAACCTGCACAACCCCGCTGCCGCCCCCTACCTGTTCACGCGGTTCACCGGCTGGGAGTGGCTGGAGAAACTGGACTCTGTCCGGCTCCTACCGGAGGAGGGCCGGTGGCCAGCGAGGCCCTACTTCGAGCGTCTCGCCGATGAGGATCCCGCCCGCCTGGTGGAGTGGCTGAACAAGGACAAGCACCTGGAGACAATCTGGCGGTCCGGCCGCGGAGCCACCACCGAGCTCGTCGTGCTGTGCCGGCACCTCGGCGGCCACGGCGCGGCCCTGGTCGCCAGCGCGCTGAAGAAGCACTCCGTCGACGGTGTAAGGACCATGGCGGTCTACTGGGCGCAGGAGACCCTGCCGGAGCACCGGGATGCGGGGTGGGTGGAGGCGGCGGTCAAGGCACTGTCCGTCGGGTCGGACGGCTCTGCGGTCGACTCCTGGAACATCCGTACCGTGCTGGCCCAGTTGCTGGAGGCCGGCCGAACGGGTGGCCCGCAGCTGGCCCAGCGGGTCCGCACCGGACTCGCGGCCGTGCTGGCTTCCCACCTCGCGGTTGAAGGCGTCCGGGACCAGCTGCAGATCAGCGACGACCTGCGTGCGCCGAGCCTGGCCGGGGGGCGGGCGCTGACGGGGGCCCGGCTTGCGGCGGCGGCCTGCATCGAGTTCGCTCGCATCGAGCTCCGCGAGGCCGGCACCAACCTGGCCGCCCGGACCGGTGCCTGGACGGCCAGGACCTTGGGCGGCTGGGAGCGCGAGCGATTGATCGCCGTCCACCAGGTGGACGCCGTCGAGATCGCGCAGACGGATGTCTCGTGGTGGAAGGCCGCCTTTGCGGTGCTCACCCGCCTGGGCACCATGACCTACCTCACCCCGGACGTCGGCCGGTTCGTCCAGGTGGCCATCGGCACGTGCGAACCGGCGGACCAGGCCGACCTCGAGGCGGCGCTGACCGAAGGCTTCGGCCCGGTGCCCGGCCCGGAGGCACTGCGGGCCGCCCGCGCCGAGCTGGCCGACGACAACGCTCGTCTCGCCCGCACGCTCGCCTCCGTGCTCGGCGGCGCGGAGGCGCTGGCCGAACTCCTCGGCGAGGACGCGGTCGACATGCCGGATCTGGAGTGGAAGTCCGCTCTTCAGCCCGTCTGGCGGACCGTCTACTGCCTCTCGGAGGTGGCGCCCGCATCGGTGCTGGCACCCTGGCGCCCGATGCTGGACCTGCTTGCCGAGTTCACTGGGCCACCGCCGGCCCTCGACGAACCGCTGATCAAGATCGGGCCGAATCCCGACCACCGCGAGAGCACGGTGGCGGACTTCGTCACCCGATGCGAGGAGCACGGTGTCCTTGACGGCGCCGCCGAGCTCTCAGCACGCACTCCCTCGCAGGGGGACTACTTCAAGCGCACGGACCTGCGGATGCTGGAGGCCGCCGTCCGCGCGGCCCCCGCGGCTTGGGCGGCCGACATCTCGGCCGTCACGGCCACCCTCAGCTCGTTCGACCTGCGCACCGTCTACCTCCTGACGCTGTACGCCGACCAGCAGCAGGCGGGCCTCGCCGAGAACGACGGACGACTGCTCACCAAGGCCTGCACCGCCGCCTGGGACCTGAAGAACCAGCTCGAAGCAGGTGACGGCAGCGCCGACGCGGACATCGACGAACGCGCCCGCTACATCGTGGCCCAGCTGCTGCGCCAGGCCTGGGCACTCGGAGCCGACCCCGGCGTGGACGAGGCCGCGGCCGTCACCTGGCTGATGGCCGCCGTCCGCGCCTGGACCGCGCCCGCCTCGGTCCCGGACAGCCCCTACGTCACCGCGAGCGCCACCTTCGGCGGCCTCGCCCTGGTCGCCCTCCTCCAGTGGTCCGTCCGCCGCGCAGCCGACCACGGCGAGCTCCCCGCCGAAGCCGCCACCCAACTGACCGAGCTCGTCACCGACGGCCGCGACGACCGCGCCCTGGCCGCCATCGGCGCGGCCCTCACCCCGCTGCGCCACTACGCCCAGCCCTGGTACACCGACCACCAGGCCACCCTGCTCGACCTCTCCGCGCCGTCCGCCCCGATTCACACCTGGCTGCGCTCGCTGCGCCGCCTCGGCGCCGACGAGTTCGCAGTGCTCGGCGACCTCGACCCCGGCAAGGTCATGGACTACCTGCGCGCCGGTGCACCCGAGGAGGTGTTCGACCGGTTCGCCGCCACCCTGCTCCACTCCCCTGCAGCCTTCGACTCCGACTTCCTCGCCACGTTGATCAGCGGTGACGGCGGCCCGGCGGCCGTCTCGACGCTCCTCGGCGACATCGCCCGGGCACTGCCCCTCGAAGACGTCGCTGGTCCCCTCCCTCTGCACCAGCGCGCCTTCCAGCTATGGGACCAGGCCCTGGACCTCGTCGACGGAGACCCCGCCCTCGCACCTGCGCTCGTAGGTGTCGGCCACTTCGCCTTCGCCGAAGGAACCGACCAGCGCCAGTGGCTGACCCGAACCCTGCGCACCGTCACCGCCACCCCAGACATCAAGTACCCCGACCGGGTCGCGCAGCGAGCCGCCCGCAGTGCGCAGAACCCGGATGCCCTACGCATCCTGACCACGCTGGTGGCCAGCACCGGCGGGAGCCAAGAGCAGATCGACTACCGGGCCCACGCCGTGATCCAAGCCGCGCAGGACGCCGTCGACACCTCCGAACCCGGGACCGAGGGCCGGGCCGACCTCGGACAGGCCCTTGGCCGCTACGCCAACGACGTGGAACGCGCCACGGCCTGGTAGCGACCACCACCTGCGGCGGGCACCGACCGGCAGCCCGCCGCAGGGCACCAGGCGTCGCAGCTCTACCGCTGGCGGCGCTGCCGCGCCTGGGTCCGCTCGCCCCTCCCGCTTGGCGGCATCAAACAGCCCCCGTACACCTCAGCGGGACTCAGCAAACATGGTGGTAGCGGGCGCGGTCGCAGTGCTCGGCCAGCACGGTGACGCGGGGGCTGGTCAGGATGGGGCTGTGGAACTGGTGGCCCTGGTGGTGAGGTTGGCCTCGGCGAGGAAGCATGCAGCTAGCTGGCGGGGCGTATAACCCCGCCAGGTTCCTCAGCCACGATGAAGAAGTCCGGCTGCTTCCTTGACGATCACTGCCACCACACCGGTCACGAACGCGCCCAGCACCCTGTCTACCAGGTTGCCTTCCTGCCGCCGTCCGGCTCGTGCCGGACGGGGGTGTGCGCGGTGCCGCTTGCGTCGAGTCACGGAATCCTCCAAGGCGTCTTGCCGTTGCGCTCGGTGCCGTCTGGCCGGCTGCGCAAGGGCTCCTGTCTGACGCACATCACCCTGTCGGGGCAAAGGCAGAGCCGGACCGGAAACTGACCCCATCTCGGTGTAACTTCCAGAACGTGGAAGAAACCCAGGTCGAGGAGTGGGGGCCGGGCACAGCGGACGATCTCGTGCGCGATGCGGAAGCCCTTGGTGTCGAGCAGGTCTCCGCCAGGATGATCACAGACTGGGTGGAGGTCGGCCTTCTGGCCGCACCCGAGTTCCACAAATCCACGCAGCACGGTCGAGACCCCAGCATGTTCCCCGCGGTCCAGCGCCGGCTGTTCAGCGAACTGCTGCAAGCCCGCAAACGGTCCCCGCTCAAGCGGATTCCCCACCACACCATGATTCCGGTGGTGCTGTTTGTCTGGCTCACCAATGACACCGTCGTCCCGGTTGCGCAGGCGCGCAGGGCGCTTCGCACGTACGCGCAGACCACCGGCAAGACGAATAGGGCCCGGCGGCAGGAGAACGCACGCCGCATCGTGGAGCAGTTCGCCCACCCGTCCGCCACGTACCAGCAGCGCCGCACCGTCCAGCTGCTCATCGAGGAGGGGGAGCGGACCCGCAAACCGGACTGGGAGAAGCTGCACTCGGCGCTCACGGCTCTGTGCTCGCCATGGCGTACTGCCGGCGTGCCCCTCCTGGAGCGCGGCATCGGTCGACCGGACATGCCCTTGACGGTGTCCGATTCCATCGTGATCAAGGTGGCCGCTCAGCAGCTCACGGCACGGCTCCGCGCCGAGCAGGTCCGCGAAGAGGACCTCCTCGAAGCGCGCAGGGTGCACCGGATCGACTGGGCGCAATACGAGGCGGCGCGAAGCCGGCAGCAACCCGAAGGCACGACCCCCGGCTTCTTTGCGGCCCCCGAAGGCATGGAGGCGCGAGTCCGAGAGCAGGTGCACGCTTACACAGGCACCCTTGCAGGCGTGCTGGGCATCATCGCCGAGGTGGCAATCGGGGCGCGGGTCGGTCGACACCCGTCCTGATCACGCCAGCGAGCGGCACTGGTGTTGCACCTCCGGCTCACTGGTGGCCGAGGGGCGTCGCGCTCGCCAGCCCCCGGCGCATCCCCCTTCCTGAAGGCGCCGGGTCGGCTACTGCTCGATTCGCCCACGGCAGACGACAACGATGCCAAACGACTGGAACCTTCCGTTCGAGAATGTCAACGTACAACGTCCCTAGTCAGACGGGTGGCGGAGACGATCCGACAGCGATGCCGACCCGAGAGTTCCCGAGGAGTACGACTGTCCGCGCACCTGCTTAGCTCGCTCCGCTCCACCGCGCCCTCCCTCTTCACCCTTGGCCTCCTACGTGCCGCCCCTGCCTAGATGGGCGGAGATCGGGGAGCCCTGGCGACCGCGCTCTGTTTCTGCGTGTGCGCCGCTGGCCTCTTCGTGAACGACCAGCTCCAGCGCGGTCTCCGGCGTGATCAGAGGGTCCTTGCCCTCGTAGGCGCGGCATCTTAAAGCAACGGTGTGGGGTCATCCAGGCTGTGCTTCTTACCGAGACGAGCCTCGTACGGCTTGCCAAACAGTCTCTGGTGTCCTGCGTGGACCCGGACGCTGCAGCACCGACGTGCTCCGTCTCCGGCTGACGCCGATAGTGGCAGCGCGCAATATAGCGGGCAATCCCCGGTTTCCGAAACCGGGGATTGTCCGGACCATTTCCTACGTTCGCGTGTTGCTGCACTTGGCGGTGGGGCGATGCGAACGCAACAGCCCACTCGCTGCGCGGGTTGGGGCAAGCAGTCATCGCATGGCCACGCGTCTATTCGTGTCCGTTGTCTGCCGGTCCCACTAGTGCGGCCATGTCGTGAGTTTGTGTGAGGAGAAGGAAGTGGCTCGACCGCCTGCCTTGAAGCTTGCGGAGGTCTTGGCGGAGATCCGCATGAGTCCGTCGGCGTTCTATCGGATGCGTGCTCGCGGGAATGCGCCCCGCATGATCAAACTGCCAAATGGTGAACTCAGGTGTCGTCGCTCCGATTTGGACGCCTGGTGGGAGGCTTGTGAAAGGGATTCGGACACTTGGCACTGAGTTACAACGTCCGCTTCTGGGACATACGCGAGCGTCCAGACCGGCGCAAGCCATTCATGGTGCGATGGACGGTCAGCGGGCTCGAAAAGTCAGAGTCGTTCATGACTTTCGGCCTTGCCGAGAGTCGACGTTCCAAGCTGATGACGGCAGCCCGAGAGGGCGAACCTTTTGACGAAGAGTCGGGGCTTCCGGCGTCGGAGCTGCGAGCCCTGCGGCAGAAGACGACATGGTACGACCTCGTGCATCAATACCTCGAGCAGAGGTGGGCGCGGACGCCTGGGAACACGCGTCGAACGCTCGCGGACGCGTTCGCCACGGTCACCCCCGCCTTGGTCCGTCCGGGATCAGCCTATGCGGAGCCGCGAGTGCTGCGGAGGGCGCTGTACTCCTACGCGTTCAATAAGAACGCCTGGGAGCAGGAGCCGCCCGAGGAATGGCGGAAGGCGCTCGAATGGGCCAAGAAGACTTCCCTGCCCCTCGCTTCCCTGAACGATGCTGCCGTCATGCGTCATGCGTCATGCGTCATGCGTCATGCGTCATGCGTCATGCGTCGAGCGCTGGACGCGCTGTGCCTCAAGCTGGACGGCAAGCCTGCTGCCGCCAAGACCACGCGCCGGAAGAGGTCGGCGTTCAGCGAGGTGCTCAACATGGCCGTGGAGAACGGCTACTTCGTGGATAACCCCCTTGCCGGGATCCGGTGGAACCCTCCGTCGGTCGAGGATGAGGTCGACCCGGCATCCGTTCCTAATCCTCTCCAGGTCGCTCGCCTGCTATCGGCGGTGGGTCGGCAGCCGGGCCGTGGCCCCCATGTCGAGGCGTTCTTCGGCTGCATGTACTTCGCGGCCATGCGGCCGGCCGAGGTGATCCATCTCCGTCTCGAACAGTGCCACCTGCCCGAGGCAGGCTGGGGCTTGCTCAACCTGACGGGCGGCGTCGTCACCGCGGGCAAGGACTGGACGGACGACGGTGAGGTCTACGAAGTCCACTCGCTCAAGCGCCGTGCCGCGACGGCGACCCGACCTGTACCCATTCCGCCACAGTTCGTTCGTGCCCTGCGTGCCCACATCGATCGCTTCGGGGTCGCCCCGGACGGGCGCCTGTTCCAGAACCAGGCAGGTAACTACGTGGAGGCGGCGGCGTACGGGACTACGTGGTCGAGGGCGCGGGAGTACGTTCTGACCCGCACTGAGCTCGCGGCCGGTCTGGCGAAGCGGCCCTACGACCTCCGACATGCCGGGATCTCGTTCTGGCTCCACTCAGGTGTCGACCCTGCTGAGTGCGCGCGGCGGGCCGGTCACAGCATCCATGTCCTGTTCAAGTACTACGCCAAGTTCCTGGACGGCGTACAGGAGCAGGCCAACCGTCTCATCGAGCAGTCGATGGAGGAGTGGGACCGCGTTAGCCAGGGCGTGCCACCCACCGGGTGAGCTCGGTTTGGTCCGTGACTGGTCCGGAACAGCCGGTCTGGAGTGGGAGACGGGCGGGAGGAATTGGGAGGAACAGTAAAAACCTATGTCCACGTCGAGCGGGTCGAGCCGACGGCGCCTGACGGGCAAAAGCCCAGGTCAGGCGCCGTTTTTCGTGCTCCTAGAAGAAGCCGAGCTTCTTCGGCGAGTACGAGACCAGGAGATTCTCCACCTCCTTGGGCACGTCGTGGACGACGTACGGCTTGCGCCGCTTGATGGCCATCGAAAGGTTGCCGGAAGCGAGGGACCACGTGCCTTCCTCTGACCACGGGTTGTCCACTTCGCCTCCTGTCACCACCCAGCTCCCGCCTTGCGACACCGTGATTTTGGCCCTGTCCCCAGTCTCGGCCTCGAAGTCCCAACTCCCTTGAAGGAACGCATCCAGGGTCTGGAACTTGATGCTGGTGGAGTCGCCGCTACGCGAGCAGGCGGCCATTGTGGCGGCCACGAATCCGGCCAGCCCGTACCGCAGTGCGGCCCGGCGTCCCACTAGGCGTATGACATCCCGGGTGTCCATCGGATCAACTCCCCCTGCCTTCGCCGTCGCGACACCAAGTGCGACGTGCACGGCCTACAACATCGCCGCATCGGCGGCCGGGAGCCATAGGAACAGCCTTCGATGGCTGAATCCCGCCAGGCAGCACACTATTGCCCACACCGAGGACGGCGCCGCCCACCGGACCCGTACAACCGGCCCCTCCAGCGTGACGTCCTCGACGTCCGGACCGCGGAGTCCCTGTTCCAGCTCGCCTACCAGCGCGACAACCCGTACGTCCCGACCGATCCGCCAGCCACCCGCACTGACGAGGACCACTACGTCGGCGGCCTGATCGACGTAGGGCTCCTGGTCCGCGCCGAAGACGGTGTCCTCACCCTGTCCGACGACGTCCTGTACAGCCTCCGCCTCACGGACTCCGACGACACCAGTGGCGCCGTGGGGCCGGCCGGGCGGTCCAGGTGGCCGGCGCACTCCTGTCCGGGGATGCGGGCACGGGGGAGCAGGCTGGCGAGGCCGGGACGACTGAGGCGGCCGAGCAGGTTCGCCGTCTGCCTGAGAGGGTCTGACGTGTAGGGCGGCGAGCCGGCTGACAACCTGCGGGCCCGCGCCTCCCTTTGGGGCGGCGCGGGCCCGGTGCGTTCCGGGGGCCCGTTGTCAGCGTGAGTATCTGACCCGGACGTTGGCGTTCCGCAGTAGCTGAGGACGTGACCGGTGCGCCACTGGGCTGCCAGGGCTGAGTGGATGGTGTGTTTGTTTCTTCATCCGCCTGGGGCGTGTGCTGGTCGGTACGATCGCTGGAATCCGCGGGGCCTGTTCGGAATCTTGGCGGCGGTCGCGGAGCTTGTGCGGAAGAGGGCCCCTGCCGGTAACAGGGGCCCTCTGATGGTCCGTGTGTTGTCCGCGTCGTGCCCAGGAGGACTTGACGAGGGGGTCACGGCCGCGGCCGCCCAGGGGGCGGCTGCTTCCGTCCAGTTTCACCACGGCTCGCGGGCGATAGTCAAGATCGGATAGGGGTTCCGGCGCGTTCCGAACGCTTGATGCCCAGGTCAGCGCCCATTGCGCGCAGGGCGTGGAGGGCAGTTCGGAACGGCGGGCCGCCGGTCGCGGCAGGGCCTGTGCCGGTTGTGTTCCGGGCAGACCCCGACGCCCCCATCTCCGTCCTCTACGTGCCCCTCGCCGACCCGGCCCAGCTCGCCGACAGCAGCAACCCCGACCGCGGCCTCTTCCAGGACTTCGCCGACGAGTTCGGCCGCGACCACCACGGGCAGCAGTTCGACAAGAGCCACCTGGCCAGCGGATGGGCCGTCATGGCACACGACGCCGTCCTCACCGCGAGCCTCGCGATCCGCAAGGCCATCGACACACCCCAGACCCCGCCCAGCGTGCACGCAGTAGCAGCCCAGCTCTACCTCCTCGACACCACCAACGTCATCAGAGGCGCCAGCGGCATCTTCCGCATCGACCCGCAGACCGGCAACCGCAAGAGCACCCACGAACCCCAGGTCGTACGCCTGGGCGCCCCACCGCGCAGCTAAGGAACACCAGGCCGACCTCGACCACATCGAGGTCGGCTTCCCTCTGCCCCGAGGCGATCTCCCGCAGTGACAGACGTGCCGCACCCCGGACGACCACCTGCCGGACCCGGCCGCGAAACTGTCCTACAGCTGTGGGACACATTGAGAGAGGGGCCCGATGGGCATCGTCGGAGACAGCCTGGAGCGGGCCGCGCGGGCGGTCGGCACCCGCCTCATCCCCAAGAGCGCGGGCGCGCAGATGCGCTACCTCGTCAAGCAGCACAAGGGCACGACCAAGGCCGTTGCCGCCCTGCTGGGCGTCTCGCAGCGCACCGTCGAGCGGTACGTGAAAGACCAGATCAAGCGCCCCAAGGCCGACCTTGCGGCCCGGACGGAGTCCGAGGTCAAGCGCCGGTGGCAGCCCCTGGTGCGCAAGCGCGCCCGGGAGAAGGCCGCGACCCAGACCGGCCTGGTGATCGAGACGCGGGCGCGGTTCGGGTTCACCGCGGCGCCCGGCACCAGCGATGACGGGCGGATGCGGCGGATCACGCAGCACCTGCCCCCGGAGTACGCGGGCCGGCTGCTGGCCGCCCAGGACGCCGGGGCCTCCGAGGCCGAGTTGCAGCAGATCGCCGCTGACGGGCTCGGAGAGGTCTACTTCCGCGACAGCGGGAGCCGCGCGGACGGGTTGCAGGTGGAGTTCACGGACATCGACTACATAGACGTGAACCTCTGATCCGCTGCCCTGGGCGGCACCCTGTGAGGACGTCCGTGAGCCGAAGCACGATGGTTGTCACATAGGCAGGCTGGTTGTCACCGGCGGTGTTGTGGGCGGTTGAGCCTGAGTGCGACAGGTCGATACTGTAACTGTGGTCATCCGTGTCCGACTTCCTCGGTCCGGTTCTCCTCGGTCGGCCTCTGCGGGCTCAGAGAAGCGGCGGTGTCAGTGGGCTCTGCCAGGGTGTGCGTCGTGGATGAACTGGTGGAGCGTGTCGACGATCAAGATCGTGTGCTGGGGATGGTGGTCAGCCGCCAGCAGGCCATCCAGGAGGGTTGGCTGCACCGAGTCGCCGTGACGGTGTGTCGTGATGAGGATGGACGGATCCTCGTCCACCGACGGTCGGAGCAGGTATCGCGCTTCCCCGGGCTCTATGAGGTCGGGGTCGGTGGCGCCGCAAATGTCGGCGAATCCTATGAACAGGCCGCCGCGAGGGAGCTGACCGAAGAGCTGGGCATTCGTGCGCTGCCGCGCTTGCTCTTCACGTTCATCAACCGCAGCGGCTTGAGCCCTCACTGGCTCGGCGTGCACGAAGCCGTGGTGCCGGACGCCGTGGTCCTCGATCCCGATGAGGTCGCCTGGCATGGATGGCTGACCGAGCCGGAGCTGCGGTCGGCCCTGCTGGAGTGGCGCTTCACCCCCGACAGCAACGAAGCCTTCAGCCGGTATCTGGCGTTCCGGACCGCGCGGTCTTGACCTTGTCCATCCCGCTCAGGCTCAGCGTCTGTCGATCTCCTTGGCCAGGTGCTCGGCCTGGTCTTCGAGCAGTGGCTTGAGGGCGCCGTAGTAGGGCTGGTGGTCAGTTGTGCGGAGCCAGTGGAAGACGTTGTGTCGCTCCCGGGTCCAGACGGCGCGTAGTGCGGGGTCGGGGGCGATGTGCGGCGGGCAAGGTGCGAAGTCGGGCTCGCCTTCGGTGACGCGGGTCCAGATGTAGGCGCTGACGGACAGGCGCCTGCGGTCGTCGCTGAGGGGCTTTCGGTGGCTGGTTGAGCCGAAGCACGATAGTTGTCACCAAGGCAGGCTTGTTGTCACCGACCGGCAAATGGGTCACTTGAGTCATCGGGTTGTGGGGCGGCCATCCCAGTGGCAGCGGCTCGTCTTGCCATAGTCGCTCATCCACAAGCGCGTGCGCTCGGCCACCCAGCGCTTGCCTGCCTGGACGGTGCCCCATGCGCCGCTCACGCACGTGCTGTCTTTCTCGCTGTTCGAGATCAGTCCTCGCCGGCCTGAGCGATGGCCGTGCGCAACAACTTGGCCAGCGATCGGCCGGCCACCCGCAGCGGTTCCGGATCACGCGCAGCCCGGCTGAGCATGAAAGCCCCCTCCAGCATCATGATCATCGAGTACGCGAGGGACTGCGCCGTCTTCGGTTCGGCCACCCAGCGGCCGAACCACCGCGTCGCCGTGCCGACCCACTCCTCGAAAACCTCCGCCGTCGCGACCCGCAACACCTCATTGCTGCTCGCCACTTCCAAGGCCACCGTCCCGATCGGGCACGCGTCGGCATAATCAGCCGCTGCAAGGTCGTCCGCGGCCGCTTCGAATGCGCGCACCAGGGACTCCACCGGGTCCGGCACACTGTCCAGCAGAGCCACGACCATTCGGCCGTACTCGGTTCCGGACGTGCGGATCATGTCCTCGGCCAGTTGCTGCTTGCCACCGGGGAAGAAGTGGTAAATCGAGCCGAACGGTGCGTCTGCCTCTGCCGCGATCCGCTTCAGGCCGGTGGCCGAGTAGCCGTGTCGGCGGAACAGCACCGTGGCGGCACCCTGGATCCTGGCTCGCGTGTCCGTCTGTCCCATGCCTTCCACCCCTTTCCCTCCAAGATTACAGTAGAACGATCTATCAAATAGGGGGTTGGGATGCCGAGAATCGAGTTGTCCTCCGGACCGATCGACTACCAGGACACCGGCGGTGAGGGGCCCGTGCTGGTGCTCGGCCACGGTCTACCGATGAACGAGACCCAGTGGCGCAAGGTGGTCCCGCTGCTGGACGGATACCGCTGCGTCCTGCCCACGCTGCCCCTGGGTGGCCACCGTCAGCCGATGCACCCGGATGCCGACCTGTCCCAGCGCGGTGTCGCCCGGCTCCTGGGTGAGTTCATCGAGGGGCTCGGTCTGGGCCAGGTGACCCTCGTACTCAATGACTGGGGCGGGGGCCAGTTCCTGGTGTCGGAAGGGCAGGACCAGCACATCGCGCGCCTGGTGCTGGTGGCCTGCGAAGCCTTCGACAACTTTCCCCCAGGGCCGGCCAAGGCCATGGCGCAGGTGTGCAGGGTTCCGGGCGGCGTCTGGCTCCTGACGCGCCTCATGCGCGTTCCCGCCTTCCGTCACAGCCGGGGCGGATACGGTGGGATGAGCCTGCGAGGGGTCCCCGACGAGATCATGGACGACTGGTTCGCTCCCGCCACCCGCAACAGGGCCATCCGCAGGGACTTCGCCAAATTCGCCACCGGGGCACCCGAACGCAAGACCTTGCTCGCCTGGAGCGAGCGACTTCGTGACTTCGACCGCCCGGTACTGGTCGTCTGGGCGGCCGAGGACCGGTTGATGCCGCGTGAGCACGGCCCCCGGCTGGCCGAGCTGTACCCGCAGGGCCGACTGATCGAGATCGCCGACTCGTCCACCCTCATCCCCGAGGACCAGCCTGAACGACTCGCCCAAGTACTCACCGACTTCCTGATCCAAACCGGAGCAGAACCGGTCCGACACGTCTCCTGAGCGCGGGAGCGACAGGCGGATCCGACAGCCACTACCGCCCTCCCGCCAAGGTCGAAGCTACAAGTCGGGCCGTGCCGCTCGGCGCCGGGTGAAGTGACGCATCGGATCACCCGGCAGCGCCGGCTCGTGTACGAGGTCCTGTACCGGGCCGGACGCCCCGTCCCCATCAGCCCCCACCAGATCGTCCATCGCCCCGGACAGACCGAGGCTCGCGATCTTCGCTACTGGTGTGCCGAACGAGCACTTGTGACAAGCCGCGTGCCTCACTGGTGACAACCAGCCTGCTTCACCCGGTCTCATTCACCAGCTCAACTGGCTCTGCCGGTGACAACTACCGTGCTTCGGCTCAGTGTGACTGAGCGCTTCAGTTGGCCCTTTAGCGCCCAAGTTGGCCCGCTGAGCGTGATGGCTGGCCCGTGGAGCGGGGCAACGAGCAGCCTGGCGGCCATGATGTAGATCACAGAGGCTGGACCTCAATCTTGGTTGAGGGAGCAGGGTTCTGGGCACCGAGGGATGCCGCTTAAGGCACCCAGGACCTGCGCTATCGAGGAGCCTTAGATGTCTGACGACCGCGTCATTGTGGTGACTGGTGCGACTGGGAGGCAGGGTGGCGCCACCGCGCGCGCACTGCTGTCTCGCGGCTGGACGGTGCACGCATTGGTCCGTGACCCGAACAAGCCCGAGGCACTGGCGCTGAAGGAGGCCGGCGCCGTCCTGGTCCGCGGTGACCTGGACGATGTGGCATCGCTGGATGCGGCCCTGCGCGGCGCGTACGGCGTGTTCAGCGTGCAGACCTTTGCTGGACCGGACGGCTTCGCCGGCGAGATCCGGCAGGGTGAGGCCGTCGCGGAGGCGGCCGCCCGCGCGGGTGTCGCGCACTTCGTCTACAGCTCGGTCGATGGCGCCGACCGCCCCGGTCAGGTGCAGCACTTCGCCAGTAAGGGCGAAGTCGAGCGGCACATCACGGCGCTCGGTCTGCCCGCGACGATCCTGCGGCCAGCCTTCTTCATCACCAACTTCGAGCACCTGGGCCCCCAGTGGGTGGACGGCGAGCTCACGCTGACGATGGCGCTGGCCCCGGACACGAAGCTCCAGATGATCACCCCGGGCGACATTGGAGGCATCGCCGCCGACGCATTCGACACCCCGGCCGACTACCTGGGGCGCACCGTCGAGATCGCCGCAGACGAGCTGACCGGCCCGCAGTTGGCCGAAGCCTTCGCTCGCACCGCCGCCCGTCCGGTGCGCTTCACCTCCCAGCCGATCGAGCAGGTACGCGCCCACAGCGAGGAGCTGGCCGCCATGTTCGACTGGTTCAACACGGTCGGCTTCAAGGCCGACCTGGCGACGCTGCGTGCACAGCACCCCGGGCTGACGTCCCTGGAAGCGTGGGTGGGCGAGTACTGGTCAGCGCCTGCAGTACCGGCCTTCGTGGCCTGAGACACGCGTAACCAAGGTTGTACAGACTGAGCGCTTCAGTTTGGCCGATCGGGCCAACTGAAGTGCTCAGTCACAGGACGCCCGGAACCTGTGAGCCTCACAGCTTATTTCCCCAGGTCAGAGCGCTAAAGGCGTTCTGCAGGATGGGTGTTGTGAGCACCCCTTGACCACCCCGTGGGTACTGTCCTCTGACAAGTGATCTTGACCATTTGCCAGGGTGGGTTTGACCGCCTGGTGAAGAAGGGGCTTGCGGCCCCGGGCAGCTGATCCTGCGCCCCGGAAACGGCAGGGGGCTGACCTGTCGCACTGGCCGTCTAGCCTCGCCGGGGAAAGTCGATCGATGCATGGAGGAGTACGGATGAGTGGCCTGGGTTGGATGTACGGGGCGGACCTGCCGCTTTTGAGCGTCACCTTTGCCCGTGACCTCACTCCGCGGCAGCTGTTGGAGCGGATGGGGGCGGACCCCGCCACGCTCGCTGAGCGGACCCAGGAGGACTTCAGCGAGGACTTCGACGACATCCTCTACGAGGACGACGCCTACGTGGTCACCGCCGGCCGGTACGGGTCGTGGGCGTGGGTATGGGAGCACGGCAGTTGGCTTTGCGTCGAGGACGACGATCTGCTCGGCGAGCTCTCGGCGGGGACGGCAGCGCTGTCCCTGCACGTCAACGAGAAACCCCTCGTGGACTTCCGCTACGCCGAGAACGGGCAGCTGGTGACCGGTCTGCACACCCTCCTGGGCATCGAGCCCCAGCACCGCACCGGCCAGGACCCTCACCGCTTCGACTCCGAACTGCGGGCGCTTGGCGCTCAACCGGACACCGGCCAGACCGGACCGCTGGGAATGCGCGGGCTCTTCTACCGTCTCACCGAAGGACTCGGTGCTGGCATGGACCAGGCCGATCTCCATGCCGAGACCGTCCTCAGCGCCCGGCTTCGGCCACATCCGGACCGGGTTGCGTGATGCGCCTGACCTGTTCGCCCAACAGTCGAACAGGTCGTCACGATCACTTGGCAAATGGTCAAGATCACCTGTCAGAGGACAGGTACCCACCGGGCGCCCCCTGAGCGGGGCCGCCCCACAGACTTCCTTCCTTCCCTCCTTCCCGGGCAAAAGCCCTGCTCAGGGCCCTCTGTGGATGGGGAGCGGCCCTTTTGGGAGAGGGAAGGAAGGAAGGAAGCCGAGCACTCTGAGCACCCCGAGCGGGGCCGCCGCCGACCTGGCCGCGGCCCCGCTTCGCTGTGTCCGGGACCCGGCGCATTCGTCCCCCGGACGAGTGAATCCGTTCTCGTGTACGCGGGCGCAGCAGGGGTGCATAACCCCCAACTTCGCCTAACGGCACGGCACTTGACAGTTTCTAGGACATACCGGCATGTTTCCGGCACCGCCCAGGGCGGGCGGTGCGATGGAGGGAGACAGCGGTGGGCAAGCGCGCGGAGTACGACGAGGGGCAGGCCGCGGGGCGGTTGCGGGTGAGGCGGCCCGAGTTCCGGTGGGCCGTGCACACCGGGGCGGTGCCGCCCGGGGACGTGGGGCCGGGGGTGTGGTCGCGGGCCGCGGTGGAGGCGATGGACGCCGACGCGATCCGCGCCGGCCTGCCGTACGTGCTGTCAGGGCACGGGGCCGCTGACCAGCTGGCCGCGGCCCTGGGCACCCCGAACCCGGCCCCCGGGCAAGGGCCGGCCCAGGTCACGGTGTTCGCGGTGCGGGAGATGGTGAAGGCCGGGTTCCTCACGGACCTCTCCGGCGACCCGGCCCAGCCTGCCCTCCACCCGGACCAGGTAGCAGCTCTGGCCGCGCGCCCGGATCTGGCCGAGTTGCTGGCCGAGGCCGTGCCGCTCGGCCCGGACCAGGCCGCCGCCCGCCTCGGCGTGCGCCGCAGCACCTTTACCGACCAGATCGTCAGGCTCGGATGGATCTCCCCGGCGGGCTCCGTGATGATCGACTACAAGTCCCACGGCGGCTGGACCAAGATCCCCCTCTACTCAGGGGTCGATCTCGCCCTGCTCCCCGTCCTACGGCCCGGAGTGGACTGGGAAGCACTGCGCACCGTGCCCGCCGGGCGCCGCTCGCCGCTCGCGGGCCTCGCGCCGGTCGCACCAGGGCGAGACGTGGTGCTGCTGGCGGAGGTGGCGTGGATCGCCCGAGTCGGCCGCGCCGCGGTGGTGAACTGGCGCCGGCGGCACTCCGACTTCCCGGCCCCGGTCGGCGGGACGGACATCCACCCGGAATTCGACCGCAGCGCGGTGGCCGCCTGGCTCCTCGACCACGACAAGATCGAGACCCCTTCACAGATCCCGCCGGCCATGCTGCTCCTCGACGGCGCCGAAGGCCCGACAAGGCTCCGCCTCGACGGCCCGCGGCTGCTCCTGGCCGACGACGCCGAGGACGAGGACCAGCTATCGGGCTGGACCACCGACGCCGACGCCGACGCCCTGGCCGAGCTCACGGCCGGGACGTTCGGAGCGTCGCTGCGCCGGCTGACCGTGCCGGGGGCGGCTCCGCTGGCGGTGCCCGGCGAGGTGAGGGTGGTCGACCGATTCAGGACCGGATCGGGCGGGCTGAAGGTGACCCTGGCGTGGCCGGCCGCCCTCCGGGGCGCCGCCTCGGACGGGCAGGCGGGCGGGGTGGTTCACCATGGACTGGCGTACGCGGGCCCCGGAGAGGCCTGCGCGTGCCAGCGCCACGACTGCGGCGGCATCGTCCCGGTCAACTGGTGCCAGGAGCACGGTACGTCCGCCGAGCCGGTTCTGGAGTGGCACCCAGGCGGCGGAATCCGGTGCGCGGACCTGGCCCGCCGCCGTACCGATACGGCGGCGGAAGCCGCATCCGCGGCGCATGGGGAAAGCCCTATGTGAAAGGCGGCTGCTTGATCACCTTGCAGGGAGTCTGCCAGTGACGTCTTCCCATTTCTGGCGCGCTGCTTTGAGTCTGGCGAGTGCGGCTGCCTGCTCCGGGTCGAGCTGGTGATGTCGTGTGATGTCGTGGAGCTCGGTGCGGACGGCGTCTTCCTGTGTGGTGTCGCCTTCGGCTTCGGTCAGTGCCGCTTGGGCTGCCGCCACGCGGTCTTCCAGGGAAGCTTGGAAGACCGCGTCGAGGCGTGCGGTATTCGTGACGAGCGTGACGAAGGCGTGCACGGCGTTTTCCTCGTGCTCACTTTGCGAGAGCGGAACGTGACGGACGTGCCCGTCTGCCTCGGTCACGATCAGGTGGTGGCTCTTGGGGCCGTGATGGATCCGCACGGTGAGGCCGGCCAGTGGCAGCTCCTCTTCCTCACCGATCGAGAGAGTGTGCTGGTGCAGGATCAGGGTGCCGAGATTGCCCACCACCGGACCGCCGCCAGGATTCTGGGCTTCGCGTAGGGCCTGTTCCGCAGCGGTGACGCGGCGACGGCGGGCGGCCTGGGCGGAGTTGAGGCGGAGTTGGACAGCGGTCCGCTCGAGCCATGCCTGAACGGCCCGGGCCGTGAGGCGCCGACGAGCTCGGGCCAGTTCCCGGCGTTCGGGTGCGTAGGCGCGGCTGAAGGCAGGACCCCAGCCGCCCGGATAGCGGTAGCGGTGCCAGCCAACGAGTACCGCCACGACGATCAGCGCCCGCACCCCCCACTGCAAGACCTCCATCGTCCTCCCCTTTCCCGTCGTCTTGGCCAGCCCTACTTGTAGCGCCCTGGCGTCGTCGGCGCGGCCTGTTTGTGAGAGGTCTGCAGGCCGGCGGCGAGGGCCTGGACCGGGCTTCGGAAGTCGGACCCGACAGTGACCGGCGCGGCGGGCTTCCTCGCGCGCAGGCACAACGCGAACACCGCAGACGCGAACGCAGGCCGCGAGTGACCCGCCAGCTGAGCCCATCGGCTCGACGCCGACCCGCCCCTGGCCAGCTCCCCTCGACGCGGTGCGCTCGCCGCGTGCCGTCCGGGCTCGGACCGGCGGTGAATCCTTTCCTGGCCGGCTGCTGATGGCAGTGAGCCCCTAAGGGCTTGCAGATCATTAACATGTCGTCTTGATCTTGTTGGGCTCGTCGGTCAGGGCGAGGACCTGGGCATGGAGGATTGAGAGGACTGCGG
>NZ_JBEXQA010000029.1:0-74594 GCF_040612395.1 Streptomyces sp. NPDC006430
TCCATGCTCGGATCCTGCGCCTGGAGCATCGTCCCCATCGCCCCGTCAGCCACCACCACACGGGTGGCCAGCGCCTCACGCAGGGCATCGGCCCGGTTCTGGGTGTCTGCGGGCGGGTTCGGCAACGAGGCCATGGTTGAGCTCCCTGGGATGCGACGGCTGTCGGCTTTGCACCCTCGCTGTGTCAAGGGCGCACGCGGTCAGGGTAACCGCACGGCGTCAACCCCGGTGGGGTTGTCTTACGTGGCGGACTGCATCCTGTGCGCGGGGGTCTGTCAGGGGTGTCCCGGTCGACGGAGGCCTGAACAGTTGCCCAACGATGCACAAGGTCGACATCGGCCGATACTGTTCAGCATTGTCGAACTACGTCAGCAGGAGGCTGCACGATGGCACGGAACATCCAGTCGCTCGAACGAGCCGCTGCGATGCTGCGGCTCCTGGCGGGCGGCGAGCGCCGGCTGGGCCTCTCGGATGTGGCCAGCTCTCTGGGCCTGGCCAAGGGCACGGCGCACGGCATCCTGCGCACGCTGCAGGCCGAGGGCTTCGTGGAGCAGGACCCCGCCTCGGGCCGCTACCAGCTGGGCGCGGAGCTGCTACGCCTGGGCAACAGCTACCTGGACGTGCACGAGCTGCGCGCCCGCGCGCTGGTCTGGACCGACGATCTGGCCCGGGCCAGCGGCGAGAGCGTGTACGTGGGCGTGCTCCACAAGAGCGGGGTGCTGATCATGCACCACGTGTTCCGGCCCGACGACAGCCGTCAGGTGCTGGAGGTGGGGGCCATGCAGCCGCTGCACTCGACGGCCCTGGGCAAGGTGCTGTCGGCGTACGACCCTGTCGCCCACACCGAGGCCCTGGAGGCGGAGCGCGAGGCGTTCACTCCCCGGACCGTCACCGACAGTGCGGGCTTCGAGGAGATCCTCGATCTGACCCGGGCGCGCGGCTGGGCCGCGGATGTCGAAGAGACCTGGGAGGGCGTCGCGTCGGTGGCGGCGCCGATCCACGACCGGCGTCGGCTGCCGGTGGGCGCGGTGGCGGTCGCGGGCGCCGTGGAGCGGATCTGCGGGGAGGCCGGGGAGCCCCGGGCGAGCCTCGTGGCGTCCGTTCGGGACTGTGCGCGCGCTGTTTCACGCGATCTCGGCGCGGGCCGGTTCTAGGCCCCTCCCAGCCCCTTCTCGGCCACCCCTTGGCCGACTTCTGCCCTCTTTTCGCCATAACCCGGCCACTCGATGGCCGGTTTTGTTCGATCACACCGAGCGGTAACGATCCGACACTTTGGCCTAGCCAACCCTTGACGCGTTCTTCACCTGGGCGGAAAACTGCCGTTCATCGGTCGGCATTGTCGAACACCTACCGGCAATACGCGTTAGGGTGTGGCAAGGCCAAGGGCCGGTGAAGCACTCACCGAGTGCGCGGACCACCGGACGGGACCCGGTGTCCGCCCACCCCTGGACGTAAGACAAAGGAGTCGCGGGTGTCCAGCTCCGACATCTTCATCGGCGAGACCATCGGTACCGCCCTGCTCACTCTCCTCGGTGGTGGCGTCTGCGCCGCCGTGACGCTCAAGAGCTCCAAGGCCAGGAACGCAGGCTGGCTCGCGATCACCTTCGGCTGGGGTTTCGCCGTACTGATCGCCGCCTACGTGTCCGCCCCGCTCTCCGGTGCGCACCTCAACCCGGCGGTCACCGTCGGCCTCGCCATCAAGAACAGCGACTGGAGCGACGTACCGGTCTACTTCGCCGGTCAGCTCCTCGGCGCCATGCTCGGCGCGGTCCTCATGTGGATCACCTACTACGGCCAGTTCCGCGTGCACCTCGCGGACCCGGAGCACATCCGTGACGCCAAGCTCGGCCCCGAGGACCCGCACCCGCACGACCAGGCGGGCCCGGTGCTCGGTGTCTTCTCGACCGGCCCCGAGATCCGCAACGTCGTCCAGAACCTCACGACCGAGATCATCGGTACGGCCGTCCTGGTCCTCGCGATCCTGACCCAGGGCCTGCAGGACGGTGGCAAGGGCCTCGGCGTCATCGGCGTCCTCATCACCTCCTTCGTCGTCGTCGGCATCGGTCTCTCGCTCGGTGGTCCGACCGGCTACGCCATCAACCCGGTCCGCGACCTCGGTCCGCGCATCGTCCACGCCGTGCTGCCGCTTCCCAACAAGGGCGGCTCCGACTGGGGATACTCCTGGATCCCGGTCGTCGGCCCGCTCGTCGGTGCCGCCGTCGCCGGTGGTCTCTACAACATCGCGTTCGCCTGATCAGAACCGGCACGATCGCAAGATCCGCACCGTCACACTGATTCCGCCTACCTCGACACCTGCCAGGAGCAGCCACCATGACCAGCAGCACCGGCCCCTTCATCGCCGCGATCGACCAGGGCACCACCTCTTCCCGCTGCATCGTCTTCGACCGCGACGGCCGCATCGTCGCCGTCGACCAGAAGGAGCACGAGCAGATCTTCCCGAAGCCGGGCTGGGTCGAGCACGACGCCACCGAGATCTGGACCAACGTCCAGGAGGTCGTCGCCGGCGCCATCGCCAAGGCCGAGATCACCGCCGCCGACGTCAAGGCGGTCGGCATCACCAACCAGCGCGAGACCACCGTCCTGTGGGACAAGAACACCGGCGAGCCGGTGCACAACGCCCTGGTCTGGCAGGACACCCGCACCGACGCCCTGTGCAAGGAGCTCGGCCGCAACGTCGGCCAGGACCGCTTCCGCCGCGAGACCGGCCTGCCGCTGGCGAGCTACTTCGCCGGACCCAAGATCCGCTGGATGCTCGACAACGTCGAGGGCCTGCGCGAGCGCGCCGAGGCCGGGGACATCCTCTTCGGCACCATGGACTCCTGGGTCATCTGGAACCTCACGGGCGGCGCCCAGGGCGGCGTGCACGTCACCGACGTCACCAACGCCTCGCGCACCATGCTGATGAACCTGCACACCCTGGCCTGGGACGAGAAGATCGCCGAGTCCATGGGCGTCCCGCTCAACGTCCTCCCGGAGATCAAGTCCTCCGCCGAGGTCTACGGCCACGTCAAGGAGGGCGTCCTCGCCGGCGTTCCGGTCGCCTCGGCGCTCGGTGACCAGCAGGCCGCGCTCTTCGGCCAGACCTGCTTCGCCGAGGGCGAGGCGAAGTCCACGTACGGCACCGGCACGTTCATGCTGATGAACACCGGCGACAAGGTCATCAACTCCTACAGCGGCCTGCTGACCACGGTGGGCTACCAGATCGGCGACCAGAAGCCGGTCTACGCCCTGGAAGGCTCCATCGCCGTCACCGGTTCGCTTGTCCAGTGGATGCGCGACCAGATGGGCATGATCAAGACCGCGGCCGAGATCGAGACCCTCGCGTCCTCGGTCGAGGACAACGGCGGCGCGTACTTCGTGCCGGCCTTCTCCGGCCTGTTCGCCCCGTACTGGCGCTCCGACGCCCGCGGTGTGATCGCCGGCCTCACCCGGTACGTCACCAAGGCGCACATCGCCCGTGCCGTCCTGGAGGCCACCGCCTGGCAGACCCGCGAGATCACCGACGCCATGACCAAGGACTCGGGCGTCGAGCTCACCGCCCTCAAGGTCGACGGCGGCATGACCTCCAACAACCTGCTGATGCAGACCCTCTCCGACTTCGTGGACGCCCCCGTGGTCCGTCCGATGGTCGCGGAGACCACCTGCCTCGGCGCCGCCTACGCCGCCGGCCTGGCCGTCGGCTTCTGGCCCGACACCGACGCCCTGCGCGCCAACTGGCGCCGTGCGGCGGAGTGGACCCCGCGGATGCCCGCCGAGCAGCGGGACCGCGAGTACAAGAACTGGCTCAAGGCCGTCGAGCGGTCCATGGGCTGGATCGACGACGAAGACGCCAGCTGACCGCACCAGCTGAGTCAATCGACGAGGAGCTAAGAGAGATATGAGCAGCCTGCAGAGCGTTCCCGCCCTGGGTACGCACCCGACCGCCGGTTCGAACGCGAGCCGTGCCGAGACCCGCGAGCAGCTGGCCAAGGCCACGTACGACCTCCTGGTCATCGGCGGTGGAATCCTGGGCACCTCGGTGGCCTGGCACGCCGCGCAGTCGGGTCTGCGGGTTGCCATGGTGGACGCCGGCGACTTCGCCGGCGCCACCTCCTCGGCCTCCTCCAAGCTCGTCCACGGCGGCCTGCGCTACCTGCAGACCGGCGCGGTCAAGCTGGTCGCCGAGAACCACCACGAGCGCCGGGTGCTGGCCAAGGACGTGGCCCCGCACCTGGTCAACCCGCTCACCTTCTACCTGCCGGTCTACAAGGGCGGACCGGTCGGTGCGGCCAAGCTGGGCGCGGGCGTCTTCGCCTACTCCGCCCTCTCGGCCTTCGGCGACGGCATCGGAAAGGTCATATCCCCGGCCCGTGCCGTCGCCGACAACCCGGGCCTGAAGACGGACAACCTCAAGGCCGTCGCGGTCTACTACGACCACCAGATGAACGACTCCCGCGTCGCCGTCATGACGGTCCGCGCGGCGGTCGAGTCGGGCGCGGTCGTCCTCAACCACGCCGAGGTCACCGGCCTGCGCACCACGCGCGGCCGGGTCACCGGTGCCGAGCTCAAGGACCGCCTCGACGGCACCGAGTTCGGTGTCGACGCGCGGGTCGTGCTCAACGCCACCGGCCCGTGGGTGGACCACCTGCGGCGCATGGAGGACAAGCACTCGATGCCGTCGATCCGCCTCTCCAAGGGCGCGCACATCGTCATGAAGCGCAAGTCGCCGTGGAAGGCCGCCATGGCCACCCCGATCGACAAGTACCGCATCACCTTCGCCCTTCCGTGGGAGGACCAGCTGCTCCTCGGCACCACCGACGAGGTGTACGAGGGCGACCCGGCGGACGTGCGTGCCACCGAGGCCGACATCCAGCAGATCCTGGACGAGGCGGCCTTCTCGGTGAAGGACGCGGACCTCGACCGCTCCCTGATGACGTACGCCTTCGCGGGACTGCGGGTGCTGCCCGGCGGCCCCGGCGGGGTCGAGAAGGCCAAGCGCGAGACGGTCGTCTCCGAGGGTGCGGGCGGCATGCTGTCGGTGGCCGGCGGCAAGTGGACCACCTACCGCCACATCGGTCGCGTGGTCATGGACAAGCTGGCCAAGCTCCCCGGCAGCCCGCTGACCGAGGACATGGAGCCGGTCAAGTCGCTGGTTCGCCGGGTGCCGCTGCCCGGTGTCGCCAACCCGAACGCCGTTGCGCACCGTCTGCTGGTGGACCACGAGCCGGGGACGCGGATGGACCCGCTGACCGCCCGCCACCTGGCTTCGCACTACGGCTCGCTGGCCTTCGACATCGCGCGGCTCGCCAACGAGGACCCGGCGCTGGCCGAGCGGATCCACCCGGACGGGCCGGAGATCTGGGCGCAGGTCGCCTACGCCCGTGACAACGAGTGGGCCGAAACGGTCGACGACGTGCTGCGCCGCCGTACGACGGTGACGGTCCGCGGCCTGGACGACGAGTCCGTGCGCGCCCGGGTCGAGGAGATGCTGAGCCGCAAGGCATAGCTCTCCCGCAGGTGGGGAAGAGGGGCGGTTCCGGGGGGAACCGCCCCTCTGTCGTGGGCTGTGGTCGGCGTCGCATCAAGGCTTAGGCTGACCCACGTACACAAGGGAACTTCGGAAGGAGACCTGGGTGATCGAGCTTGAGGGCGTGCCCGAGCTGATCGACCCGGTCATGGTGGCCGCGTTCGAGGGCTGGAACGACGCGGGTGACGCGGCCTCCGGTGCGGTCGCGCACCTGGACCGGGAGTGGAAGGGCGAGGTCTTCGCGGCGCTGGACGCCGAGGACTACTACGACTTCCAGGTCAACCGGCCGACGGTGTGGCTGGACAACGGGGTACGGAAGATCACTTGGCCGACGACCAGGCTGTCGGTGGTGCGGATCGGCGGCGCCAAGCCGCGGGACCTCGTGCTGGTGCGGGGCATCGAACCGTCCATGCGCTGGCGGTCGTTCTGCAACGAGATCCTGGGCTTCGCGCACGAGTTGGGCGTGGAGATGGTGGTGATCCTGGGCGCGTTGCTCGGGGACACCCCGCACACGCGGCCGGTGCCGGTCAGCGGGGTCACCTCGGACCCGGACCTGGCGCGGACCATGGACCTGGAAGAGACGAAGTACGAGGGCCCGACCGGGATCGTCGGCATCCTCCAGGAGGCCTGCACCCATGCCGGAGTCCCCGCCGTGTCCCTGTGGGCGGCGGTCCCGCACTACGTCTCCCAGCCGCCGAACCCGAAGGCGACGCTGGCCCTGCTGAACCGGTTGGAGGATCTGATCGACGTCCGGATCCCGCTGGGCGAACTGCCTGAGGACGCACGGGCGTGGCAACTGGGCGTGGACCAACTGGCCGCGGAGGACAGCGAGGTGGCGGAATACGTCCAGACGCTGGAGGAGGCGCGGGACACGGCGGACCTGCCGGAGGCCTCGGGGGACGCCATCGCCCGGGAGTTCGAGCGGTACCTGCGGCGCCGCGACCCGGCTGCTGAGGGCAGCGACGGCTCGTACCTGCGCGACACCTCCAGCGGGCTGACGCGCCCGCCCAAGCGCCGGCCGGACCCGGAGGCCGGTCCCGGGGGCGAGGAACCCCCCGCCGCGGACGGCGACGAGACGCCTCCGGAGGCGTGAGCCGTCGCCCTCGCGCCGCGCCGGCCGGGCAGTGCGATGCCCCCGGTCCCGTTCGGGGCTGGGGGCATCGGCCGTCAGGCGGTGGTCAGAGGGCCACGCCCAGGAGGGCGTCCACCGTGCGGGAGACCAGGCCCGGTGCGGACTCGTCATCGCCGTCCGAGGCGTTCTGGGCGTCGACCCAGCGGTCCACGGCAGCCAGCGCCGCCGGGGCGTCCAGGTCGTTCGCCAGGGCCTCGCGGACCTCCTCGACGAGGGCGTCCGCCGGCAGGCCGTCCGGGCGGGACACGGCCGCGCGCCAGCGCTCCAGGCGGGCCACCGCCTCGGCGAGGACGTCGTCCGTCCACTCCCAGTCCGCACGGTAGTGGTGGGACAGCAGGGCGAGGCGGATCGCCGCCGGGTCCACCCCGGCGCGCCGCAGTGCGGAGACGAAGACCAGGTTGCCCTTCGACTTCGACATCTTCTCGCCGTGCAGCGCGACCATGCCCGCGTGGACGTACGCCTTGGCCATCGGGAACTCGCCCGTCAGCACCTGTGCGTGCGAGGCACCCATCTCGTGGTGCGGGAACGCGAGGTCCGACCCGCCGCCCTGGATGTCGAAGCCCATCCCCAAGTGGTCCAGGGCGATGGCGACGCACTCGATGTGCCAGCCGGGCCGGCCGCGGCCCAGCGAGCCGCCGTCCCAGCTCGGCTCGCCCGGACGCGCCGCCATCCACAGCATCGGGTCCAGCGGGTTCTTCTTCCCCGGGCGTTCCGGGTCGCCGCCGCGCTCGGCGGACAGCAGGCGCATCGCGTCGGCGTCGAGGTTCGAGACCCCGCCGAAGTGGGGGTCGGACTCCACCGAGAAGTAGACGTCCCCGTCGAGCTCGTACGCCGCGCCCGCGTCCCGCAGCCGCTCCACGAGCGGCACGATGCCCGGTATGGCCTCGACGGCTCCGATGTAGTGCTGCGGCGGCAGCATCCGCAGGGCGGTCATGTCTTCGCGGAAGAGCGCCGTCTCGCGCTCCGCGAGCTCGGTCCAGTCGTGGCCGTCGCGCAGCGCCCTCTCC
Organism: Streptomyces sp. NPDC006430; assembly: GCF_040612395.1. Lineage (NCBI taxonomy): Bacteria > Bacillati > Actinomycetota > Actinomycetes > Kitasatosporales > Streptomycetaceae > Streptomyces > Streptomyces sp. NPDC006430. The sequence goes on from NZ_JBEXQA010000029.1 coordinate 7,667, forward strand.
AGCAGGGGGTCGTCGACGTCCGTCACGTTCTGGACGTAGTGAACCTGCCGCTTGGTGTCGAGCCACACGCGCTGTACGAGGTCGAACGCGTTGTAGGTCGCCGCGTGACCGATGTGGGTCGCGTCGTACGGGGTGATGCCGCAGACGTAGATACGGGCGACGGGACCGGGGTCGAGGGTGATCGTCCCCTGGGTCGCGGTGTCGTGGATCTGGAGGTCGCGGCCCTTGCCGGGCAGGGCGGGGACCTCAGAAGCGGGCCAGGCATGCATGTGTCGAGCCTAACCGGACGCGTGTTCCGAAAACGAACCGGACCTGCACTGTTGGCCTGATCGACGCTCTTGCGGTCCGGCCGATTCTGTGCGTGCTCGCCGTGGTCCGCCGGGGCCGGTTCAGACCGGTGGCCATGGGATCGCCGGCCACTGCCCGGACGGCTGCGGATGCACACCGGCGCGCAGCAGCTGGGCCACCCGGGCCCGTACGGCGGCCAGCTCGACCGGAGTGATCAGTTCGGCCAGCCGGGTGGCGAGCGGCGCCCCGTCGGCCAGCTGGACGACCAAGGAGGCCAGCACCCCGCGCGCCTCCTCGGTCAGGGGTTCGCCCGCCCAGCCCCACAGCAGGGTCCGCAACTTGTCCTCGCTGTGGAAGGTCACCCCGTGATCAATGGCGTAGAGGCGGCCGTCGGGCGCGAGCAGCAGGTGACCGCCCTTGCGGTCACCGTTGTTGATCACTGCGTCGAGGACGGCGAGCCGGCGCAGCCACGGGTCGTCGGCGTGCACGAGCAGGGCGGTGCGGCCCTCCCCGACATCGGCGAGGGCGACGGGCTTCCAGCCCTCCCCCGCCTCCTCCCCCTCGACGAGGGCCAGCAGTCCGCTCCCGCTCGTCCCCCCGGAGTCGTCCGTCTCCCCCGGCTCGTCCTCGTCGGGCCCCGACTCGATCCACTGCTGGACCATGCCCTCGCCGTACGGCCCCTCGCGCAGCACGGTCGGTGGCACCAGGCCCCACCCCGTGGCCTCGGAGACCAGGTAGGCGGCCACCTCCCGCTGCGCCAGGTTCCCGTCGGGGAAGTCCCACAACGGGCGCTCACCCTTGACCGGCTTGTACACGCACTCGGCGCTCAGGTCCCCGTACGTCACCGTGCACAGGAGCACGGCGTTGGACGCCTCGCGGATCCGGCCCACGACGGTGAGCTCCCCCTTGGCGAGCAGTTCCTCACGTTCCCCCATGGCGCTCACACCTGGCGCCGGTAGCCGTTCTGGCGCGGACACACGTGTCCCTCGGGGTCCAGCGGCAGGCTGCACAGCGGGCACGGCGGCCGGCCGGCGTTGACCACGTCCAGGGCCCGCTTGGCGAAGGCGCGCGCCTGGGCTCCGGTGAGGCGGACCCGGAGCATCGGCGGGCCGTTCTCCTCGTCCTGGAGCAGCCGCTCCTCGGCCTCGGCGAGGTCTTCCTCGGAGTCGACCTCAAGTTCCACCAGCGCCTGTGCCTCGACGATCATCCGCTGTTCCTCGCCGTCCCAGGCCAGGGCCATGGTGCCGACGCGGAACTCCTCGTCGACCGGCACGTCCAGCGGCGCGGTGTCGGTGGCCTCGGCGGGGGCGACGGCCGGGACCGGCGCATTGCCGCCGGTGCGTCGTACGACCTCGTCCAGCAGCTCGTCCATCCGCTCGGCCAGCGCCGCGACCTGGGTCTTCTCCAGGGAGACACTGGTGACGCGGGGGCCGGAGGAGGCCTGCAGGAAGAACGTACGGCGTCCCGGCAGACCGACCGTGCCGGCCACGAAGCGGTCCGGCGGGTCGTAGAGGAACACCTGACGGGGCACGTCCAGTCTCCAAGTTCGGGGGTCCCCTGGACGGAGTCCGGGGGAGACAGGGGCAGGGCTGCGCGCGTGTGTGGGCCCATCCACCCTACTGCGCCGTTCGATCACGCCGCGCCCGCGCCGCCTCCCACGACCGCGTTCCCGCCGTCCTCGGTCGCGCTCTCGAAGGTCTCCGTCTCCGCGACGGCCGGATCCACCTCCGCGGCACGGGCGGGGCGCGGCGCGAGCGAGCCGAAGTCCCCGGTGTCGCCGAGCCGGAGCAGGAACGGCCGGGTCGGCGTGTAGCGGACGGCGGTGACCGAGCAGGGGTCGACGTGGATGCGCTGGAAGAGGTCCAGGTGCATGCCGAGGGCGTCCGCGACGAGGGACTTGATGACGTCCCCGTGCGAACACATCAGGAAGACGGCGTCGCTCCCGTGCTCCTCCTCGATCCGGGCGTTCCACTCCTGTACGGCGTCCACGGCGCGGGCCTGCATCGCGCGCATGGATTCCCCGCCGGGGAAGACGGCGGCCGAGGGATGCTGCTGGACGATCTTCATGAGCGGCTCGTCGGAGAGCTCGGAGAGCTTGCGGTTCGACCAGTCGCCGTAGTGGCATTCGCCGATCCGCTCGTCCGTGTGCAGTCCCAGCTCCGGCCGGGCGGCGAGCAGCGGCGCGAGGGTCTCCCGGCACCGCTGCAGCGGACTGCTGACCGCGGCGGCGAGCGGCACGGAGGCGAGCCGCTCGGGCAGCGCCGCCGCTTGCTCGGCGCCGCGCTCGTCGAGGGCCACTCCCGGGGTCCATCCGGCGAGCAGCCCTGCGGTGTTGGCGGTGGACCGCCCGTGTCGTACCAGGATCAGCGTGGCCATGGCGCAAGCCTAGGCTCTGCCGTCGGGGAGAACGAGGCCCGCGGTGGCACCGGCGTGCGGACGGGGCGCGCGCAGGGGAGAATGCCCCGCGTGATAGTCGACTGCGCCATGTACCGCGACGGCCGCCGCTCCGCTGCGCCCGAGGACCTTTCGGATGCGCTCGACGAGGCCCGGGAGAGCGGTGACGCCTTCCTCTGGGTCGGCATGTACGAGCCGTCCGAGGAGGAATTCGATCACGTCAGCCAGGAGTTCGGACTGCACAAGCTGGCGGTGGAGGACGCGCTGACCGCGCACCAGCGCCCCAAGCTCGAGGTGTACGACGATTCGCTGTTCGTCGTCCTCAAACCGGTGGTGTACGACGAGGAAGCCGACACGGTGTCCGCCGGCGAGCTGATGGTTTTTATCGGCGACTCCTTCGTGGTCACGGTCCGGCACGGCGAGGGGGCCGCGCTGGCCGCCGTACGACACCGGTTGGAGCAGGATCCGGAGGTCCTGCGGCACGGCCCGACGGCGGTGCTGTACGCGGTCTCCGACGCCGTGGTGGACCACTACATCGAGGTGGCGGCCGAGCTGCAGGCGGACCTGGAGGAACTGGAGGCGGAGGTCTTCGCTCCGAACGCCACCGAGACCAAGAACACCGCCGCCCGGATCTACGCCTTCAAGCGGCAGGTGCTGGAGTTCCGACGGGCCACGAACCCGCTGCTCCAGCCGATGGACCGGCTGGCCTTCGGGAACGTGCCCTTCGTGCACGGACACGCGCAGCCGTTCTTCCGCGACGTCGCCGACCACCTGACGAAGGCGAGCGAGTACATCGAGGGCCTGGACCGGCTGCTGTCGGACGCGCTGGCCGCGCACCTGGCGCAGATGGGCGTCCGGCAGAACGACGACATGCGCAAGATCTCCGCCTGGGCGGCGATGGCGGCGGTCCCGACGATGGTCGCGGGTATCTACGGGATGAACTTCGATCACATGTGGGAGCTGCGGCAGAGCTGGGGCTATCCGGTGGTGCTCGTGGTGATGGCGGCCGTCTGCCTGGGTCTGCACCGCTTGTTCAAGACCCGCGGCTGGCTGTAGGAGGACCGGGCACGGTGACCCCCGGGCCGGTGGTCGCCCCGCTACGCGAACTCGGGGGCGCTCGTCGGCGCGCCGCCCAGCGCGTTCCGTCGTTCCGGCAGGTGCAGGCCGATCATCCGGTGCCAGCCGGCGAGCCGCTCGTACGCGTACATCCCGCGGATCCCGGCGGCGAGTGCGGCCGCCTTGGGCGCGGGCCAGCGCAGCAGCCGGCCCATGTGGTCCATGACGGCGAGGCTCACGTCCCGATAGATGGCGATCTCGGCGAGGGCGCTCTCGCGCAGCACCTGCTGGATGGTCCGGCCGTGCCCCTGCCGGACGAGGCGCAGCAGTTCCTCGTGGCAGTAGGCGAGGTGGTTGTCCTCGTCGTGGCTGATCATGCGGATGGCCTTGCCGACCTCGGGGTGGTCCCCGAAGTGCCGGACGAGCATGTCCATCTGGTCGGCGGCGCGCTGCTCGGTCACCCGGCTGTGCGCGAGGTAGACGACGATGTCCCGCTCGGTCAGCGGCTGCGAGCGGCGCAGCTTCTCGTGGGCGAGGCCGATGCCGCGTCGTTCCAGCAGCATCGTGTAGTCGGTCTCGGGGGGCACCGGGACGGGTGGTAGGCCTCGCTTGTGGAGCAGGGCCAGGAAGAGCCGGCCGTGCTTGTCCTCGTCGGCGCCGTGCCGGGTGATCTTCGGCGCGAGATCGCGCATGCTGTCGGGCACCAGGGCTGCGATCCGACCGTTCTCCCAGCCGCCCTGGGTCTCCCCGCTGGCGGCGATCGAGCAGAACAGCTGGAACGAGTCGTCGTTGTCGACGATCTCCTGGAACAGACTGCGGGCAGAGAGCATGCATCGAGTCAACGGCCGAGTCGGGGGCCGGGCAACCGGGGGGTCGCACGGCTCGGCCGAACGAGCGATGCGAAGGGTGGGTGCGCGGGCGTAACCCCGCGGGGGCCGCACGCGTTGTGACGGTGTCGGCCGTGGCGGGGAAGACCCCCCGAGCCCCCACCACGGCCGCAGGGCTTCTTCAGACCAGGCCGGCCAGCTCCAGGGCCTCCGTGCCGGCCCGCAGGGCGGTGATCCGCTCGTCCAGGGTGAAGCCCGCCGGGGCGAGCGTGAGGGTGGTGACTCCGGCTTCGGCGTAGGCGCGCATGCCGTCCGCGATCCGCTCGACGGAGCCGAGCAGGGTGGTGGAGTCGATCAGCGTGTGCGGGATGGCCGCGGCGGCGCCCGCCTTGTCGCCCGCCAGGTACTTGTCCTGGACCTCGGCGGCTTCCTTCTCGTAGCCCATGCGCTGGGCGAGCTGGTTGTAGAAATTCTGCTTCCGGCTGCCCATGCCGCCGACGTACAGGGCGGTGTACGGGCGGAACGTGTCCGCGAGGGCGTTCACGTCCGCACCGACGGCCAACGGCACGGTCGGGCAGACGTCGAAGCCCTCCATGGTCAGCCCCGCCTTCGCGCGGCCTGCCCGGATGTGGGTGAGCGCGGTCGCCTCCAGGTGCTCGGCGGCCGGGAAGATGAGCAGCGCGCCATCGGCGATCTCGCCGGTCTGCTCCAGGTTCTTCGGCCCGATGGCGGCGATGTAGAGCGGGATGTGCTCGCGCTCCGGGTGCACGGTGAGCTTGATCGGCTTGCCGGGGCCGCCGGGCAGCGGGAGGGTCCAGTGCTCGCCCTCGTAGCTGAGCCGTTCGCGGCTCATCGCCTTGCGGACGATCTCCACGTACTCCCGGGTGCGGGCGAGCGGCTTGTCGAACTTCACGCCGTACCAGCCCTCGGAGACCTGCGGGCCGGAGACGCCGAGGCCGAGCCGGAAGCGGCCCTTGGTGAGGGAGTCCAAGGTGGCGGCCGTCATGGCCGTCATCGCGGGCTGGCGTGCCGGGATCTGCATGATCGCGGAGCCGACGTCGATGCGCTCGGTCTGGGCGGCGACCCATGCGAGGACGGTCGGGGCGTCGGAGCCGTAGGCCTCGGCGGCCCAGCAGACGTCGTAGCCGAGGCGGTCCGCCTCCTGCGCGACGGCGAGGTTGTCGGCGTCCATGCCAGCGCCCCAGTAGCCGAGATTGATGCCGAGCCGCATGTGTCGTCCCCTTACCGGTTTACCGATCAGTAACGTTGGTCTGCGGGGACTGTAGCGCGCCAAGGTCCCCCGCGTCAGTGCCCCAGTAGTCTCAGCGCTCATGGAGCAGAGGCATCTCGGCCGCACCGGACTGCGCGTGTCCCGGATCGGCCTCGGCACCCTGACCTGGGGCCGTTCCGCGGAGGGACCGGACGAGTCGGGCGCTGCCGAGCAGTTGAAGACCTTCTGGGAAGCGGGCGGCACGCTCGTGGACACCGCCGACGTGTACGGGTGCGGCGAAGCGGAGTACCTCCTCGGGCAGCTCATGGGCGGGCTGGTCCCGCGCCGGGACCTGGTCGTCGCAACCAAGGCGGGCAGCGTGCCGGATCCGGACCGGCGCTTCGACGGTTCGCGCGGTCACCTGCTGGCCGCCCTGGACGACTCCCTGGCCCGACTGGGCACCGACTACGTGGACTTGTGGCAGGTTCACGCCTTCGATCCGGGGACCCCGCTGGAGGAGACCCTCCAGGCGTTGGACCTGGCGGTGAGCAGCGGCCGGGCCCGGTACGCGGGGGTGTCCAACTTCAGCGGCTGGCAGTTGGCGAAGGCGGCGACCTGGCAGTTGGCGGCGCCCGGGACGCGGACCCGACTGGCTTCGACCCAGATGGAGTACTCCCTCCTCCAACGGGGCGTGGAGCGCGAGGTCCTCCCGGCCGCGCTGGACCTCGGTGTGGGCCTGCTCCCCTCCTCCCCGCTGGGCCGCGGCGTCCTGACGGGCAAGTACCGCAGCGGCACCCCTGCGGACTCCCGCGGCGCGTCGCCGACGATGGCCGGCTTCGTGGACCCGTACCTGGACGACGCGGCGAGCCGCATCGTGGACGCGGTGGCGACGGCGGCGCAGGGCCTTGCCGTGACCTCGCTCCAGGTGGCCCTGGCCTGGATCCGGGACCGGCCGGGGGTGGTCGCGCCGATCGTCGGCGCGCGGACGTCCGCGCAGCTCGACGCGGCTCTGTCGGTGGAGGCCCTTACCCTTCCGGAGGAGATCTGCCAGGCGCTGGACGACGTTTCGGCGCCCGTGCATCGCTACCCCGATCAGGACTGGAGCACGCTGTGAGTACGGACCGCCAAGCCGCTTCCGCACAGGACCCGGCCACCCCCGGCCACCGGGCCGAGGCGGCCGAACCCGCAAAGGCCCCCGACTCCGGCGCCCCGGGCACCGCCCCCCCGCCGGCCGCGGACGACCGACCCTCGTCGGATACCGGATCCCCCGGGGCGGAGCCTCAGTCCCCGGCCGGCGGTGACGATCCGGGCCGGGGCACCATGGACCCGGACCCCGCCGACGCCCCGGAGGCGGCCGGCGACACCCCTGCGCAGGACGCGCCGGAACCGGCCGGCTCCGGCGAGCCGGGCGGTGCGGACGCGGCGCCGGACGCCGGGCGTGCGGCGCAGACCCGGCCCTCGGACCCGGACCCGGCCGCGGTCGAGGTCGCGGGGGACGCGGGGGATGCGGGCGAACCGGGTGCCGCGGGGGACGCGGGCGTGAAGCCCGTGCTCAGCGAAGCCGAGGCGGAGTTGGCCGCCCAGAAGATCGAGCGCGAGCGCATCGCCCGCCGCAAGGCGGAGCGGCAGGGGCCCGTCGAGGCCGGCGGCAAGCTCAGCGGGAAGGCCGCCGACCTCCTGGCCGCCGTACGGGCCGTGGAGAGCGGGGAGAAACCCTCCCCGGTGTACTTCGACGAGGCGTCCACCGCACCGCGCAGGGCCGTGCCCCCGGCCGCTCCCGCGACCCCCCGCCCCGCCCGCACGGCCCCCACCGCGGAGGGCGTCGCGAGCGTGCGCAGCGTACTCGTCCGTGGCGGCGCCCCCGAGTCGCTGGCCGGACCGGCCGCCACCGCTCTCGGCGAAGGCGCCGCGCAGCAGCTCGCCGAGGACCCCTGGCGACTCCTCTCCGTCGCCGGGGTCCGCCCCACCCAGGCGGACGGCTTCGCCCGCGCCCTGCTCGGCGCCGACGCCGGCCCCGGTGACGAGCGGCGCGCCGCCGCCCTCGTGGGCTGGCTGCTGGAGCAGGCCGCACTCAAGGGGCACACCGCTCTCGAAGCCCCCACTGTGGAGTCCGCCCTCGCCCAGTACGGCGTACCGGATCCCGCCGCGTCCCTGGAACGGGCCATCGGCGAGGGCGCCGTCCTGGTGTTCCACGAACCGCTCGGCCCGCCGGCCGCGGAGGGCACCGAGGAAACCGAGGGCGCGGAGCAGCCCGTACGGGTGCTGGTGGGGCTGGACGGCTACGCGCTGGCCGAGGAGAGCCTGGCCGACGGCCTGGCCCGGCTGGCCAACACCTTCGACGACCCGGCGGACTGGGACCCGGCCGCCGCCGGGCCCGGCGCCGAACTGATCCGCGCCGTCGCCGGCCACGGCCTGGTCACCCACACCGGCGGCGAGGCCGCCCGTGCCGAACCGCTGGCTCTGCTGACGGCCGCCCGGCAGCAGGGCCTGCGCGTCTGCCTGGCCGCGCACGCGCTCCCCCGGACCGCGCCCGGGCGGACTCCCGGCGCTCTCGACACCGTCACCGTGGCCGGGCTGCTGGCCGGTACGGAGGGGCCCGGACGGGACGCGGACGGACAGTTCGCCCTGGACCTGCTCGTGGTCCTCGACGCGCCGCAGCTTGATGTGGAGACCGCCGCCGCGCTCGTCGAGTCCGTCCCCGACGGGGCCCGACTGGTGCTGTCCGGCGACCCCGCGGTGCTCGGATCCGCCGGCCCCGGAAGGGTGTTCGGCGACGTGCTGGCGGCCCGCGCCTTCCCCCAGGTGGTCTCCCGCACCCCCGACCCGGGTCCCCTCGGCGAGCTGGTCTCCGGTGTCGGGATCGGTGAGTTGAACCAGGTCGAGGCCCCCGGCAAGGAGGTCGTCATCGTGCCCGTGCGCGACGCCGGGGAGGCGGTGCACCGCACCGTGCAGCTGGTGGCCGAGTCGGTGCCGCGAGCCTTCGGCATCCCGGCGGACGACGTCCAGGTGATCACCCCGGGCCACGGCGGCTCGGCGGGCACCCGCGCGCTGAACGCGGCCCTCAAGGAGCGGCTGAACCCCGGCCCCGGCCGGTTCGGCGGTTTCGACCCCGGCGACCGCGTCGTCCACGTGCCCTCGCCCGGGCGGGCCGTCCCGGCCCGGGTGGTGTCGGCCGACGCCCAGGGGCTGCACCTGGACGCCGCGGGCGTGCGGATCGTCGTACCGAAGGAGCAGGTGGAGTCGCAGGTGCGCCACGGCTGGGCGGTGACGGCGCACCAGGCCGTCGGCGCACGCTGGCCCGCGGTGGTCGTCGTACTGCCCGGCGACGCGGCGCAGGCCCTGTCCCGGGACTGGGTGTACACGGCGTTCGGGCGGGCGGAGCGGCACCTGTCCGTGGTCCACGGCGTCGACCAGACGCTGCCTCGCGCGGTCGCGGAGGTGCTGCCGAGGCCCCGTACGACGCGGCTGACGGGCCTGTTGCGGGCCCTCGTGGCGGCGGCGCGGGAACGACCGGAGTAACGGCGCGCGCGACCCCGCGACCCCGCCCTTACGGCAGGGCGGGGCCGCGGCGTTCGGTGCGGTCGGGGATCAGGCGGGGGCCAGCCCCGGCTCGGCCACCTGGCCGTCCGGGTCGTCCACGTCCTCCTCGTCGTCCTCGTCGAAGACGGAGCTGACGTCGAAGCGGTACAGCACGTCCTGCGGGTCGGTGTGCCCGAAGGGCGAGCCCAGCCACTCCCCCGGTTCCGCGACCTCGTCGGAGGCCGCGATCCAGACGGTGGAGTCGCCCTCCTCCAGACCGAACTCCTTGTAGCGGGAAGCGATCTCGTCCGGCTCGTACTCACCGAAGAGCACGCCCAACGCACCGGCGGTCCCGCCGTCGTGAACGAGTGCGGCGTCCCGGTCGTGGGCGGCTACGCGCTCCGCCTGGGCGATCAGCCTCGGCGGTTCGACGACGGCGTAGTCGCGGCGGATGAGCACGCTGAAGGCGGCGGGCTCGGCGGGCCCGGTGTACGGGGCACCGTCCTCGGGCGTGGGGATCTCGAACGGGGTGACCTCGTCGTACCGGTCGTAGAGGAGTTCGTCGTACTCCTCGGCAGCGGCGGCGAGTTCATTGAAGGCGGCGTAGACGGCCGGGTCCTCGTCCCCGATCCTGCTCTCGACCGCGGCGAGGTGACGGTCGAGCGCGGCCTTGACCGCCTCGGCGGCGGCGCGTACCTCGGCAACACTGGGCAGAGCGGCATCAGACATAGTGCAGACGCTATCCGTAGCAGGGCTCTGCCCGCACAATAGATGCGATGCCGGAATACGAATTCGTCGACGTGTACGTGCCCCGCGGTGTGCCCCGCAAGGAGGCGACCCGCCTGCTCACCGACCATGCCGAGTACGGGAACTGGGAACTCGACCGGCTCACGCTGCACCGGGACGGCACCCGCCGCGTCCGCCTGCGCCGCCGGATCATCCGTCAGGTCCGCGCCACCTGGTGACGACGCGGGCCCCGGGGGTGGGGCCCGCGTCGTGAGGAACCGTCAAGCCGCGTTGCGGGCACGCCGGTAGAGCACGACACCGGCCAGTAGAGAGCCGACGGCGAGCGGGAGTGCCGCGCCGAGGACGTCTCCTGCGCCGGTGGCGGCGAGCCCTGCGTGCTGAGTGGGCTCGATCCCGGTTCCGGTCCCCTGGCCGGGAGGGACGTCCGGGGTACCGGGGTTGACCGGCTGACCGGGAGTCTCGGGGTTACCCGGGTTACCCGGGTTACTCGGATTACTGGGGGTGCTGGGGGTGCTGGGGGTGCTGGGGTTCCCCGGGGTGTCCGGGCGGCTCGGCTCGTCCTCGTCGCACGGCTCATCCGGCTCCTCGGGCCCGCCCGGGTGGCCGGGAGTGCCAGGGATGCCAGGGATGCCGGGGTGGCCGGGAGTACCCGGGTTCCCCGGAGTGCCGGGGTTCCCCGGGTGGCCGGGAGTGCCGGGGTTCCCCGGGTGGCCGGGAGTGCCGGGGTTCCCCGGGTGGCCGGGAGTGCCGGGGTTCCCCGGAGTGCCTGGGGTATCCGGGTGGTGCGGGGTTGCCGAGTGCTGAGCACAGTGGTTCCCGAAGACCGGGTTCAGAGCCCCCACGACCGTGATCGTATTGCCGCAGACGTTGACCGGAACGTCCACGGGCACCTGGAGCGTGTTCCCGGACAGCACGCCCGGGGAGTTCGTGGCATGACCGGCCGCGCCGGAGTCCGCCTGTGCGTAACCACCACCCAGCGCGAGAGCACCGCCCGCAGCCGCCATGGTGATCAGGGTCATCCTGGTGACCGCTGCCTGTCGTCGCATAAATAATCCCCTGCCGTGTACGAACAGCCGGGCCCTGAAGCCCGGCGGCCCCGGAACGCTGGAATGCGCTCCGGGGCCCAAAGACTTCAGATGCGTCAGGCGTTGACGCAGGTGTTGCCGAAGACCGGGTTCAGCAGGCCGGCGGCGTCGGTCGTGTTACCGCAGAAGTTGACCGGCACGTGGACCGGAACCTGGACGACGTTGCCGGACAGGACACCGGGGGAGCCGATGGCCGCACCCTGGGCGCCCGCGTCGGCGACGGCCAGACCCGCACCCGCGAGAACCAGACCACCGGTGGCAGCCGCAGCGGCGACAACCTTCTTGAGCATTGTTCCTCCTAGTTGGCAATGCGGTCCCAGCCGCGGACCGCACCACCTGTAACGAGGAGGGATCACCAGGGCTACGAGCGTATGAGCGCTTTCACTCTTCTCAGTGGAAAGCGCACACCTTCCCGAATCTCAGCAGTTGTCGATGAATCGGTCGAGGACGCGCACGCCGAACTTCAGCCCGTCCACCGGCACCCGCTCGTCCACGCCGTGGAACATGCCGGCGAAGTCCAGCTCCGGCGGCAGCTGGAGCGGGGCGAAGCCGAAGCAGCGGATGCCGAGGTCGTCGAAGGACTTGGCGTCCGTACCGCCGGACAGCATGTACGGAACCGCCCGCGCGATCGGGTCCTCGGCCTTGAGTGCGCGCTGCATGGCATCGACGAGCTTGCCGTCGAAGTCCGTCTCCAACGCCTTGTCCCCGTGCACGTCCTCCCGCTTGACCCGCGGGCCGAGGATCCGGTCGAGGTCGGCGAAGAACTCGTCCTCGTAGCCGGGCAGGAAGCGCCCGTCCACGTGCGCGGTGGCCTGGCCGGGAATGACGTTGACCTTGTAGCCGGCGCCCAGCATGGTCGGGGCGGCCGAGTTCCGCAGGGTCGCTCCGACCATCTTGGCGATGCCGCCGAGCTTGGCGAGGGTGGCGTCCATGTCGTCCGGGTCGAGGGGGGTGCCCAGCGCGTCCGAGAGCTCGTCCAGGAAGGACCGCACCGTCTTGGTGACGCGTACCGGCCACTGGTGGCGGCCGAGCCGCCCGACGGCCTCGCACAGCTCCGTGATGGCGTTGTCGTTGTTCGTCATCGAGCCGTGGCCCGCGGTCCCCTCCACCGTGAGCCGCATCCAGTGCATGCCCTTCTGGGCGGTCTCCACCAGGTACAGCCGCAGGTTCTCGTTGACGGTGAACGAGAAGCCGCCGACCTCACCGATCGCCTCGGTGACACCTTCGAAGAGCCCGGGGTGCTTGTCCACGAGGTGCCGGGCCCCGTACACGCCGCCCGCCTCCTCGTCGGCGAGGAAGGCCAGCACGATGTCCCGCGGTGGCTTGCGCCCGCTGCGCAGCCGGTCGCGTACGACCGCCAGCGTCATCGCGTCCATGTCCTTCATGTCGACGGCTCCGCGACCCCACAGGCAGCTGTCGGCGATCTCGCCCGCGAAGGGGTCGTACGTCCAGTCGGCGGCGTTCGCCGGCACCACGTCGGTGTGCCCGTGGATCAGTAGCGCCGGTCGCGACGGGTCCTCCCCCTCGATGCGCGCGACGGTCGAGGCGCGCCCCTTGTGGGACTCGAAGATCTGCGGCTCCAGTCCGACCTCCGCGAGCTTCTCCGCGACCCATTCGGCCGCCTTGCGTTCGCCGGGGCCGGAGTGGTCTCCGTAGTTGCTGGTGTCGATCCGGATGAGGTCCCGACAGAGGTCGACGACCTCGTCCTCGCCGGAGACGGTCCTGCCCGCGCTCGACTCGCTCACGCTGCTTCCTCCCACTGATCGGTACCGACTGCCACCCCATCCTCCCGCTTCGCCCCCTTCTCCCCAAGGGCGATCCCGGCCGCCCGGGGGTGTGATCGAGGACCCCGGAATGTTTGGTAATGTTTTCCACGTCGGAACGGCCCGCGAGGGACGCGAGACAGACACCTTGTCCGGGTGGCGGAATGGCAGACGCGCTAGCTTGAGGTGCTAGTGCCCTTTATCGGGCGTGGGGGTTCAAGTCCCCCCTCGGACACAGAGCGAGGACCCCACTTCACGTGGGGTTTTCTGCGTTTGCGGAGGTGGGCGGGATGTGGGAGCGGGCGGGGATATCCTGGAAGGGTGATCGAGAACCTTCCTCCCTGCCCGAAGTGCTCCTGTGAGTACACCTACGAGATGAACGCCCTCGTGGTGTGCCCCGAATGCGGCCACGAGTGGGTCCCAGCCGAGAGCGGTGCGCAGGACACGGAGGCCGCCGGGGAGCGCGTCGTCAAGGACGCCGTCGGCAACGTGCTGAGCGACGGCGACACCGTGACCGTCACCAAGGCGCTCAAGGTCAAGGGGAGCCCCTCGGGGATCAAGGCCGGCACCAAGGTGCGCAACATTCGGCTCATCGACGGTGTGGACGGCCACGACATCGACTGCCGGATCGACGGCTTCGGGGCCATGCAGCTCAAGTCGAGCGTGGTCAAGAAGGCCTGATCGGACGGGCGGAGCACGTCTGCGGCGCAGCCGACCGCAGGTGATGAGCGTATGAAGAAGAGGACCCCGCCATTGGCGGGGTCCTCCTCTTCGTGTGGGGTCGCCCGGGGCCGTCAGCGGCCAGCGGCGATCTCCGCCACCCGGCGGCGGACCAGGAACCAGCCGCCGACCAGGGCCGCGCCGATGAACGGGACGCACAGGACCGTGGTGCGGCCGACGCCGCCGTCGCACCACATGAGGATCAGTACGGCGAGCAGGAACAGCAGCGTGACGATCTGGGTGTACGGAGCCCAGGGCAGGCGGTAGGACGGGCGCTCCAGGGTGCCCTGCTCGGCGCGGCGCCAGAAGTGGAGCGAACAGAGCATGACCATCGCCCAGGTGCCGAGGATGCCCAGCGAGGCGAAGTTCAGGACGATCTCGAAGGCGTCCTTCGGCATGAAGTAGTTCAGGCCGACGCCCGCCAGGCCGAAGGCGGCGGTGAACAGGACGCCGCCGTAGGGGACCCGACCCTTGTTCATGCGGCCGGTGAACTTCGGCGCGGAGCCGGACACGGCCATCGAGCGAAGGATGCGGCCGGTGGAGTAGAGCCCGGAGTTCAGGCTGGAGAGGGCCGCGGTCAGGACGACCAGGTTCATGATTCCGGCGGCGCCGGGGAAGCCGAGCTTGTCGAAGACCGTGACGAAGGGGCTCTGGTCGCCCGAGTACGCGGTGTACGGGAGCAGCATCGCGAGCAGGACGACCGAGCCCACGTAGAAGATGCCGACGCGCCACATGATCGAGTTGATCGCCTTCGGCATGATCTTCTCGGGGCTCTCGGTCTCGCCGGCGGCGACGCCGCACAGCTCGACGGAGGCGTACGCGAAGACCACGCCCTGGATCACCAGGAGCATCGGGAGCATGCCGGTCGGGAAGATGCCGCCGTTGTCGGTGATGGAGGACAGGCCCGGGGTGTGGCCGTCGATCTCGTGGCTGGTGGCGACCAGGTAGATGCCGACGAGCAGGAAGGCCGTCAGGGCGGCGACCTTGACCAGGGAGAACCAGAACTCCATCTCGCCGAAGTACTTCACCGAGATGAGGTTCGCGGTGAGGACCACGGCCAGCGCGATCATGGCCAGGACCCACTGCGGGACGCTGGTGAACAGGGACCAGAAGTGCGCGTAGGTCGCTGCGGCGGTGATGTCGGCCACGGTGGTCGTGGACCAGTTCAGGAAGTACAGCCAGCCGGCGGTGTAGGCGCCCTTCTCCCCCATGAACTCGCGTGCGTAGGAGACGAACGCGCCGGAGGAGGGCCGGTAGAGCACGAGTTCGCCGAGGGCCCGGACGACGAAGAAGGCGAAGATGCCGCACACCGCGTAGGCGATCGCCAGGGAGGGGCCGGCGCCGGCGAGCCGTCCGCCGGCGCCGAGGAAGAGGCCCGTGCCTATGGCCCCGCCGATCGCGATCATGTTGATGTGGCGGGACTTGAGGTCCTTGCTGTAGCCCTCGTCGCCGGCGTCGACGTGGCGGGACGACGCCGGGGCAAGGGCCTCGGTCAAGGTGCGGTCACTCATGTGGGGCTTCGCCTTCGTGGGTGGGACAGGCAGGTCCGAGCCGCCGCGCAGGGGAGCTGGGTGGAGTCACCTGTGCGGTGGTCGGATGGTTTTGTCGACACAGGAGACCATGAGCTCCGGCCCCTGCCAAAACCCGACCTCCGCACACAGAAGCCCCCGGCGACCATGGAATCGGGTGCCGGGGGCTTCGTACGGGCTCGAAAGCGAGGTGATCAAGGTCAGTCGCGGGGGTCGGACTCCGCCGCCTGGTCGAGGCGGAAGGCCTCGTTCCCGAGGCCGATCCGGGCGTGCACCTCGGGGCGGCGGCTGCGCAGCACGCCCCCGTACAGCAGGCCGGCCACGGCTGCGGCGCCGATGACGCCGGGCAGGACCCAGCTGAGCGCTGAGCCCTTCTCGGCGCCGACCAGGACGCCGAAGTCCTTCACCGTGTACACGGCGATGCCGAGCAGTGCGATCCCGGCGGCGCCGGCCGCGACGAGCCGCCAGACCTGGGCGCCGGCGGTACCGCGGCGGACGAAGAAGGCGATGACGGCGAAGGAGGCCGCGGCCATGAGAAGGGTCACCCCCAGGGCGCCGACGCTGCCCATCCAGGTGAACAGGTGCAGGACGGGCGCGGTGGGGTCGCCGGCCGGCTTGTCGTCGGTGAAGGCGAAGACGAGGACGACCAGGACGGAGACGACGGTCTGCAGGAGCGAGCCGGTGGCGGGGGCTCCGGTGCCCGGATTGGTACGGCCGAAGGCAGCCGGGAGCAGGCCCTCGCGGCCCATGGCGAAGGCGTACCGGGCCACCACGTTGTGGAAGCTCAGCATGGCCGCGAACATGCCGGTCACGAAGAGGACGTGCAGGACGTCGGTGATCGCAGTGCCGAGGAGGCCTTCGGTGAGTTGGAAGAGCAGGCCGGGCCCGGCTTCGGCGGAGGTCTTGACGACCGAGGAGGGTCCGGTGGCAACGGTGAGGGCCCAGGCGCTGATCGCGAAGAAGAGGGCGACGAAGCCGACCGCGAGGAACATCACGCGGGAGACGACGATGTGGGGCTTGCTGGTCTCCTCGGCGTAGACCGGGGACTGCTCGAAGCCGACGAAGGCGGCGATGCAGAAGCAGAGGGCCGTGCCGAGGCCGGCGCCACCGAGGGTCTCGGGATTGAAGGCGTGCAGCGAGAGGCCCTCGGGGCCGGGGTCGCCGAGGGCGGCGACGTCGAAGACGACGACGAGGGCGCACTCGATGAGGAGGAGCACGCCGAGGACCCGGGCGTTGAGGTCGATCTTGAGCCAGCCGAGGGCGCCGGTGACGGCAACGGCGACCAGGGCCGGTATCCACCACGCCAGTTGGACGTCCAGGTACGTGGCGAAGAGACCGGAGATCTCGAAACCGAGGATGCCGTAGACGCCGACCTGCATGGCGCTGTACGCGACGAGGGCGACGAGCGAGGCGCCAACGCCGGCGGTGGGGCCGAGACCGCGGGCGATGTACGCGTAGAACGCGCCGGCGTTGTGGACGTGCCGGCTCATCTCGGCGTAGCCGATGCTGAAGAGCGCGAGCACGATGCCGAGGATGACGAACAGCAACGGCTGGCCGACGACGCCCATGACGCCGAAGGTGGTGGGCATCACTCCGGCGACCACCATCAGGGGCGCGCTGGCGGCCAGTACGGAGAGCAGCAGGCCGGCGGTGCCCAGGCGGTCTGCGCGCAGGGCGCGGTCCTGGCCCTTGTAGGTGCGGATCTCGGGCGCGGTGCTGAGCGTGGTGGATCTGCCCGTCGCCATGGCGGGTGTCCTTTCGGGGGGAAGGTCCAGCGGAGCGGTGGAGCCGTACGCGGTGGAGCGGGTCCGGGGGCGTGCGGTCAAGCGGTTCCGAGGGCGGCGCTGCGCGCGGCGAGGAAGGCCTTGTGCGGGTCGAGGTCCGGATAGGACCAGGGGGCCCGGGTGGCGTGGCTGCCGATGCGGTGGAAGAGGGCGGCGGCCTCGGCCGGACGGCCCTCGCAGAGCTTGGCGTGGGCGAGGAAGTTGAGGTCGACCCGGTTGCGGGGGTGGTCCTCGCGCTCCCACTCCAGCCACCAGTCGAAGGCGGAGCGCAGGACCTGGCGGGCCCGACGGCTCGACCAGTGGGCGGTGGCCCCGTCGGGCGTGCGGCCGTGGGTGGCGGCGAGCACTCGGTAGCGCTCGGCGTGCGCGATGACCGGCAGGACGGCGAGCGGGGAGTCTGCCGGGGATTCCTCGGCGGCCCACGCCGCGAAGTCGTAGACCTCGTGGAGCGGGTCGTGTCCGGAGGCGGGGGTGTGCTCGGCCAGCTTGGCGACCATCAGGTGGTGGGCGTGGTGGTGCTCGCGGTGGCGGGCCCGGACCTGGTCGAAGTGGCGGCTGAACTCCTCCTCGGTGCCGAAGGCTCGGGAGAGCATGAGCAGCCCCAGCCAGGGGGTGGGGTCGGCGGGCAGCAGGGCGGCGGCACGGCGGCAGGCCTCCTCGGCCTCCTCGGGCGTCCCCTTGCGGCGCAGGGCGGTGAAGACGGCGGCGCAGGCGAGGAGCGTGGCGGCGTCGGCACTGTCGGGTTCGGCGAGCAGCCACTCACGGGCCCAGGCGATGGCCGCCGGGGTCTCGGCGAGCACGACGACGCGGTGGCCGCGGCGGTCCCAGTCGTCACCGGTGCCGGCGAGGAGGGAGCGGGCCTTGGCCCACCGGCCCTGGGTGAACTGGGCGCGCACGTCGACCAGTTCGATGTCGCAGAGCGCCGGGTCGAAGAGCTGGGCGTCCCGCTTGCGGGCGCGGCCGAGGGGCGGCGGAGGCGGGGACATCCGCGGGATTCCCTCCAGGACACGGGCGCGGGCGGACGGTTTTGGCTGGATGATCACGCACAGCAAAGCGGTAGGCACAGCTCCGCGTCAAGGTCCAGTCCACTGCGTGGCGGGTTTCAACTGGTCGGGAGCGGAAATGAGTTGAGGCGATTCCTGTGGTTCCGGGTGGTTGCGGGGCGGGACTCCGGGCGCGCCCACACCACCTCGTGCAGGCTTCCCGCCGCACCGGCTCGGCAGCCCGTAACAGCGGTGCCGAACGGCACGAAGACCGCTTCGACGAGGCTCTTGGCCGGTACGAAGCCGAGGACGGACCCCTGCCCAGGGGCGGGCCGGTGCAGTGCGCGGGCGACTCCGCGGGGTGTGCGGGGCAGCGGTGGCAGTGCCGGAGGTCCGTGTGCAGCGGTTGGCCGGCGTGGATCCGCACCACGGACGGGAGGGAATCGGGGCACACCCATCAGTGGCTGAATGGCGTGCCCTTCCTGCTACGGCCGCCCGGGCCCCGCCGTGCCCGCGCGAGGAGTCCCGGCCCCGCCGGAGGCTCCCCCGCCAGCCCCTCCGGCCCGCGCCGGGGCCCGGGCCAGCGAACCTCGGGCCGGTGAACCTCGGGCCGGTGAACCTCTCCGGTCACAGCACTAGCTGACTGCCTGGGCCGCGGCGCGGCCCGCCGCGCGGCCCGAGAAGATGCAGCCGCCGAGGAAGGTGCCCTCCAGTGCGCGGTATCCGTGGACCCCGCCGCCTCCGAAGCCGGCTGCCTCGCCCGCCGCGTACAGGCCCGGCAGCGGGTCCCCGGACGCGGTCAGGACCCGGGAGGAGAGGTCGGTTTCGAGCCCGCCCAGGGACTTGCGGGTCAGGATGGAGAGCCTCACCGCGATCAGCGGGCCCGCCTTGGGGTCCAGGATCCGGTGCGGGGCGGCGGTGCGGATCAGCTTGTCGCCGAGGTACTTGCGGGCGCCGTGGATGGCCGTCACCTGGAGGTCCTTGGTGAACGGGTTGGCGATCTCCCGGTCCCGGGCCACGATCTCCCGTCGGACGGTCTCCTCGTCGAGGAGG
Organism: Streptomyces sp. NPDC006430; assembly: GCF_040612395.1. NCBI lineage: Bacteria > Bacillati > Actinomycetota > Actinomycetes > Kitasatosporales > Streptomycetaceae > Streptomyces > Streptomyces sp. NPDC006430. The sequence continues at coordinate 26,625 of NZ_JBEXQA010000029.1, forward strand.
TCCTCCTTGGTGACCGCGTTCATGCCGCGCACCAGGGCGGACAGGTCGCGCTCGACGACGAAGTCGGCGCCGTTGTCCATGAAGGCCTTCACCGGCCCCGGTACGGCCTGCCGCGCCCGGTCGATGACGTCGCGGATCGACTTGCCCGTCAGGTCCGGGTTCTGCTCGGAGCCGGAGAGGCCGAACTCCTTGCCGATGATCCGCTGGTTGAGCACGAACCAGGTGTGGTCGTGGCCGGTCTTCATGATGTGGTCGAGGGTGCCGAGGGTGTCGAAGCCGGGGAAGAGCGGTACGGGCAGTCGCCTGCCCGTGGCGTCCAGCCAGAGCGAGGACGGCCCGGGCAGGATGCGGATGCCGTGCCGGGCCCAGATCGGGTTCCAGTTCTCGATGCCCTCCGTGTAGTGCCACATGCGGTCCTTGTTGATGTGGCTCGCGCCGGCCGCCTCGGCGATGCCGAGCATCAGGCCGTCCACGTGCGCCGGCACGCCGGAGAGCATCCGCTGCGGCGGGGTGCCGAGCCGGGCCGGCCACTGCTGGCGCACGAGGTCGTGGTTGCCGCCGATGCCGCCGCTGGTCACGATCACCGCCTGGGCCCGGAGGGAGAAGGTGCCGGTGCTCTCGCGGCTGCTCGCGGTGCCCCGTACGGCGTCGGAGGGCGCCAGGACCTCGCCCGTCACCGTGTCCAGGGCGCCGGCCGTCCGGGCGAGCCCGGTGACCCGGTGGCGGAACCGGAGCTGGACCAGCCCGCGGGCCGCTCCGGCGCGCACCCGCTGTTCGAACGGCGCGACCAGACCGGGGCCGGTGCCCCAGGTGATGTGGAAGCGGGGGACGGAGTTCCCGTGCCCGTTGGCGTCGTACCCTCCGCGTTCGGCCCAGCCGACCACCGGGAAGAAGCGCACGCCCCGGGCGTGCAGCCAGGGCCGCTTCTCACCGGCGGCGAAGTCGACGTAGGCCTCGGCCCAGCGGCGCGCCCAGGCGTCCTCCTCGCGGTCGAACCCGGCGGTGCCCTGCCAGTCCTGGAGGGCGAGCGCGCGGCTGTCCTTGATCCGCATTCGGCGCTGCTCGGGCGAGTCGACGAAGAACAGCCCGCCGAAGGACCAGTGCGCCTGGCCGCCGATCGACTGCTCGGGCTCCTGGTCGAGCAGGATCACCTTGCGGCCCGCGTCGACGAGCTCGGCGGTGGCCACGAGTCCCGCGAGCCCGGCCCCGATCACGATCACGTCTGCGTCGTACGTCATGCGAACCCGTCCTCCGGTCGGTGGTGGGGCAGATCTTTGGCTACGGACGGGTAACCAGTCAACAGCGGTGGTTGGATGAACCGTGTGAGTGCTGCTGATGAAGTGCTGGACGTGGTGGACCGGGACGACCGGGTGACGGGGCGGGCGCCACGGGGGGAGGTGTATGCCGGCGGGTTGATCCACCGGTGCGCGTTCGTTCAGGTCAGGGACGCGCGGGGGCGGATCTTCGTCCACCGGCGGACCGCGTCGAAGCTGGTCTTCCCCTCGGCCCACGACATGTTCGTGGGCGGGGTGTTGGGCGCGGGTGAGAGCTACGCGCAGGCTGCGCTGCGGGAGGCCGAGGAGGAACTGGGCGTGGCGGGACTCGCGCAGCCCGTGCCGCTGTTCAAGTTCCTGTACGAGGGGCCGGGCGGGGCCTGGTGGTCGTACGTGCACGAGGTGCGGTGCGACCTCCCGGTGCAGCCGCAGGAGTCGGAGGTGGCGTGGTACGCGTGGCTGACCGAGGAGGAGCTGGCGGGGCGGGTCGCGGCCGGGGAGTGGGAGTGGGTGCCGGACGGGCTGGAGGCCTACCGGCGGCTGCGCGCGCACCGGCGGCCCCACCAGTAGATTGATCGGGTGATCGACTTCGTCAAGGACGTACGCCTCTGGTTCGCCCCGCAGCGTCTGAGGGACGAGGGCGAGACCCCCGACTACCGGTTCTCGCTGGCCAACGAGCGGACCTTCCTGGCCTGGATCCGGACCGCGCTCGCCCTGGTGGGCGGCGGCTTCGCGGTGGACCAGTTCCTGCCCGACCTGCGCTGGGGGGTGCGGGTCGGGATGAGTTTCGCGCTGCTCGCGGTGGGCGCGGCCTGCGCGCTACGGGCGGTGAACCACTGGGTGAAGTGCGAGCGGGCGATGCGGCGGAGCGAGGACCTGCCACTGTCCCGCTTCCCGGTGCTGCTGAGCCTGGGCGTGGGGCTGGTGGCGGTGGCACTGGCCGTGGTCGTGCTGATGGGCTGGACGAGCGGGCAGTGACGTCCTCCGGTACGGCGGGCCGCGACGCGGGGCTCCAGCCCGAGCGGACCCGGCTCGCGTGGCGGCGTACGACGCTGTCCTGCTCGGTGACGGCGGTGCTGGCGCTGCGGCAGGCGCTGCGCGCCTCGGACCCGCCGGTGGAGGCGGTTGGCGTGGCGCTGATCGCACTGATCTGGGTGGCCTTCCTGTGGGTGGCGCACCGGCGGATGCGGCAGTTGGCTGCGGGCCGGCCGTCGGGGCTCGCACCGCGGGCGGCGCTGGCGGTGGTGGCGGGCACGGTGGCACTGGCGGTCTTGGCGGTGACACTCATCACATGAGCGATTGGTCGTACGGTCCGACCTACTCGCGCCATCGGGACAGAACGGGCAAACAGGGATGTTCCGCACTAGCCTCGGCGTCATGACGACCCTGCACCAGGAACACCCCACGCACGAGCACGCCCACGGCCCCGGCTGCGGCCACAGGCAGGTCCCCCACGGCGACCACCTCGACTACGCGCACGACGGCCATCTGCACCGCGAGCACTCCGGACACTGGGACGAATGCGAGCCCCGGGGGCACACCGCCCACGAGGGTCACGACCACACCCACGGCTCGGACTGCGGGCACGAGGCGGTTCCGCATGGCGACCACGTGGACTACCTGCACGACGGGCACCGGCACGCCGCGCACGACGGCCACTACGACGACCACTGACCGCCTTCCGGCCGCCTGCTGACCTCTCCTGACGACCTACAGACGGCCCGCCACCGGCCGCTGACCGACTCACCGCCGGCACGGGGCGACCCGACCCGCCGGCCGCGCCCGGCGACCGTCCCGGCCGGCCCCCACCCTCTCCCAGCTCCCCCACCCTCCCCCAGCTCCGCCGCGACTGGCAGGATGCTGACCGCTTGTCAGAGCGACCCGGGGAGAGTGCAGATGACCGTCGAAGAGCCGTACCTCGTCCAGCCCGCGGCCGGGGTGTACGCCTACGTCCAACCGGACGGCGGCTGGTGCCTCAACAACGCCGGCTTCGTGAGCGACGGCGACCGCACCCTGCTCATCGACACCGCCGCCACCGAGCGGCGGGCGCTGGCCCTGCGCGAGGCCGTCGTGGCGACCGGGCTGCCGCTGCCGCGCACGGTGGTCAACACCCACCACCACGGCGACCACACCTACGGCAACGGCGTCTTCACCCCCGAAGCACTGGTCCTCGGGCACGACAGCGCGCGCACCGAGCAGCTCGCCGCCGGGCACCAGCTGGAGATGATCTGGCCCGCCACCGACTTCGGCAACATAAAGATCACCGCCCCCGACCTCACGTACAACGACCGGATGACCCTCCACCTCGGCGGCACGGAGGTCCAGGTCATCCACCCGGGCGTCGCGCACACCACCGGGGATTCGATCGTCTGGCTGCCCCGGCAGCGGACCGTCTTCACCGGCGACCTGGTCTTCGCCGAGGGCACGCCGTTCCTGGCGATGGGCTCCCTGGCCGGTTCGCTGCGGGCCCTGAAGCTGCTGCGCTCGCTGGGCGCGGAGACCGTCGTACCCGGCCACGGGCCGCTGACGGACCCGTCCGCCTATGAGGCCACCGAGCGCTACCTGCGGTACGTGGCCGAGCTGGCCCGGGAGGGCAGGACAAAGGGGCTGACCCCGCTGGAGGTGGCGCGGCAGGCCGATCTCGGCGAGTTCGGGGCCTGGCGGGAGAGCGAGCGGCTGGTGGCGAACCTGCACCGGGCGTACGCGGAGCTGGCCGGCGAGCCGGAAGGAGCGCCGCTGGACATCCTGGCGGTGCTGCGGGACATGACTGTGATGAACGGCGGGACACCGATCCTCTGCCACGCGTGAGCCGGGTACCCGCGGGGACCCGGGCGTGAGGCGCGCGCGAGGTCGGCCCGACCCGAACCGGGTGTGGGCCCGCCCCTCTGCGACCCGCACGTGGCGGCCCGCGCACTAGACGACATACCGACTGGTCGGCATGATGGCTCTCGTTCGTTTCGTCGTCGTCAAACTCCGTACGGAGGTGTGCACCATGACCTCAGCGCCAGCGTCTGCTTCGGCCGACCCGCGGGGCCTCGATCTGGAGCGGCTGCGCGGTCATCTCGACCGGGTGCGGCCGGGGCTCGTGGCCGGGGCGCTGCACGGCCGGCTGATCGAAGGGGGCCGCTCGAACCTCACGTACGAGGTGGGTGACGGCACCACCCGCTGGGTGGTGCGCCGACCCCCACTGGGGCACGTCCTGGCCACCGCGCACGACATGCGGCGCGAGCACCGGGTCATCGCGGCGCTGCACGACACGGCCGTACCGGTACCCGAACCGGTGCTGCTGTGCGAGGACGATTCCGTCCTCGGGGCGCCGTTCTACGTGATGGAGTACGTGGACGGGGTCCCGTACCGGACGGCCGGCCAGCTGGCCGCGCTCGGGCCCGAGCGCACCCGGCGGGCGGTCCTGGGCCTGGTGGACACCCTGGTCGACCTGCACGCGGTGGATCCGGAAGCAGTGGGTCTGGGCGATTTCGGTCGGCCCGAGGGCTTCCTCGACCGGCAGCTGCGCCGTTGGGGCAAGCAGCTCGCGGCCTCGCGGGGGCGCGAGCTCGCCGGCATCGACGAGCTGCACGGCGCGCTGGGCCGGGCCCTGCCCGACTCCCCCGCCCCGACCGTCGTGCACGGGGACTTCCGTCTGGACAACGTGCTGATCGGCGGTCCGGACGACACGATCCGGGCGGTCCTGGACTGGGAGATGTCCACGCTCGGCGATCCGCTGACCGACCTCGGGCTGCTGGTGATGTACAGCTCGGACCTGGGCCTGACCGACTCGCCGGTCAGCACGACGAGCGGCGCGCCCGGCCACCCGGCGCCGGCGGAGCTGATCGAACGGTACGCCACCCGTTCCGGTCGGGACACCGCGGCGATCTCCTGGTACACGGCCTTCGCGTGGTTCAAGCTCGCGGTGATCCTCGAAGGCATCCACTACCGCTACACCCTCGGACAGACGGTGGGTGCGGGCTTCGACCGGATCGGCGAGCTCGTCCCGGTCTTCATCGAGCACGGTCTGACCACCCTCCAGGAAGGCTGAGGCACACCCATGGACTTCGCATTCGACGCCCGGACCGAGGAACTCCGCGAGCGGCTCCTCGCGTTCATGGAGGAGTACGTCTATCCGGCGGAACCCGTCGCCGCCGAGCAGCGTGCGCGGCTGGCCTCGCCCTGGGACACCCCGGCCGTCTTCCATGACCTCAAGGCCGAGGCGCGCCGCCAGGGCCTGTGGAACCTCTTCTTCGTGGACCAGCACGGCCAGCCGGGCCCCAAGTACGGCGCAGGGCTGACCAACCTCCAGTACGCCCCGCTCGCGGAGATCACCGGCCGCAGCCCGCACCTGGCGCCGACGGCGACCAACTGCGCCGCCCCGGACACCGGGAACATGGAACTGCTCGCGCAGTTCGGCAGCGAGGAACAGAAGAAGCAGTGGCTGGAGCCGTTGCTGGCGGGTGAGATCCGGTCCGCCTTCGCGATGACCGAGCCCGAGGTGGCCTCTTCGGACGCGACGAACATCGAGACGCGGATCGAGCGCTCCGCGGACGGCGACGCGTACGTGGTCACCGGGCGCAAGTGGTACATCTCGGGGGCCATGAACCCGGACTGCAAGATCTTCATCGTCATGGGCAAGACCGATCCGGCCGGCGCCGATCCGCGCCGCCAGCAGTCGATGATCCTGGTGCCGCGCGACACGCCGGGCGTCGAGGTGCGTCGGGCGATGACCGTGTACGGGTACGAGGACCACGAGCACGGCGGTCACGCCGAAGTCGTCTTCCACGGGGCCCGGGTCCCGGCCGCGAACCTGATCGGCGAGGAGGGCACGGGCTTCGCCATCGCCCAGGCCCGGCTCGGCCCGGGCCGGATCCACCACTGCATGCGGTTGATCGGCATGGCGGAGCGGGCCATCGAGCTGATGTGCCAGCGCGCGGTGGAACGTACGGCCTTCGGCAAGGAGCTCGCCGCGCAGGGCGTCGTGCAGAACTGGATCGCGGACGCGAGGGTCACGGTAGAGCAGTTGCGGCTGCTGGTGTTGAAGACGGCCTGGCTGATGGACACGGTCGGGAACCGGGGAGCGCACACCGAGATCCAGGCCATCAAGATCGCGACCCCACGCGCGGTGGTGCGGATCCTGGACGACGCGGTGCAACTGCACGGCGCCGGGGGCGTGAGCCAGGACTTCCCGCTCGCCGAACTGTGGGCGGCGGCCCGGACATTGCAGCTCGCCGACGGTCCGGACGAGGTGCACCAGCGTTCGCTGGCCCTCCGGGAGTTGCGGAAGTACCCGAGGCGCTCGTGAACGTGTGGGAATCGTGCGGGAGTTCGCAGCAACCTATGTACGAGGTGAAGGCGACGGGGAGGGCCTTTTGAGAAACCTTGTTGAATAACCCCGCAACGCCCAGGCGTTCTTGATTTGCGCCTGTCAATCGGAACAGGGTTCTCCAGAAGGTTTGACGCCCCACACGTCAACACGAGGAGAACCCTCCAGATGGCAACTCACAAGCGTTCGCGCGGTTTCCGGTACGCGGCAGTCACCACGGGGGCCGCCACCGCGGCCGCCGTGACCCTGCTCGCCACCCCCTTAGCGGGGGCGGCGGCACCGGCCGAAGGCACGGTGTACGGACTGGGCGCGCCCGGCGCGATCAGCGGCAGTTACGTCGTCATACTCGACGCTTCCGCGAACAAGGAGCAGCTCGCCCGCAAGTACGGAGGCGAGCTGAAGCGCACCTACGGCTCCGGGGTCAACGGTTTCTCGGCCTCGGGCCTGAGCGAGACGGAGGCCAAGCGGCTCGCCGCGGACCCGGCCGTCGGCAAGGTCGTGCAGAACAAGAAGTTCACCATCAACGCCACTCAGGCCGACCCGCCCTCCTGGGGTCTGGACCGGATCGACCAGACCGCCACGGCGGGCGACAAGAAGTACGGCTATCCCGACAGTGCCGGTGAGGGGGTGACGGCGTACGTCATCGACACCGGCATACGCACGACCCACAAGGACTTCGGCGGCCGTGCCACGCACGGCTTCGACGCGGTGGACAACGATGACAGCGCCGACGACGGCAACGGCCACGGCACGCACGTCGCGGGCACCATCGCGGGGACCGCACACGGCGTCGCCAAGAAGGCGAAGCTGGTCGCGGTGCGGGTGCTGGACGACAACGGCTCCGGCACCACCGAACAGGTGGTCGCCGGGATCGACTGGGTCACCCAGCACCACTCGGGCCCCTCGGTGGCCAACATGAGCCTGGGCGGCGGCGCGGACGAGGCGCTTGACGAGGCGGTGCGCCGGGCCATCGCCGCGGGCGTCACCTTCGCCGTGGCGGCGGGCAACGACTCGGCCGACGCCGGGCAGGGCTCGCCCTCCCGGGTGCCGGAGGCGATCACCGTGGCGTCGAGCACCATCGACGACGCGCAGTCGCCGTTCTCCAACTTCGGTTCCGTCGTGGACCTGTACGCGCCGGGCTCGGACATCACCTCCGACTGGAAGGACAGCGACACCGCCACCAAGACCATCTCCGGCACCTCCATGGCGACCCCGCACGTGGCGGGCGCCGCGGCCCTGTACCTGGCCGGGCACCCGTCCGCGACCCCGGCGCAGACGGCCGCGGCGCTGACGGCGGCGGCGACCACGGGGGCGGTGACCAACCCGTCGGCGGGCACGCCGAACAAGCTGCTGAAGGTGGCCCCGTAGCGGGTGACCGCCCGTCCCCGACCGGCCCGCTCTCCGTCCGCGCCCGTCACGGGCGCGCCGGGGGCGGGCCGGTCGGCGCGTACCTGCGGAAGCGCCTGCGAGACGGGCGGACGGGCGGGACGGGCGGGACGGGCCTACGGACGCAGGGCGCGCAGCAGCAGGTCGGCGAGGTGGTCGGCGACCTCCTGCGGCGCGAGCGGGCCGTCCGCCCGGTACCAGGTGGACAGGTGGTGGACGGAGCCGAAGTGGTAGTCCACCACCAGATCGGCGGGGGTGGCGGTGGAGAAGACCCCCGCGCGCTGCCCCTCCTCGATCAGCGCCCGGAAGCGCTCGTGGTAGCGGCGTCGCTCCGCCCGAACCTGCTTGAACTTCTCCGGGCTGAGCTGGTGCATCGACCGGAAGAAGATCGCCGCGTCGTCGAGGTTCTCGATGGTGGTGACCACCACGTCGGCGGCGGCAGCGCGTAGCCGCTCCTCGACCGGGGCGTCGGAATCGGCCACCGCGTCCAGGCGCTGCTGCTGGAGGCGCAGCATCCGCGCGTACACCTCGTGCAGCAGATCGTCCTTCGAGCCGAAGTAGTGGTAGAGCGCGCCCTTGGTGACCCCGGCCGCCTCGACGATCTCCTGGACGGAGGTGCGGTCGTAGCCGCGCTCGGCGAACAGCCGGGTGGCGACGGCCAGCAGCCGCTGCGGCACCGGGGCTTCGTGCGTGCCATCGGGCTCCGTGGTCCTGGCGGCCATGGCGCTGACCTTCCCTTCGCTGTTCCCTGATCCCTGGTCCGCACGACCGACCGTATGACCGTCCGACGGTTTTCAGCCACGGTCGCGCAGTTCCCGTCGCAGGATCTTGCCACTCGTCGTTTTCGGTAGAACAGGCAGGACCTCCACTTGGCGGGGGTATTTGTACGCGGCGATGCGTGCCGCGCAGTACGCGGACAGCTCCTGCGGCTGGGCCGAGGCGCCGGGGCGGAGGCTGACGTACGCCTTCACGCTCTCCCCGCGGTACGGGTCGGGAACGCCGACGACGGCCGCCTCGCGCACGGCGGGATGGGTGTAGAGCACGTCCTCGACCTCGCGCGGCCAGACCTTGAACCCGGACGCGTTGATCATGTCCTTCTTGCGGTCGACGACGTAGAGCCAGCCGTCCGCGTCCATGAACCCGACGTCCCCGGTGCGCAGTTCGCCGTCCGGGAAGGCCTTGGCGGTGTCCGCCGGCAGCCCCCAGTAGCCGGGCACGACCTGGGGCCCGCGGACGGCGATCTCGCCGGTCTCCCCGAAGGGCACCTCGACGCCGTGCTCGTCGAGGATGCGCACGACGGTGTCGGCGCCGGGCGCTCCCACGGAGAGCGTGCCGGAGGCAGGATCAACGGGGGCTTCGAGGTGCGCGGGCACGGAGGCGCAGGGGGCCGTGCACTCGGTGAGCCCGTAGCCGTTGCGCAGGTAGAAGCCGAAGGCGGCGCGGAGCCGTTCGACGAGCGCGGGCGGGAGCGGGGCGCCGCCCGAGGAGATCACCCGGAACGAGGCGAAGTGGTCCGGGGTGACGTCGGGGTGGGCGGCGAGGGCCATGAAGGCGGTGGCCGGACCGACGGTGTAGGCGGGGCGGTGTTCGAGGAAGGCGTCGAGGACGACGCCCGCGTCGAAGCGGTGGGCGAGGGCGAGCGTGCCGGCGTTGGCGAAACAGGCGCCGAGCTCGCAGACCATGCCGGTGATGTGGAAGAGGGGCGCGAGGGCGAAGTACGTGGCGCCTTCGGGCAGTGGATGGCCGGTGACCTGGCGTACGGCGTTGTAGGTGAGCGCGCCGTGCGGGTTCATGGCGCCCTTGGGGGTTCCGCTGGTGCCGGAGGTGTAGCTGATGAGCGCGGTGTCGGCTGCGGCGGGCCCCGGGACGGGCGGGGCGGGGTGACCCCGGCGGGCGACGGCGGCGAGGTCATCGACGGCGAGGCTGGCGGCGGGGGCGGGGGTGGGGGTGGGGGTGAGGCTGGGGGTGGAGCCGGGAGCGTGCGGCGCGGGGACCTGCGGCTGCGGCCGTCGCTCCCGCTGCGGCCCGTGGACGCGCACGTCGTTGCGGGTCTGGAAGTCCAGGTCGCAGGCGGTCAGCGCGATCCGTACGTCCGTACCGGCCGCGGCCCCGCGCAGGTACGCCGTCCACGCACGGTCGTCGCAGACCAGCGCGGTGGCCCCGGAGTCGCGCAGGATGTGTCCGACCTCGCCCGCTTTGTACATGGGGTTGAGCGGGACGACGACCGCGCCGGTCTTCCAGGCGGCCAGGACGGCGAGCACGAAGTGCGGGGTGTTCTGCAGCATGACGGCGACCCGGTCCCCGCGGCCGATGCCCTGAGCGGCGAGGTGGCCCGCGACGGAGTCCGAGAGCGCGTCGGTCTCCACGTAGTCGATGCGGCCGTCGAAATAGGCCAGCGCGGTGCGCTGCGGGGCCCGGGCGACGGCTTCGCGGAAGGCGTGCAGCAGGCTGGGCGGCGGGGAGACGGGAGCGCGCTGGGCGGGGCTGAGCAGCCCGAGCCAGGGCTTGGCGGCATACCGGGAGGCTCGCGTCACCGGCGCTCCCACGTCTGCTGGATGTGGTTCATGCCGCTGAGCCAGCGGTCCGGTTCGGTGGCCCGGGCCGCGTAGTAGTCCGCGACCTCGGGGTGCGGGAGGATCAAGAAACGGCCCTTCTCCATGCCGTCGAACAGTGCGTCCGCAACCGCTTCCGGCTCTATCGCGGTCGGCGCGAGGACCAGTTCGCCCGCCGAGCCCGCGGCCGTCAGCATGTCGGTGCGGACGCCCTGCGGGCAGATGGCGTGGACCTGCACACCGCGGTGGCGGTAGGTCAGCGAGAGCCACTCGGCGAAGGCGAGCGCGCCGTGCTTGGTGACACTGTACGGGGCCGCCCCGATCATGGTCAGCAGTCCGGCGGCCGAGACCGTGGACACGAAGCGCCCGCTCTCGCGCGCCAGCCAGTCGGGCAGCAACCGCCGGGCCGCCCGGACGTGCGCCATGACGTTGGTGTCCCAGGCCGCCTCCCACACGGCCTCGTCGGCGAACGCGTCGCCGCCCGAGGCGAGTCCCGCGTTGGCGCAGTAGACGTCCACCGTGCCGCCGAGGGCCTCGCGGGCCTCCTCCACGATCGCGGAGGCGTCGCCGGGGACCGCGACGGCACGGGCGCCGATCTCGCCCGCGACGGCGGCGGCCCGTGCGGGGTCGAGGTCGTTGACCACCACCGTCGCCCCCTCGGCGGCGAAGCGGTGGGCGAGGGCGGCGCCGATGCCGCCGCCCGCGCCGGTGACGACGACTCGCTGGTCCTGGTACGCGCTCACGGGGATCACCTTTCATGGCCGGATGTCCGGCAGACTAACCAGTCGGTATGTCGGGGCGGAAGGGGGCGGACCCCTAGCGTGGCCGGATGACGCTGTCGCGACGGGGGTTGCTGGGACTGGCGGGTACGACAGGGGCGCTGGGGGCGATCGGGGCGGCGGCCCCGCCGCCCGGCCGGGAGCCGACCCCACCTGCGGGCAGCACGGACCGGGTGTGCACCGGCTTCGAGCAGCTCGCCGCGGACGGGTACGAGGTGCTCGCCGGCCAGCGGATCGGGGTGGTCACCAACCCCACCGGGATCACCGCCGACGCCCGCCACCTGGTCGACGTACTGCACGCGGACCCGCGGGTGGACCTGGTGGCGGTGTTCGGTCCGGAGCACGGGTTCCGCGGGACGGCGCAGGCGGGCGACTCCGAGGCGGCCGGACACGATCCGGCGACCGGGCTGCCGGTGTACGACACGTACGCCACGAGCGGGCAGAAGCTCGCGGACGCGTTCACGGCGGCCCGGATCGACACCCTCGTCTTCGACATCCAGGACGTCGGGGCGCGCTTCTACACCTACGTCTGGACCCTGTACGACTGCATGCGCGCAGCGGCACTGGCCGGCAAGGCCGTGGTCGTACTGGACCGGCCCAACCCGGTGGGCGGCCGGCGGGCCGTCGGGCCCGTACTGGAACGGTCGTACGCGAGCGGAGTGGGCCGGGAGCCGATCGCGCTCGTGCACGGGATGACGGTGGCCGAGCTGGCCCTGCTGTTCAACGCGGAGTTCCTGTCGGCCCAACCCGTCCAGCTGCGCACGGTACGGATGACCGGGTGGCGGCGGGACTCCTTCTTCGGGACGACCGGACTGCCCTGGGTGCCGCCGAGCCCCAACGTGCCGACCCCGGACACGGCACTGGCGTACGCCGGCACCTGCCTGTTCGAGGGCACCAACCTGTCCGAGGGGCGGGGAACGACCACGCCCTTCGAGGTGGTCGGCGCGGAGGGCGTCGACCGGCGGTGGGCGGAGGCGGCCGAGGCACTGGGGCTACCCGGGGTCTGGTTCCGGGAGGCGTACTTCACTCCGACCTTCTCCAAGTACGCCGGGAAGGTGTGCGGCGGGGTCCGGCTGATCGTGCACGACCGGGCGGCCTTCGATCCGGTCCGTGCCGGAATCGGGCTGCTGGTGACCGCGAAGCGGACGTGGAACGGCTTCGCGTGGCGCACGGACCACTGGATCGACCGGCTGACCGGCTCGGACCGGGTCCGGCGACTGGTGGACGCGGGGGCCGGGGTCGAGGAGATCGCGGGCGACTGGGCGACCGGGCTGGCGCGGTTCGCGACGGTGCGGGAGCGCTACCTGCTCTATCCGTAGTGGCACGGGTCTGGTCGGGCGGGGGCTGCAGCAGGATGCTGGACGGCACCACGCAGGCGCGGCTCGGAGGGGGACCCATGTCGGACGGAACGCGCACAGGGATCGGTGCGGAGGCTGCTGCGGGGATCGGTGTCGGTCCGTACGCAGAGCTGACCTTCGACGCCGACGGGGACGTGGACCGGAGCACGCAGCAAGCGGTGGCCGCCATGGAGGCCACCGACCTGCTGGTCTTCGCACACGGCTGGAACAGCGACCGGTCGACGTCGACCCGGCTCTACGACCGCTTCTACGCACCCTTCCCGGCGCTGGTGGGGCACGAGGTACGGCTGGGATACGTGGGTGTCGTCTGGCCCTCGATCCGGTTCTCGGACGAGCCGATCCCGGACTTCGAAGACCACGGCGCGCTCGCCGAACCCGGTCACGGGACGGCGCTCGACGCGGCCACCCTGCGGGCGCTCGGGGAGTTCTGGCCGGGGCGGGAGGCGGAGCTGGAGCGGATCGCCGAGCTGCTGGAGGACCGACCCGAGTCGGCGGTGGCCTTCATCGAGTTCGGCGCGCTGGTGCGGGAACTGGTGGGCGTGGACGCGGTGGACGCGGTGGACGCAGTGGGGTCGGCGTACGCGGGTTCGGCACCGCCCCCGGCCGTGCGGGAGGTGCCGGCCCTCTTCACGCGTGACGTGCTGGAAGTGTGCCGGGCCCTCACCGAAGGACTGGCCGAGGCGGGCGCGCTGCCCGCAGACGCCGCCGAACCCGGGCTCGCCGTGGGCGGCGGCCTGCGCGCCCTGTGGAGCGGGGCCAAGGAGCTGTTGCGCCAGGCCACGTACTACCAGATGAAGAAGCGGGCCGGAGCCATCGGCGAGCGCGGTCTCGGCCCGGTGCTCGCGGAACTCTGCGCCCGCCGACCGGCCCTGCGGATCCATCTGATCGGACACAGCTTCGGGGCCCGGGTGGTGTCCTTCTCGCTCCGCTCGGTGCCGGACGGCTCCCGGTACGTGAAGTCCGTGACCCTGCTCCAGGGCGCCTTCTCCCACTACGCCTTCGCCGACCGGCTCCCCCACGACAAGGGCAGCGGCGGCGCCCTGCGCGGAATGCACCGCAAGGTCGACGGTCCGGTGGTGGCCTGCCACTCCGCGCACGACTCCGCCCTGAAGGTGTTCTATCCGATGGCCTCCCGAATGGCGGGGGATTCGGCCGGTCTCCTCGGTTTCGACGAGCGGTGGGGCGCGATCGGTCACGACGGGGTGCAGGCGGTACCCGGCGCGCCGCGGCTGACCCTCGACGCGGTCCTGCGCGAAGGGGTCCCCGGGGCGGGTTGCGTCAGCGTGGACGCCGCGTCCGTGGTGCGGCGCGGCGGTCCGCCCTCGGGGGCGCACAGCGACATCTGCCACGAGGAACTGGCCCGAGTCGTGGTTGCTGCGGGGCGCATGGGGCGCTGAGTTCCGGCCATGTGCCACCCGCACGCCTCGACCGCCCCCGCATGCGCCCGCACCTGACCGGGCATGTTGGGCACATCTCACGGTGCGTCGTCGTTCGACGGAGTACGACGCCCCGGTGCCGGCGTGGGCGCGACGGAGGTGAAGGTGTGATGGCGGGATTCCGAAGTCTGGCGTACCAGGTGCGGGACGCGCGCAACGACCGTGCGTTGCGGCGCCATTCGCTACGCCGCTGCTTGGAGCGGTTCGCGCCGTACGGGCACCGGGCGACGTGGTGGCACCTGTGCGACCGGCACGGGATCGCCCCCGAGGACCGGGCGGCGGATCCGCAGCGGCTGGTCGCGGCGTTGGAGGAGTTGGAGGAGGCCCGGGCGGTCTGGCTGGAGTACGAGCGTCAGTTCGCGGAGCGTCGCCGGCGGGAGAAGCACCACGGGCTGCGGCGGCCGGAGTGGGCGTGGAGCGGCAGCGGGGACGCCGTGGTGCGGTGCGCCGACCCGGGGGTTCGGCCGGACGGGACGCTGGGTGAAGTACTGCGGCGGCTCGTCACGGCGCTGGAGTCGGAGCCGGGGACGGGATGCCCGGTCTGCGGCGAGCAGGAGCTGCACTGGCCCGCGCGGGTACCGGGACCAAGACGGGGGCCCGGTACCGGGCACGGGAGTTGGGAGGGGGCGTGGGCCTGGGACGGGCCGGTGTGCGCGGGCTGTGGGATCGTCGTGCCTCGGCCGGCGCTGGCGGACGCGGGGTCGGACCCGGCGTCGGCGGGAGCAGCGTGAGTCTGCGGCTCCAGGTGTCGTTGAACGGCGCGCGCAGCGCCACCGACGGCGCTGTCGTGCCCCTGTCCCCGCACGAGGTGGTGGAGTCGGCGCGGGGGGCGGTGGCCGCCGGGGCCGGGGAGGTCCTGGTCCATCCGCGGACCCCGTGCGGCCGGGAGAGCCTGTCGCCCCGGGTCGTCGGGCCGTTGCTGGAGGCGTTGCGGGGCGCGGGGGTCTCCGTACCGCTGTCGGTGTGCGCGAGCATCGGGGCCGAGCCCGATCCCGCGGGGCGCCTGGAGCGGGTCCGGTCGTGGACGGTACTGCCGGACCGGGCGGCGGTGCACTTCGCGGAGCCGGGGGCCGAGGATCTCGCGCAGGCTCTGCTGGCGCGGGGCGTGGCGGTGGACGCGGTGCTTCCGGCGGGCGCCGAGGATGCCGCCGGACCGGGGGCGGAGCCGCTGGCGCGGTTCCTGGCCCGGCCGGCAGGGGAGTCTGCCCGGGTTCGGCTCGTAGTGGCTCCGGCGGTGGCTGATCCGGCGCTGGTGGCGGGGCTGCGGTGGCTAGCGCCGGTGCCGTTGCTGCTGTTCGGGCGGGGGGCCGCCGCCTGGCCGGTGCTCCGGCTGGCGGCGCGGTGCGGGGCGGCCGCGCGGATCGGCGCGGGCGACGTACTGCACCTGCCGGACGGACGGCCCGCGCGGTCGAACGCCGAGCTGGTGGCGGCGGCCGTCGAGACGGCCTCCGAGGCCGCTGCCGAGGGCGAGGGCGAGACCGCTGCCACTGCCGCTGCCGCTGCCGCTACAGCCTGGAGCCGGTGAGCTGGTCGCCGAAGACGTCGTCCGGGTTGGACAGGGCGCAGTTCTTCAGCGAGAGGCAGCCACAGCCGATGCAGTCGGTCAAGTGGTCTCGCAGTCTCATCAGTTGGGTGATCCGCTGGTCGAGTTCGGCGTGCCAGGCCTCCGAGAGCCGGGCCCAGTCCTCGCGGTTGGGGGTGCGTTCCTCAGGAAGCTGGGCGAGCGCGTCCCGGATGGCGGCGAGGGGGATGCCGACGCGCTGGGCAGCGCGTACGAAGGCCACCCGGCGCAGTGCGTCGCGGCTGTAGCGGCGCTGGTTGCCGGAGGTCCGGCGGCTGCTGATCAGGCCCTTGGTCTCGTAGAAGTGCAGCGCGGAGACGGCCGCTCCACTGCGGGCGGACAGCTGGCCGACGGTGAGTTCGTGGATTTTCTCGGGAATCTGCGGCACGACGCCGAGGGTAGTCGGCCGGGCCGGAATCCGTTGACAGATGCGGGCGCCCCCAGCATGCTGAGCAAGCGCTTATTCGTCAGGAGAGGGAGAGGCATGGCCGAGCCGAGGGTCTTCACGTCTGCCGAGGAGCTGCACGCCGGGATCGGGGAGCCCCTCGGCCCGAGCGGCTGGCTAGAAGTGGACCAGAAACGGATCGACCTATTCGCGGACGCCACCGGCGACCACCAGTGGATCCACGTGGACCCGGAGCGGGCCGCGGCCGGACCCTTCGGTTCCACCATCGCGCACGGCTATCTCACCCTGTCGCTCCTGCCGAGCCTGGTGCCGCAGATCATGCGGGTCGAGGGCATGCGGATGGGCATCAACTACGGCGTGGACAAGGTGCGTTTCCCGGCGCCGGTGCCGGTCGGCTCGCGACTGCGCGCCACTGCCGTGATCACGGAGGTCACGGCGGTGGGCGACGGCGTCCAGGTCGCGGCGACGGTCACGGTCGAGCGCGAGGGCGGCAGCAAGCCGGTGTGCGTCGCGGAGTCGGTGTCGCGGTACTACTTCTGAGGCGTGGTGGAGGTGCCGCGACCCTTCGGGGCGGCGCCCACCATGCGCAGGACGAGGTCCGCGTAGAGCGCGCCGACCTCGTCCGGCGTGCGCCGGCCGGCCGTGTTGAACCAACGGGCCACGTCGATGCACAGGGACAGGACGGCGAGGGTGGTGCCGGGGACGTCCGGCACGTCGAACTCTCCGGCCGCAACGCCGTCGGCGAGGATGCGGCGTACGGCGGCATCGCTCTGCCGGCGCAGTGCCACGATCTCGGAGCGGTGCTCCGGGGCGAGAGCCTCGAGCTCGTACTGGACCACCCGCGCGGTGGTGTGGTGCGCCGCGTGCCACAGCACGAACGACCGCACGGCCGCGTCGAGTCGTTCGGCGGCCGAGCCCGGACCGGAGGCAGCGGTCTCCAGGATCTCCAAGGCCTTGTCGTGCCCGATGCGGCTGATCCGGTGGAGCAGCTCTTCCTTGGTCTTGTAGTGGATGTAGAGCGCAGCCGGGCTCATGCCGGCCCGCCCCGCGATGTCACGCGTGGTGGTGGCGTGGTACCCGCGTTCCGCGAACGCGTCGACGGCGGCGACCAGCAGCCGCCGCGCGGCGTCGGGGGTGACCTCCGACCACGGCCGGTAGCCGCCGGTCGTCTCCTCCGCGGTGTCCATCGCTCGCTCACCCTCTTCGTCCTGTAGGAAGAAACACCTTACCGGAGGGTGAGCAAGCGCTTAGCGAACATCGACGACATGCCGCACCCGGCAGGCGCCGCTCACACCTTCGGCTGGAAGGGGTCGTAGTCAGCCATGATCTTCTCCATCCGCGCCTGGTCCACCCGGCTGACGATCTGGGTGAGCTCCTGGCGGTCCCGGATCACCTTGGCGAGGGTGAACGCCGAGGTGGTGAGGTAGAGGACCGCGATACCGAGGAAGGCGCGGACCCAGCCGTCGACCTGAAGGTGGTAGATCCCCAGGGCCACCGCACAGATCGCGATGCCGAAGGACGCGACGGCCTGGCCGTAGTACGCGGCCGAATTGCGCTGCTTGACCGGTGTCTCGTTCATGGGCCCAGCATCGAACGGCGTGAGCGGGGCCACATCCGCACGCGTACTCAGGTGCGTACTCAGACACCCGGAACCCGAGGAGAGCAGCCGGCGGCGACCGGCGGCTCAGAATGCGGCGACTCCGGTGCGGGCGCGGCCGATCAGCAGTTTCTGGATCTGACTGGTGCCCTCGTACAGGGTCATCACGCGGGCGTCGCGCAGCAGCTTTCCGGCCGGGTACTCGTCGATGTACCCGTAACCACCGTGCACCTGGAGCGCATTGCTCGCGGCGCGGACGGCGGCCTCGGAGGCGAAGAGCTTGGCGGTGGAGGACTCGGTGGCGAAGGGCTGCCCGCGGTCGATGAGGTCGGCCACCCGCCAGGTCAGCAGCCGGGCCGCGTCCACGTCGACCGAGATGTCGGCGATCAGTTCCTGGACCAGCTGGTGGTGGGCGATGGGCTTGCCGAACTGTTCGCGCTGGGCGGCGTACGAGACGGCCGCGTCCAGCGCTGCCTGCGCGATGCCCACGCAGCCGGCCGCGACCGACATCCGCCCCTTGGCCAGCGCGGACATGGCGACGGAGAAGCCCTTGCCCTCGGGCCCGAGCATCGCGGAGGCGGGTACGCGAACGCCGTCGAGAGTGAGTTCGGCGGTGGCCTGGCCCCGCAGGCCGAGCTTGCCGTGGATCTCGCGGCGGGCGAGGCCGGGGGTGTCGGCAGGAACGAGGAAGGCGGAGATGCCACGGTGTCCGGGCGCGTCGTTCGTGCGGGCGAAGAGGAGCACGACGTCCGCCCAGGTGCCGTTGGTGATGAACGTCTTGCTGCCGTTGATGACGTACGCGTCCTCCTCGCGCCGGGCACGGGTGGTCAGGTTGCCGGCGTCCGAGCCGGTGCCGGGCTCGGTCAGACCGAAGCAGCCCAGTGCGTCGCCCGCGCAGAGGCGGGGCAGCCAGGCGTGCTTCTGCTCCTCGGTGCCCCAGGCGGCCACCGACTTGGCGACCAGGCCGAGGGAGACGGAAACGATTCCGCGCACGGCCGAGTCGCCACGGCCGAGCTCCTCGGTGACGAGGACGTAGGCGAGGTGGTCGCCGCCGGAGCCGCCGTACTCCTCGGGCACGGTCAGACCCAGGAAGCCGAGCGCGCCGAGCTTCTTCACGATGGCCCGGTCCACGCTCTCGGCGCGGTCCCACTCGGCGGCGTACGGGACGACCTCTCGCTCCGTGAACGCGCGGGCGAGCTCGCGCACCGCGCTCTGCTCCTCGCTGAGCTCCAGGTTCACCGGGCACCTCCGGGTGTGGCGGCGTGGACCGGGCCTTTAACTAGCACCGGTAGTTTAGTGCGGGCTGGCCTTACTATGTGGCGCATGGCCAGACCGCGCAAGCCCCTCCTCAGCAGAGACCGCATCGTCGAGGCGGCGGGTGCCCTGGTGGACGCCGAGGGACTGGAGGCGGTCTCGACGCGGCGGCTGGCGTCCGCGCTGGGGGTGAGCGGCCCGTCCCTCTACAACCACTTCCGCACGAAGGACGAGATCCTCGATGCGGTCGCGGACGCGGTGAGCGCACGGGTCGACCTGTCGATGTTCGAGGCGGAGGCCGGCCGGGACTGGCGGGCTGCCTTGCACGACTGGGCCCACTCGTACCGTGACGCGCTGTCCGACCACCCGAACATCGTGCCGGTGCTGGCGCGCGGCCCGGGCCGGCGCCCTGCCGGCCTGCGGCTGGCGGACGCGGTGTTCGGCGCGATGACGGCGGCCGGGTGGCCCCCGGCGCAGGCGACCCGGATCGGCGCACTGATGCGGTACTTCATCCTGGGCTCGGCGGTGGGCTCCTTCGCCCGGGGCTTCGTGGACGACGAGGCGGCGTACGACCCGTCGGACTATCCCCACCTGGGGCAGGCCCACCTGCTGGCCGAGCGTCAGCACGAGGTGGACGAGGGCGCGTTCGAAACCGGCCTGGCCGCCCTGCTGGACGGGCTGGCGATCCAGTACGAGGCCCTGCGTGAGGCATGACGGCCCGGCGGCGGGTGCCGGACGACGACGTCACTCCGGCACCCGCCGCGGTCCGGCGCGATCCTGCCTGGTCCTGCCTGGTCCTGCCTGGTCCGACCCGATCCGGCACGCGCCCGATGCGACGGGCGCGCGCGGCCCGATCCGGCACGCTGTGGCGAACGGTCCTAGAACACCACCAGCGAGCGGCCGCCCTTGCCCGCCAGCATGGTGTCGAAAGCGGCCGGGATGCCGTCGAGGGGGATGCGGTCGGTGACCATGACGCCAAGGTCGAGACGGCCCGCGCGAACGTGATCGGCGATCACCGGCAGGTCGCGGGCGGGGTCGCTGTTCCCGTAGACGCAGCCCGTGAGGGTGCGGGCGAAGTGGAAGATCTCCAGGGCGTGGAACGAGACCCGCTGCTCCTTGCCGCCGATGCCGACGACCGTAGTACGCCCGCCACGGCGGGTGGAGTCCCAGGCTCCGCGGATGGATTCCGCCCGGCCGACGCATTCGACGGCGACGTCGGCGCCCTGACCGCCGGTGAGGGCGCGGATCTGCTGGGCGGTGCCGTCCGAGGCGAGGACGAAGTCGGTGGCTCCGGCCGCGCGGGCCAGTTCCTCCTTGGCCGGAGAGACATCGACGGCGATGATCGGGCCCGCCTCGGCGATCCGCGCGGCTTGGAGGGCGGCGAGGCCGACGCCGCCGACACCGAAGACGGCGACGGACTCACCGGGGCGCACCTGGGCGCTGTGGTGGACGGCGCCGTAGCCCGTCAGGACCGCGCAGCCGAGCAGGGCGGCCTCGGCGAGCGGGATGCCGGCGGGCGCGGGCAGCACGCAGTTGGCCGCGACGACCGTCTCCTCGGCGAACGCGGCCACGTTCAGCCCCGGGTGCAACGGCGTGCCCCCGGCGTCGTGGGCGTAGACCGCCCCGACCCCGGTGAGCGCCTTGGCGCAGAGCCAGACCTCACCGATCGAGCAGTGGTGGCACTCCCCACAGGACGGGGCCCAGTTGAGCACCACGCCGTCACCGGGGGCGACGTGGGTGACGCCCTCCCCCACGGCCAGGACCGTGCCCGCGCCCTCGTGGCCGAGGACGGCGGGGACGGGCACCCGCATGGTGCCGTCGGTGAGGGAGAGGTCGGAGTGGCAGACACCGGCTGCGGCGAGCCGCACCCGAACCTGGCCGGGGCCAGGATCGGGCAGGACGATCTCCCGTATCTCCAGCGGGGCTCCGACGGCGGGCAGGATGGCGGCACGGACCATGGTCGATTCCGTCTCTCGGGACTCGGGACTCGGTGTGAGGGGCTCGGGGTGAGGGGCTCGGGGCGGCTCAGAACTGCAAGGACTTGGTCTGGAGGTATTCGGCCAGGCCGTGCGGCCCGAGCTCGCGGCCCACCCCCGACTGCTTGTAGCCGCCGAAGGGCGCGAGCGGGTTGAAACGGCCTCCGTTAATGTCCACCTGGCCGGTGTCCATGCGCCGGGCGAAGGCCACGGCGGTCTCCTCGTCCGCCGCCCAGACCGCGCCGCCCAGGCCGTACACGGTGCCGTTGGCGATGCGCAAGGCCTCGTCCTGGTCCTCGTACGGGAGGATCGACAGTACCGGGCCGAAGATCTCCTCTTGCGCGATGGTCATGTCGGGCGTGACGTCGGCGAACACGGTCGGGGCGATGAAGTACCCGCGCTCGTGCGGCGCGTCGGGGCCGCCGGCGACGAGGCGCGCGCCCTCCTCGACGCCCTTGGCGATGTATCCGCGCACGCGGTCGCGCTGCTTGGCGTTGACGACCGGGCCGAGGCGGGTGCCCGGGTCGCGGGGGTCGCCGGAGGGGTATTTGGCGACGGCGGCGGCAGCGAGCGAGACGGCTTCCTCGTACTGGTCGCGGTGGACGAGCATGCGGGTGAGCGCGTTGCAGCTCTGACCGGAGTTGTTCATGACGTGACCCACGCCCGTCGCGACGGCCTTGGCCAGGTCGGCTCCGGGCAGGATGACATTGGCCGATTTGCCGCCGAGTTCGAGGGCGACGCGCTTGGCTGCGGCGCCGGCCGTGGCGCCGATCTGCTTGCCGACCGCGGTGGAGCCGGTGAAGGAGACGAGGTCGACCCCTTCGTGCGCGGCCAGTGCTTGACCGGCGACCGGGCCGGTCCCGGTCACCAGGTTGAACACTCCGGCCGGAATGCCCGCCTCGTGCACGGCCTCGGCGAAGAGCTGTGCGGTCAGCGGGGTGTCCTCGGCCGGCTTGAGGACGAGGGTGCAGCCGGCGGCGAGGGCGGGCGCCACCTTGGCAACGATCTGGTGCAGCGGGTAGTTCCAGGGCGTGATGGCCCCGACCACGCCGACCGGCTCCAGCAGGACGGTGGAGTTCCCTATCCGCTCCTCGAAGGCGTACGAGGCCGCCAGCTCGGCGAACGAGGAGGACACCGCGATCGGCGCCCCCACGTGGACCATCTCCGAGAACCCCGTCGGGGAGCCGAGTTCGGCGGTGATGGTCTCGGCGAACTCGCCCTTACGGGCGACCAGTACGTCGCGCAGCGCCGCGATCCGGGCGGCCCGCTCGGCCGGAGCCGTGGCCGCCCAGCCGGGGAACGCGGCGCGTGCCGCACGTACGGCCGCGTCCACGTCCTCGGCACTGCCGGCCGGAACCCCTGCGATGACCTGTTCGTCGGCCGGGTTGATCACCTCGATCCGGTCGCGTCCGACGGCGGGCCGCCATGCGCCGCCGATGTACATCCCGTCGTGGGCCTTCATGGCATTCCTCCCGAGCACGCACGAGCGCGTAGACCTGATCTCGTTCGACCACCCTACAAACTAGCGTCGGTAGTTTTCGGGCCGCCAGGGGCTTCCGCGATCAGATGATGCCGAAAAGCATCCCTGCCCCGAGGACGACGAGAGAGGTGAGCGCCGCCCATTTCACGGTGAAGCGGGTGTGGTCGCCGAACTCGACACCGGCCATGCCGACGAGGACGTAGACGGCGGGAACCAGTGGGCTGGACATGTGCAGGGCCTGACCGACCAGCGAGGCGCGGGCGATCTCCAGCGGGGAGACCCCGTGCGCCGCACCGGCCTCGGCCAGGACCGGCAGGACGCCGAAGTAGAAGCCGTCGTTGGACATGAAGTAGGTGAGCGGCAGGCTGAGCAGGCCGGTCACCAGGGCCATGTGCGGGCCCATGCCCTCGGGGATGGCAGCGACGAGCCAGTCGGCCATGTGCTTGACCATGCCGGTGCCGCTGAGGACACCGGTGAAGACGGCGGCGGCGAAGACCATGCCGGCGACGTTGAGGACGTTGTCGGCGTGGGCGGCGATCCGGGCCTTCTGGTCCGGCATGTGCGGGAAGTTGACGGTGAGGGCGAGGGCGGCGCCGAGGAGGAAGAGCACCGGGATGGGCAGCAGTTCCATGATCATCGCGGTGAGGAGGGCGATGGTGAGGCCGGCGTTGAACCAGTACAGGCCGGGGCGGAGGGTGGGGCGGTGGGGGTCGAGGCCCTGGAAGCCTTCCCCGGACGGGGCAGGGGCCGCTGCCCCGGCACCAGAGAGGGAGTCGGGTGCGGCCCCGGCAGCGGACCGTGCACCGGGAGCGGACCCGGCATCGGAACCTGCACCGAGGGCGGAGGGGGAGGCCACACCGGAAGCGGAGTCGGCGGCGGAGGCGGAACCTGCACCGGGGGCGGTGCCGGCGGCGACCAGGCGCTCCTCGTCGGGCTCCGGGAGCTGCTCCGCGCCGCCGGGGAGGACCAGCGTCCCGATCCGGCGGCGCTCCTTCAGGCCGAGGACATACGCGAGGCCGAATACGAACAGCAGGCCGACCGCGAGGGCCGGGATCATGGGGACGAAGATGTCGGCGGCATCGACCTTGAG
Source organism: Streptomyces sp. NPDC006430 (assembly GCF_040612395.1). NCBI lineage: Bacteria > Bacillati > Actinomycetota > Actinomycetes > Kitasatosporales > Streptomycetaceae > Streptomyces > Streptomyces sp. NPDC006430. The sequence goes on from NZ_JBEXQA010000029.1 coordinate 50,088, forward strand.
GGCAGTGGCGGCGCGGGCCGTGGGCCCGCCCCAGGGCAGGGTGTTCATGACGCCGTTCGCGGTGGCGGCGACGCCCGTCATGACCACCAGGCTGAGGCCCAACCGCTTGTACAGCGGGTACATCGCCGAGACGGTGATCATGAAGGTGGTCGAGCCGTCCCCGTCGAGCGAGACGATCGCGGCGAGGACAGCGGTGCCGACCACGACCCGCACCGGGTCCGCCTTGCAGAAGCGCAGGATGGCGCGCACGATCGGGTCGAAGAGCCCGACGTCGATCATCACGCCGAAGTAGACGATGGCGAACATCAGCATGGCGGCGGTCGGCGCGAGCTTGCCGACGCCATCGATGACGTAGTCGCCGAGGTGGGCGCCCTTTCCTGCGAACACGCAGTAGAGCGCGGGGATGAGGACGAGCGCCGCGATGGGCGACATTTTCTTCATCATGATCAGGACCAGGAAGGTGGCGATCATGGCGAAGCCGAGGAAGGTCAGCATGCAGGGAACGTAGGTGCCTCCTCCCTGGGCCAACAAGACGTCCACCTGCGAGCAATACGAGCAAAACCCCAGCTCAGGGCAGGGGTGTGAGTTCGACGGGGAAGCCGTTGAGCACCGCCGTGCCGGACAGCGGATCGAGCCGGGAGCCGTCGAGGAGCTGGTTGACGTTGGCGCCGGGAGCGGCGGAGGCCACGGAGAGCCGTACTCCTTCCCGGTCGTGGCCCCAGCCGTGCGGAAGGCTCACCACTCCGGTGCGGACCGCGTCGGTGACCTCGACGGGTACCTCCAGGCTGCCGCCGCCGGCGGTGATCCGGGCGAGGCCGCCCTCGGTGAGGCCGAGCCGGTCGGCGTCCTGCGGATGCACCTGGAGGGTGCAGCGGTTGGAACCTCCGGTGAGGGCCGGGACGTTGTGCAACCAGCTGTTGTTGGACCGCAGGTGGCGGCGGCCCACGAGCACCAGGGCGGCGGGGCGGTCGTCGAGCGCCGCACGCAACCGGGGGAGCTCGGCCGCGATCGGGGCCGGCAGGAGCTCGATCCTGCCGCTACGCGTCTTCAGCACGCCCGGGAGCCGAGGCCGCAGCGGGCCCAGGTCGATGCCGTGCGGGTGCGCGAGCAGCCGCTCCAGGCTCAGCCCCGCGCTCTCGCCCTCGCCCGCCTCAGAGGCGGAACCGGCGCCGAACAGGCCTCCGTACGGCCCGAGTCGGAGCATCAGGTCGAGCCGCCGCTCGGGGCCGCTCTCCCCGGTGAGCAGGCCGGCGAGGCGCGCCGGATCCTGTCCGTGCAGCGGGGAACCCGGATCGGCGGTCTCCTTGGCGAGGGTGCCCCGGATGACCATCTCGTCGACTGCGGCCGGGTCCGTGGAGCCGTACCTGCCGGAGACGGCGAGGACCAGGCGGGCGTGGATCTCGCACTCGTCGATCAGGCCTGCTTCGAGCGGGACGGCGGGGCGCGTGTAGCGGGCCTGGTTGCGGACGGCGAAACCGTTGAAGGCGAAGTCGTGGTGCGCGCTCTGCGAGGGCGGCGGCGGAGGCAGAACGACGTGGGCGTGGCGCGAGGTCTCGTTGAGGTAGGGGTCGACGCTGACCATGAAGTCGAGCCCGGCCAGGGCCGCGTCGAGGCGCCGGCCGTCGGGCGCGGACAGCACCGGGTTGGCGGCGATGGCGATCACCGCACGGATGCGTCCCTCCCCCGGGGTCTCGATCTCCTCGGCCAGTGCCGCGATGGGCAGTTCGGCCTTGGCCTCGGGGTGGCCGCTGACCCGGCTGCGCCAGCGGCCGAGGGCGAAGCCCTTGCCCGGGCCCGCGGGGTGCGGCCGGGGGCCGGCGGCCGGGAGGGGGAAGAGCGCGCCTCCGGGCCGGTCGAGGTTGCCGGTGAGGACGTTCAGTACGTCGACCAGCCAGCTGGCCGGCGTCCCGTACTCGACGGTGCAGCTGCCGATCCGCCCGTACACGGCGGCGGTGGGCGCGGCGGCGAGATCGCGGGCGAGGGCGCGGATCTCGGTGGCCGTGAGGTCGCAGGCGGGGGCCACGGCCTCGGGAGTGAAACTCCCGAGGGCCTCGCCGAGTTCCCCGAGGCCTTCGATCCGTTCCTCCAGCGCGCCGGGGGCGACGAGCTTCTCCGCGAGCAGGGTGTGGGCGAGGGCGGCCAGCAGTAGGGCGTCGCTGCCGGGGCGCGGCGCGAGGTGGCGGTCGGCGAGCCGGGCCGTGCGGGTGCGGCGCGGGTCGACGACGACCAGGGTGCCGCCGCGGGCGCGCAGTGCCTTGAGCCGACCGGGGAAGTCGGGGGCGGTGCACAGGGAGCCGTTGGATTCGACCGGGTTGGCGCCGATGAGCAGCAGGAAGTCGGTGCGGTCCAGGTCGGGGACCGGGACGGCGAAGGGGTCGCCGAAGAGGAGTCCGCTGGAGACGTGTTTGGGCATCTGGTCGAGGGTGCTGGCAGTGAAGAGGTTGCGGGTGCCGAGGGCCTTGAGCAGCAACGGCGGGTAGAGGGCGCCCGCCATGGTGTGCACGTTCGGGTTGCCGAGGACCACGCCGACGGACGGGGCGCCGTGCTCCTGCACGAGGGCCGGGATCGCTGCGGCGACGGCCTCGTACGCCTCCTCCCAGGTGGCCTCCTGGAGCCGACCGTCGCGGCGGACGAGGGGGCTGCGCAGGCGGTCGGGGTCGGCGTCGAGCGCGCCGAAGGCTGCGCCCTTGGGGCAGATGAAGCCGCGGCTGAAGACGTCTTCGCGGTCGCCGCGGGCGCCGGTGACGGTGGCGCCCTCGACGGTGAGGGTGAGGCCGCAGGTGGCTTCGCAGAGGGGGCAGATGCGCAGGGCGGTGCGGGGCATGGGCCCTCCAGGGGCGGCAGGCTGCGGCACGAACACGCGGGCGCACCGAGCATACCGACCGGTAGGGACGCTGGGGAGGGGTGGGATGCGGATGAGCCTCCGCGCGGGAGGGTCGCGGGTCAGTCCAGTACCCGGGCGAGGTAGGCGTGCATCATCGCCCGGATCTCGGCGACGATGTCGGGATCGCCGGCGGGGTCGGTGCGGAAGGCCAACTTCGTCAGCGCGTCGGTGGCTTCGACGGCGACCAGGACCGCCCGTTCGAGGGCGGCGTCCGGGGTCAGCCCGAGGTGCGCGCCGAGCAGTTCGGTGAGGCGCACGGCGACCAGTCGGTTGGGGTCTGCGGCCGGGCCCTCCGCAGGCGGGGCGGGGATCCCGAAGTCGACGAGCGCGAAGCCGGGAACGGTGCGTTTCATGGCGAGGTACTCGTCCAGTACGGCGTCCACGACGGGCCGCCAGTCACCGTCGGCCGGAAGGGCGGCGAGGCGCTCCGCGATCCCTTCGGTGTAGTGGTCGAGGTTGCGGTGGGCGAGGGCGATGACCATGGCCCGCTTGTTGCCGAAGAAGCGGTAGACCGATCCGATGGGCACGCCGGCGCGCAGGGCGACGGCCCGGGTGCTGAGGTTCTCGTAACCGGTCTCGTCCAGGAGTTCGGCGCAGGCTTCGAGGATCCGGGCGAGCCGGTCGGCGCTGCGCTGCTGGATCGGAGTACGGCGCAAGGGGTGGGCAGGGGGCACGGGGTCCATCATGCCGGTCCCGGGATCGCGGTTCGCCAGCGGTCTCAGTTCAGGAGGAGGCCGATCCCCCCGATCGTGTAAGTGATCATCAGCGCGAGCAGCGGCAGTTGGCCGGCGACGGCCCTGGCGGTCGGGAAGAGGCGTACGGAGCGGTCGTGGGCCGCGATCACGCCGAGGACGTGGCCTGCGACGACGGCGAGGACCTGGAGGGCGGCGAGGCCGCCGGGGCCCAGTGGGGGCAAGGGATCGGGGGCGTTGTCAGTGCCCAGTGCCATGATGACTGTGCGTGGTCCTTCGGTGACGAAGAGGGAGAAGTAATGGGCGATGAGATAGCCGAGTGCGATCGGTACGAGTGAGTGCGCGAAGGCGGTCAACGGGCCCGGGTGCGGGCCGCAGACGAGGCGGACGGCCGCGGCGCACAGGCAGTAGAGGGCGGCGACGAGAGCGACGGCGGTGAGCAGTCCGAGCGTGGCCGTGGGGGTGCGGCCGAGGGGGGAGGTCTGAAGGGTGTCGATCCACGACGGGTCGTCGGAGTAGCCGTCGTAGGCGGTGGAGCCGAGCAGGACGCAGACGGTGGCGACGAGTCCGGGCCGCTCGGGCGTCGCGTCGAGTCCGTGGAGGGGGTTACGGAGCACCAGACGGCCGTCGCTGCGGCGACCGAGGGGAGAGAGCCGGGCCAGGAGGGTGGAGTACGCCTCGAAGGCGTCCCCGTCGGCGAACCAGCGCTCGCCGAACCGGGCGGCGAGGGCGAGGTGGGCGGCGGTGTAGAGGGCGACGACGGTCAGGAGGGTGGTGGTGGAGGCGGGATCGGGAGCTGCCAGTTCGAGCCAGGTGAAGCCGAACAGGCCTGCGGCAGCGGGCCATTGCCCCAGCCGGGCGGGGAGGGGAGCGCGGGCTCGGCGCAGGGCGCGGGGCAGCAGGCGGTACAGGGTGCGGAGCGGGTTGAGGAGGCGCCAGACGGGGCCGAGGAGGAGGGAGGCGGGGACGAGTCCGATCCAGAGGAGTACGTAGACGGCGCCGGGGGCGGGGTTGCGCGCGGGGTCGTCGGGGCCGAGGAGGAGGGAGAGGAAGACGGCGAGCGCGACAACGAGGCCGAGTCCGCGCAGGGCGGTGCGCAGGGCCGGGGCGTCGGCGATCCGCTCCAGGGCCGACGGCAGGGCGAGCCCTGATCGGGCGCCGCGGAAGCGGGAGGTGGACCAGAGCAGGCCGAGCGCGAGGAAGGAGACGAACAGCGCGGCGAAGGCACCGGCGAATGCGTAGAAGGGAGATATCGGCAGATCGTGCTGGGACCCGATCCCGTGCGCGAGCAGGGTGGGCGGATCGGCCAGGTGCGGGACCACGCCGGAGAGGTGGCCGCCACCGCCTGCGCCAGGGCCCGGACCGGGGCCCGTGCTCACGCTCGGGGTGGGCGCCGGCCCGGCCGCGGTCAGCATGGGAGGTCCGGACGACCATGCTCCCCGCCGCGGACGGGGAATCGGGCCGTCCGGGCCCCGGCCCGGTCGACTGCGGGCGCCGGCGCGGTCACCGGACGAGGAGTTGGGTCAGGACGAGACGGGACGAGTGGGTCTCCACCTCGAAGAGGCCCGTGCGGTCCGCCGTCAGGACCAGGGTGGCCTCCTGGCCTGCCGGCAGGGCGAGTTCCTCGTCGTAGCCGTGGACGTGCAGGGTGTCCGCGCGGTCGCTGGTGACGTGCAGGGCGATGCGCTCGCCCCGCCGGAGTTCGGTACGGCCGGGGGCGGGGGTGACCTTTCCGTCCCGGACGGTGACGATGATCGTCCGGTCTGCCTGGGCCTCCGTCGGGGGCGCGGGTGAAGGCGGGGGCGACGGCAGGGGCGACGGCGGGGTGTGGTCGTGGTGGCCGGCCTGGCCCGGAGCGGCGCCGGTGAGCTGCGCCGTGCCCTCGATCGGCTTTCCGGCGACCGCCCAGGCGGTGTGGTCGTCCGCGTAGAGGCGGACGGTCAGGGTGTGCGCGCCCTCGGGAACCTGCGCGGCGGGCAGGTGGAACCAAGGGCCGTACAGCCGGGCCAGCTTGCGGCCGTCGAGCTCCAAGTGCGCGTGGCCGCCGCCCGGGAGGGCGCCGCCGCCCGCGCTGTCCGGGGTGAAGCGGAAGTTCTTCACCGTCAGCTGGAGGTTCCAGCCGTCCTCGGAGTCGGGGCGGGCGGCGAGCTGCACCTGTGGCGCACCCTCGGCCGGGACCTCGCGCAGCCGGTGGCCCGTGGGGTCCTGGGCGTCGAGCAGCGTGCCCACGCCGCCCGTGGCCTGCTCGTGGCTGGTGCCGGGCTTGTGGTGGGTGGTGGCCCGCCCGCCGCAGCCCGTCGCCGCGCCCGCGACCAGGAGCACAACGAGCGCGAGCAGCGCCCCGGTCCGCGCACCCGACCCGGCGGCCCGAGAGACCCGGCCGGGCTGCGCGGGGCCGGGCTGCACAGGGCCGGGCTGCACGGGGGTGCGGGGGCCGGAGACGGGCTGCACGGGGGTGCAGGGGGCGGAGACGGGGTGGCCCGGGGCCGAGTGGGCGAGGCCGGGGGCAGCGGGGTCGGTTGCCCGGCGGGCACCGCCCGGGGTGGCCGTCATGCCGCGTCCGGGGTGGGGGTCGTCGTGGCCTCGGCGCGTCGGGGCCCGGCCGGTCCGGCCGGGGCCGGGGGCCGGTCGCCTGCCGGGTCCGCCGGACGGGACGCCGCGATGGTGGCCCACAGGACCCAGGGCACCGCCACCAGGGCTCGGATCCAGGAGGGTCCGAGGGGGGTCCAGGGGATCATCACGACGGCCTTGTCGATGGCGTCCAGCAGGGTGAGGGCCGCCAGCAGCAGGGTCAGCCGCGCCAGCCAGGGGCGGGTGGGGCGCAGGGCGATGCCCGTGCCCGTCCACCACAAGCCCATCAGGAGCAGGGCCAGGGCCGGTACGAAGGTGCCCCCGAGCGGCATCGTGGATCCGGCCACGTCCAGGACCAGGCCGGCCAGGCCCAGCAGCGAGGCCGCCGTGCCCAGACGGGACCCGCGCAGTCGGCGCCACCACAGCACCCCGCCCACCAACAGCAGGACCGCCGCCACCGCCACCGCGATCTGGGTCTCCACGCGCTCCAGGCCGCGCGCCCCGTACCAGTCGCAGCCGGCCGGGAGCTTGCGCGCCTGAACGCTGTAGTCGGCGCAGACCAGGAGTTGGGCGAGTTTCACCGGTTCGCCCACCAGTCGGGACGAGCCGCCCGACACGTCACCCTGGTGGCCGCCGCACTGCGGGAGCGTGCCCGGGGAGGAGCCGTCCGGTCCGGACTGCCAGCAGTTCCCGCGGCCCTGACCGTCCCACCACACGTCCATGCCGTTGGGGCGGGACGCACCGGTCTTGTCCTTGCCCAGGACGTTCGCCGCGTATCGGTTGTGGTGGGAGGTGTCCGTCTGCTTCGACCACTGCTCCTCACCGCGGATGAAGGCAGGGACCGCCGAGAGGAAGAAGCCTGCGCGCCGGTGTCCGTACACCCAGTTGTTCTCGTAGAGGTTCCAGTTTCCGCCGGCGGTGATGATGCCGGTGCCCGGCGGCATGGAGATCTGCGGGCAGACCACCCCCTGCTCGTACCCGCGGTCGATCGGCGGCTTGGCGCAGGTGCCGTCGGCGACGTACCCGTAGTAGTCCGCGTTGTTGTCGTGGATCAGGTTCCGCTCGAACTTGGCGTGGTTCTGCGGCAGTCCGGGGTGTCCGGGGAAGGCGCTGTCCATCGAGGCGCCGCCCATGTTCTGGTCGAACTCGTTGTCGTGCACCCACACCGAGTCGCCCGCGGTTCCGGAGTAGCCCACCATGTTGTGGTGGCTGTGGCAGCCGGTGATCTCGATGGAGTAGCGCGGGACCTCGTAGCCCCGGCCGTCGTTGATGTTGGAGGCACTGCCGGGATAGATGCCTGAGTCGCCGTTCCCGTAGGACTCGCAGTTCTTGTAGAGCCCGTGGTCGCTGGCGAAGGTCAAGAAGCCGTACTCGTCGTTCCATCGGGTCAGCACGTCGTCGATGACGAACCCGTCGCCCGCAAGCACGTACAGCGAGTTGAAGGTGGTGCGCTGTGCGGTGAAGTTGCGGAAGTAGATGCCGTCGGACTCGTCGGCGCGGATGGCGTTCAGCTTCTGGTACTTGGCGTCGATGACGACGTCGAGCCGGTTGGCGCCGGTGCCCTCGATCTGCAGGTCGGTCTTACCGAGGATCGCGACGAGGTTCTGGTTGTGCCGGCACTGCCGCTGCTGCTCGTACGTCAGGATCTGGTAGCCGAGCGAGGAGTTGGGGGCCTTCAGTGTGGTGCACTCCCCCGTGGGCTTGGCCAGTGAGGGCTCCTCCTCGTACAGGCCGGGGAGGATCGCGATGTTCATGCCCGGCCGGTCCACGGCGTCGACGGCCTCCTGGAGGTGCCGGTAGCCGCTCTTCTCGCAGCGCTCGTACAGGGCGAGGTTGCGCTGTTTCAGCTCTTCCGGAAAGCCGGATATCCGGCGTTCGAAGGCGGGCCGGTCGGTCTTGCAGACCAGCAGGTCCGGTTCGGCCGGCCGGTACTGCGGCACCGATCCGGAGCCGTCCGGGAGGGTCACGGGGCGCTCTTCGTGCGCGCGGGCGGCGGGCGCGGCGGCGAAGAGGGACAGGAGGGCGAGAAGGGCGGCGAGGAGCGCCGCCGGCACGGCAGGGAACCTGCGGGTCCACGACATGCGCGTGAGAGTAGAGCAATGTTCACCTTTTCGGATCCCCCTCGACGCTGCGAATGCGCGCGAACCGGCCCGCCCCGGGCTCCCGACCCACCTTTTGCGGTCCCCCGCGCGACCCCGGCCCACCCGGCCGACCCGCCCCCGCCACCTCGTCCCGTCCACCCCGATTCGGACAAGCAGCCGAGAGATGCCATTGACGCGCGCGCCGCGGAATCCTACTGTCAACCATAGGATTCCTTCGATAGAGCGGGAGCACCCATGAGCGAGCAGGCCAGGAAGACGGCGGAGGCACTGGAGTACCTCACCGGCTTCGGCAACGAGCACGGCTCGGAGGCCGTCCCCGGCGCCCTGCCCCCCGGCCGCAACTCGCCCCAGCGCGCCCCCCTCGGCCTGTACGCGGAGCAGCTCAGCGGCAGCGCCTTCACCGAGCCCCGGGTGCACAACCGCCGGTCCTGGCTCTACCGCATCCGCCCCTCGGCAGCCCACCCGCCGTTCACCCGGATCGAGAACGGCGCCCTGCGTTCCGCCCCCTTCACGGAGGCACCGGCGGACCCCAACCGGCTCCGCTGGAACCCGCTGCCCGACCCGGCCGCCGGCACCGACTTCCTGGCGGGCCTGTGGACACTCGGCGGTAACGGCGACACCACCCAGCGCGCCGGCATGGCCATCCACCTCTACTCCGCCAACGCCTCCATGACGGACCGGGTGTTCAGCGACTCCGACGGCGAGCTGCTGATCGTCCCGGAGCGCGGCGGCCTGCTGCTGCGCACCGAGCTCGGCCTGCTCAGCGCCGGTCCCGGGGAGGTCGCCCTGATCCCCCGCGGTGTGCGCTTCCGCGTCGAGCTCCTGGACGACGACGCCCGCGGTTACGTCTGCGAGAACTACGGCCGCCCCTTCGAGCTGCCGGACCTGGGCCCCATCGGCGCCAACGGCCTGGCCGCCGCGCGGGACTTCAGGGCCCCGGTGGCGGCGTTCGAGGACGTCGAGCGCCCGACCGAGGTGATCAACAAGTTCTGCGGCAACCTCTGGTCCGCCACCTACGACCACTCTCCGCTGGACGTGGTCGCCTGGTACGGCACGCACGTCCCGTACGTGTACGACCTGCGCCGTTTCAACGTCCTGGGCTCCATCAGCTACGACCACCCGGACCCGTCGATCTTCACGGTGCTGACCTCGCCCTCCGACACCCCGGGGCTGGCGGGCGTGGACTTCGTGGTCTTCGCACCGCGCTGGCTGGTCGGCGAGGACACCTTCCGCCCGCCGTACTTCCACCGCAACGTGATGAGCGAGTACATGGGCCTGATCGAGGGCGCCTACGACGCCAAGGCGGAAGGCTTCGTGCCCGGCGGCGGCTCGCTGCACAACATGATGTCCGCGCACGGACCGGACCGGGAGACCTTCGACCGGGCGAGCGCCGCCGAGCTGAAGCCGCAGAAGATCGACGACGGCCTGGCCTTCATGTTCGAGACCCGATGGCCGATCACCGCCACCGCCCAGGCGGCCGGCGCCGATCACCTCCAGCGCGGATACGACGACGTCTGGCAGGGGCTCGAACGTCACTTCCGCGCCTAGTATCGCTACGCGCTCCGCGCCACGCGCCCGCTGCCCCGTCCGTTCGGAGAACCACCCGTGACCGCCTTCGCCCCCGACTCGCTGGTGCTGAACCGGAAGCTGCCGCTCTGGTACCAGGTGTCACAGTCTCTGCGCGCCTCGATACTGGGGCGCACCCCGGACGCCTCGTTGCGCCTCCCCACCGAGGAGCAGCTCGCCGAGCACTACGGGGTGAGCGTGCTGACCATGCGCCAGGCGCTCAAGGAGCTGGAGGGCGAGGGGCTGATCAGCCGGCACCGCAGGCGCGGCACGTTCATCGAACCGGGTGCGCGGCGCGGGGCTCCGGTACGACTGCTGGGTTCTGTCGACACGATCGTGGCGCAGCAGTCGGGTGACCGTACGACGGTTCTGGGCCGTGTTCGGACGGCCGTGTCCGGGGAGCTGCTGGAGCACTTCCCGGACACGGCCGAGGTGGTCACGTACCGCCGGCTGCGGCACGACGGCGAGAGCGACGAGCCGACCAACTGGGCGGAGAACGCGGTCCGCCCGGAGATCGCCGAGGCGGTGGACCTGGCCGATCTGGAGCGCTGGCCGATGACCAAGGTGCTGCGTGACGTGGTGGGCGTGCGGATCAGCCGGATCACGGACACCGTCGAGGCACGGCTCGCGGACCCGGAGACGGCCGAGCTGCTCCAGGTCCCGCTACTCAGCCCGATCCTGCACTACACCGGGGTCACGTACGACGAGGACGGCCGGGTGGTGGACGTGGCGCGGATCCGGTACCGGGGCGACCGGTTCTCGTTCACGGTGACCGTCGACGCCCACTGATCCGGCCCGCACCGGGGCCGCCCGAGGCTCTCGATCCGGGCCCGGGCGAGGCGCGAGCCCGGTCCGAGCCAGGCCCGGACCGGTCCGAGCCAGGCCGGGCCCGGGTCGGCCGGCGCGATCGGAGGCTACTTCTCCTCGTCCTCGCTGCGGCGCTCGCCCTCCGCCTGCGACGGGGTGGTCCGCATCGTCTGAGGGTGCCGCTGCATCCGTTCCTTCTCGTCCATGTCCTCGTCGAGCCGCTCGCCCTCGGCCTGCGACGGAGTCGAGTATTCGTCGTATTGACTCATGTCCGTCTCCTCGACATCGGCACATTTCCGTACATAGGGAGCCTAGCGCTTCGGCCCGGACACAGCCCGGCCACGACGTCGGCCACGCCCCCGGCCGCCACCTACCGTCGCTACCATCTGCCGGGTGAGCGACGACGTACCGCTGCTGGACGATCTGATGCCCTGGGCCGTCGGGCCCCTGCGCCTGGGCCGGGCCTGGGTGGCGGCCCCCGATCCCACGACCCTGCGCGCCCGCTGGGCGGCCCTGACGGGCGCTGAAGGGGCCGAGCGGGGCCGGCTGTTCCGTCCGACCCGCACCCGTACGCCCACCACCGGGGCAGCAGCGCTGCCCGGACAGCGTTCCCCGTCGACCGCGCGCTTCGCCGATGCTCCCGGCCCCTGCCCGGACCCCGTACGGGTGCTGCGCGCCCCCTTCGACGAACAGTGGCTGCTGCCCGACCAGCGGCTCATCGACATGGCCCGCCCCGAGCTGTGGCGGGTCCTGGACGAGCACCAGCTCTTCGCCGTCGAGACCCCGGAGCTGCTGGTCACCGCGCACCTTCCGGCCGGTCGAACGGGCCGGATCCGCCCGTTGCACCGGCGCCCCGGGGGCGCCGAGCCCAATTTCGCACCGGGCCTGCTGCCGGTGCTGGGCGAGCGCTACGGCGGCTGGGTCACCCCGCAGGACGTACTGTGCTGGATCCTCGCGGCGGGCCGGCCCGGCCCCCGCGGGTACGAGGTCCCACTCACGGGCGACCCCGAGCGCTGGCGGGCCGGGCTGGAGCTGGGACACCGTCTCCTGAAGGCCCAGTTGCGCGGGGGACCCTGCGGTGAGCCGCCCCGGCTTCCGGGCGGGCGACGCCCGTACGTCCGGTCGGCGGTCCAGGCCTGGCCGGACGCCCTCGGGTACGACCCGGAGAGCGAGACCCTGAGCCTCGGCGCCGGGACGGTGTCCCCCGTACCGCCGGGCGCCTGGGAGTACGAGGTGCAGGGCGGCACCCGGGTGCTGGAAGCCTGGTTCGCCGCCCGCACCGCCCACCGGGGTCCGGAGGCCGACGGGCTGGAGTCGCTCGGGCCGGCCGAGTGGCCGCAGACCTGGACCTCCGAGCTGTTGGCCCTGGTGACCACGCTCGCGCTGCTGGCCGATCTGGCGCCGGAGCGGGCGGCGTTCACCCCCGGGCCGCTGCTGACGGCCGCCGATCTGACGGCCGCGGGAGTGCTGCCGCCACCGCGCGGGGCCCGGCGCCCGGCCTCCGTGCTGGACCACCACGAGGAGGGCCCCGGCGGGCAGTTCACGCTGCTCTGACCGGGCCCCGGGGCCGCGGGTCGGGCGGGCCCTGGCCGTAACCGGGCCCCGAGTCGGGCATGCCCTGACCGTAACCGGGCCCAGGTCGGGCGGGCCCTGACCCCCTAGCCGGGCCCCGAGTCGGGCAGGCCCTGGCCGTAACCGGGCCCCGGGGTCGGCCCGACCCTGACCGGGGCCGAGATGACCGGGTCAGCCCTGCTCCGACCAGTGACCGGGCCCCGGGTCAGCCCTGCGCGGGGCCCCACGCGCCGAGCAGCCGGGACACCGAGCGGTCGAACACGGCGCCGAGGTCGGCCGCCGCGTCCACCACCGGATGCGCGCCGGCGAGGGCCGCGGCCAGCAGGGGGTACTGACCGGTCGCCAGCCGTGAGCCCAGCCAGGCCGTCCGTACGCCCTCCTCGGCGGCCTCGTCCCACGGCAGCGACCGGGCCCGTTCGGCCAGGGCCAGTTCGCTCGCGACGAACGTGGCCACCGTGCCGTTGACGGCGGCGACGAGCTCCAGCTTCTCCGGGCCGGACACCTCCAGCGGGGTCAGGCAGTCCAGGCTGTGCTCCAGGTAGCGCAGAGCGTTCGGGCTGAAGCCGTAGACCGGGGACAGCAGCCGGGGGAGCCACGGGTGGCGGTGCATCAGTTCCCGGGTCTGGCGGGCGAGCGCCAGCAGGTCGGCCCGCCAGTTTCCGGTCGGCGGGGTCAGCTCGTACTCGCCGCTGACCGCGTCGACCATCAGCTCGTACAGGTCCTCCTTGCGCGGCACGTAGTTGTACAGGGACATCGTCCCGGCGCCGATCCCGGTCGCCACGCGCCGCATGGAGACGGCCTCGATCCCCTCCGCGTCCGCGATCCGCACGGCCTCGGCCGCGATCGACTCGCGGGTGTGGGCGGGCCGGGGTCCGCGGCCGGCGCGCTCCGGGCGGGCCCAGATCACTTCGGGTGGGGCGGGTCGCCCGCTGGCTGCCATTCGTCATCACCTCGCGACCATCCTAGTTACGTACGCCGTACGTAGTGAGGTAGGGTGCGCCGCATGACATCTACGTACGGTGTACTTAGTGAAGCTTTGGAGAAGCGTTTCGGCGAGGTGCACGCGCTGCGCGGCCTCGATCTGGCGGTGCCGGAGGGCTCGGTCTGCGGCCTCCTCGGCCCCAACGGGGCGGGAAAGACCACGGCCGTCCGGGTGCTCACCACGCTGACCCGGCCCACCGCCGGCCGCGCCCTCGTCGCCGGCCACGACGTCACGCGCGATCCGGCCGCCGTCCGCCGCTCCATCGGGGTCAGCGGCCAGTACGCCTCGGTCGACGGGGACCTGACGGGCCGCGAGAACCTGCGGCTGTTCGCCCGCCTCGCCGGGCTGCGCGGGTCGGCCGGCCGGGCCCGCGCCGACGAGCTGCTGGACCGCTTCGACCTCGGCGGGGCCGCCGACCGGGTGGCCGCCACGTGGTCCGGAGGGATGCGCAGGCGCCTCGACCTCGCCGCCGGGCTGATCACCCGCCCCCGGGTCCTCTTCCTCGACGAGCCCACCACGGGCCTCGATCCGGCGGCCCGCGAGCACATCTGGACGGCGGTCCGAGCGCTCGCCGAGGAGGGCACGACCGTCCTCCTCACCACGCAGTACCTGGAGGAGGCCGACCGCCTCGCCGACGACATCGTCGTCATCGACGACGGCAGGGCCGTCGCCACGGGCACTCCGGCCGAGCTCAAGTCCCGGATCGGCGCATACGCCGAGGTCACCGTCGCGCAGGCCACGGCGCTCCCGGCCGCGGCCGTCGTGCTAGACCAGCTCACCGGCGGCCGACCCGTACTCGACGGACAGCGACTGACCGCCGGGGTGACGGTCCTCGACCAGGACCTCACCCTCCCCGGGATCATCCGCGCCCTGGACCGGGCCGGCGTCCCGGTCACGGACGCGAGCCTGCGCCCGCCCACCCTCGACGAGGTGTTCCTGCGCCTCACCCGGGTCCGCACGGCCACCGGACGGCACGACCACGAGGAGCGCGCCGCGTGAGCACCCTGTTGTCGGACGGCAGTGCCGTCCTGACCCGCCAGTTGCAAAAGGCCCGGCACGCGCCCGCGCTGCTGGTCCTCACCCAGACCATGCCGATCACGATGCTGTTGTTCTTCGGCTACGTCTTCGGCAGCGCGCTCGCCATGCCGGGTTCCGAGTACCGCGAGTTCCTGGTGCCCGGGCTGCTCGCCGCGACCGCCGCCAACGGCCTGATGACCGGCGTCTTCACCGCCGCGCAGGACGCCCACCGCGGAGTGATGGACCGATTTCGCACCTTGCCGACGAGCCGCGCGGCTGTACCGCTCGGGCAGACCGCCGCCGACCTGCTGACCACGGCGGTCTCCATGGTGCCGGTGATGCTGGTGGGGCTCGCCATGGGCTGGCGGATCGAGACCGGACTACCCGGCGCACTGGGGGCGCTGGGGGTGCTGCTGCTGTTCCGCTTCGCCACCGCGTGGGTGGGGACGTACTTCGGCCTGCTGAGCAGCAGCGAGGAGGCGGCGGGCCAGCTCGGCAGCGCCACCTTCGTGCTGCCGATGCTGTCCAGTGCGTACCTGCCGACCGCCGGACTGCCCGGGTGGCTGCGCACGGTCGCCGAGTGGAACCCGATCAGCGCCGTCGCGACGGCAGTGCGTGCGCTGTGCGGGAACGCGGGCGGCGAGGCCGCGGCGGGCGCCGCATGGCCCGCGGCGCACCCGGTCGCGGGGGCCGTCGCCTGGTCGCTGCTCCTGCTGGCACTCTTCGCACCGCCCGCCACGCGGCGGTTCGCGCGCGGCCGGGACTGACCGGCGCGGTCACCTGCGCGGTGGGATTCCCGCACGGAAACGGATCACGGTAGGAGACAACGGCAGGAGGCAACGGCAGAAGGCTCGACGGTACGGGGGGGGTGACAGGCCGGGGTTCCGGCAGGTAGGCAGGCTGTCATGACACCTGACTCACCCGCTCCGGCGCCCGCGCCGGCACGCTCCGTGGACCCGCTGCCCCTCGACGGTGTCACCGTCGTCGCCGTCGAACAGGCCGTCTCGGCCCCCTTCGCCACCCGCCAGCTCGCCGACCTCGGCGCCCGGGTGGTCAAGGTCGAGCGGCCCGACGGCGGCGACTTCGCCCGCGCCTACGACACCGCCGCACACGGGCTGGCCTCGCACTTCGTCTGGGCCAACCGCGGCAAGGAATCGATCGCGCTCGACCTGAAGGACCCGCGCGGTCGGGAGATCCTGCACGAGCTGCTCGACGGGGCGGACGTCTTCGTCCAGAACCTCGCCCAGGGGGCGGCCGCCCGGCTCGGGATCGACTCGGCCACCCTGTGCGAGCGGTACCCGCGGCTGGTCGCCGTGGACATCTCCGGCTACGGGGCCGAGGGCCCGTACGCCCACAAGCGCGCCTACGACATGCTCGTCCAGTGCGAGGCGGGACTGGTCTCGGTGACCGGCACTCCGGAGCAGCCCGTCAAGGCCGGCATCCCGGCTGCGGACATCGCGGCGGCCATGTACGCCTTCTCCGGGGTCCTCGCGGCGTTGCTGCGGCGCGGGATCACCGGGCGCGGGGGGCGGGTGGAGGTCTCGATGCTCGACGCGCTCGCCGAGTGGATGGGGCATCCGCTGCACCACACGATGCACGGCGGGGAGCAGCCCGTACGCACGGGCCTCGCGCACGCGGTGATCGCGCCGTACGACGCCTACCCGACGGCGGACGGGGACCGGGTGCTGCTGTCCGTGCAGAACGACCGGGAGTGGCGGCGGCTCGCCGAACAGGTGCTGGAGCGGCCCGAGTTGGCTGAGGATCCGGCGTACGCGACCAATGCCGCACGCACGCGCGGGAGGGAGAAGACCGACGCCGTGGTGGCCGAGGCACTGGCCGGGCTGAGTGCGGGCGAGGCGATCGGGCGGCTGGAGGCGGCAGGCATCGCCTGCGCTCGACTGAACTCGGTGGCCCAGCTCGCCGGGCATCCGCAACTGGCGGCACGGGACCGCTGGCGGGAGGTGGGATCACCGGCCGGTCCGCTGCGGGCACTGTTGCCGCCGATTGGACTGCCGGGCGGCGCGGCACCGCACATGGGTGCGGTGCCCGCGCTCGGCGAACACACCGAGGCCCTGCTGCGCGCCCTGGGGATGACGGGCGCACAGATCACGACACTGCGCCGGGAAGGTGTGGTTGCGTAGGGCCGGGGCGAAACTCCGTGGGACCGGGGACAGTTACGAACGGCGGCTACCGAAGAGCGTGCGACGCAGGCGGCGCAGCGGGGCGAAGAGCGAGACGCGCGCGCTCCGGCTCCGCAGGCGGTGCGTGTGGTCGCGAGAGGTGAGTTCGCGCATCAGCAGCGTCGCCTCGGCCGTCTCGCGGTGCGGGAGGGCGGGTCCGCCCAGCACGGCGAGGTGGCGGTCGAGGCGCGAGCTGGTCGCACTGCTTCCGCAGGTGATGGCAGGCACGCGAGGCGGCCTGCTGCGCATTGCTATCTGTTCCATGTTCTCTCCCCACCCGTACGAGGGCACCCGGCCCGGGCAGGGTAACCCTATCGCCCCCACGTCGTGCTCGGGTATCCCGGTGGTGTGAATTACCCCTATAGCGACGGGGAGTTGACGGTTACTCAGTGGAGTCGGCCGTCACTCTCCGCAGGGGATCGGGCTCTTGGGTGGATCCCGGCGCAAGTCCTGTCACAACAGGAGCCACCTGGCGCCCGCTGCGCTAACTTGGAGTGACCGCCCGCTGACACAAGGACGCACCTGGGGGCTCGCGTGAGTGACTACACGGCTGGGGCGGGGGGCGCAGCGGGCGAGGAATCCGCCGTCGGCCGTGTCATCGCGGGCCGGTACCGGCTGCTCGGCCTGCTGGGCCGGGGCGGCATGGGCACCGTGTGGCGGGCCCGCGACGAGGTCCTGGGTCGCGAGGTGGCCGTCAAGGAGGTGCGTGCCCCGGCCGGGTTGGACGGCGTCGAGATCGGGCGGATGTACCAGCGGCTCGAACGGGAGGCCTGGGCGGCGGCCAGGGTCTCCCACCGCGGGGTCGTCACGGTCTACGACGTGGCCTCCGAGGACGGCCGGCCCTGGATCGTGATGGAGCTGGTGCGCGGGCTCACGCTGGCGGACGTACTGGAGGCCGAGGGACCACTCACCCCGCAGCGGGCCGCCCACCTCGGGGAACAGGTGCTGGCCGCACTGCGCTCCGCGCACGAGGCGGGAGTGCTGCACCGGGACGTCAAGCCGGCCAACGTACTGATCGCCAATGACGGCCGGGTGGTGCTGAGCGACTTCGGGATCGCCAGCCTGGAGGGCTCGTCAGCGATCACCATGACGGGCGAGGTGATGGGCTCCCCCGAATACCTAGCGCCCGAGCGGGCATTGGGGGGCGTCCCTGGGCCCGCATCGGACCTGTGGTCGCTCGGCGTGATGCTGTACGCCGCCGTGGAGGGGGTGTCGCCCTTCCGGCAGGACACCCCGCTGTCCACGCTGCGGGCCGTGGTGGACGGCGAACTGCCGCCGCCGCGCCGCGCCGGACCCCTGGCGCCGGTCCTGGAGGGGCTGCTGCGCAAGGATCCGACGGAGCGGCTGCCCGCGGCGGAGGCCGCCCAGATGCTGCGGATCGTCGGGGCGGGCGGGACCGTGGGGAGCCCGGGCGGTGCGGGGTCGGGGCCGGACTCGCCCACGACCACGGTGCACCACCGGCAGGAACGGCAGGACGCGCGGGACCGGGGCGACGGGCCGACCCTGCCGGCGCCGGTGCCGTTTCCGGCGCCAGTGCCGGCGCCGGATCCCGGCCCGGCGGGGGCGCCGCGCGGGGGGCGGGCCGGGCTGGTGCTGACCGCCGGGATCTCGGTGATGCTACTGGCCCTGCTCGCGCTGGGGTGGCTGCTCCTGAAGGACCGCGAGGGGACGGGCGGGAGCGGGGGCACCGGCCCCACGGGCCCGGCCACCACCTCGGCGGCCGGTTCCGCGAGCCCGTCCCGATCGGGGAGCGCTTCCGGCTCGGCGTCGCCGTCCGGATCCGCGTCGCCCTCGGGGTCGGCGTCGGGGTCGGCGTCGGCCACGCCCGCGCCGCACTTCGTCCTGTCCGTCCACGCCGTGCGTGCGAGCTACCGCGGAAGTTGCCCTCCGGACGCCTCGCGGGCACCCGCGTTCACGGCTGCCGTCGAGGCGGACCGCACGCCCGCCGTGCTGGAGTACCGCTGGGCGACGCGCAGCGGGATCACCTCCGGCCCCGGCTGGCAGTCCGTCACGTACGGGGCGGACGATCCCCGGAGCCGACAGCTGGACCACACCGAGCTCACCTACTTCCCGAGTGCGACCTTCACGGACGCGGTCCGACTGGAGGTGCGGGGGGCCGCCCCGGCGACCTCCGAGTGGGTGGAGTTCTCCGTGACGTGCGAGCAGGAGATCCCGACGGGCGGGGCCTCCTCGCCCGGTTCGAGCGGTTCGCCGGCCCCTGCGTCGCCGGGGCCGGCGGTCTCTCCGTAGCCGCGCGGTCGGGCCGCGCCGGTTGAGCGGTCAGGCCGCGCCGGTGAATACGGGCAGGTAGCCGCCGGACTGTCCGGCGGCGGTGGGGTGGTACGACTCGCCGATGTTGAGCCAGTTGACGCTGTGCAGCCACGCGTCGCCGGAGCAGATCTCGTGGCCGGTGAAGGCGCTGACGACCGAGGCGAAGGTGAAGCCGTGGTTGGCGGCGCGCTTGGCGATGGCGGCGTTCAGGTAGTCGGCCGCGCCGTTGATGGCGGAGCGTTCGCCCTCCGTCAGCCCGGCGACGCAGGTGCCGTTGAGCTTGTAGAAGCGGGGATAGCCGATGACCACCACGTGGGCGCCGGGTGCCCGGCCGTGGATGGCGTCGTAGACCTGGTCGAGTTGGCCGGGGAGGGTCGAGTCGACGTACGCCTTGGCTTGGTTGACACGGTTGACACAGGTGGACTCGGACTGGAGCACGCAGGTCGTCATGACGTCGGAGAATCCGGCGTCGTTGCCGCCGATGGTGATGCTCACCAGGTCGGTGCCGGAGTTCAGCGGACCGAGCTGGCCGGAGAGGACATCACCCGTACGGGCGCCCGAGCAGGCGACGAAGGAGAAGGTCTGAGGAGAGTGTGCGGCGGCCCACAGGGCCGGATAGGCGCGGGAGGTGCGCTTGCAGTCGCCGCTCCCGCTGTCGTAGTTGCCGGCACCGACGCCGGAGGAATACGAGTCGCCGAGGGCGACGTAGCCGAAGTCGGCCGTGGCGGCGGCCGCCTGTCCCGCGCCGAACAGGGCAGCGCCCGCGGCGAGCAACAGGGAGGAGGTCAGGGCAGCGAAGCGCGACATCTTCATGCTCATGTGTGCGGCTCCTAGTGGGGGTTACTCCTGAGTCCGTGGTACAAGGAGCCGGGGATGGCCGGAAGTGTTCATGCCAAGAATTTTCGGCGCAGGGTTGCGAGCCCAATCTTCACCACCGACGCGTTTGAAGAGGGAACTTGGGCACCCGATCCGGCGAAACACGGGTGCACGGGGGCACTTCGTGCCGGATCATGGGCGCCATGCCAGCCAACCCACAGGACGCGCTGCCGATCCGGCTCAACGTCGACGACAGCGATTCACCGTCGGACGTCGTGGACGCGCTGTTCCTCGGCCGGTTCGCGTCCGGCGAGCAGCCCTACTCGCACAGCGTGACGATCGAGCGGGTGAAGCCGGAGGCGACCCTGCTGCCGCCCGGGGCCACGGTGCTGCGCTCGGCGCGCGACTCCGACCGCAGCGCCACCCTCGCGGAGGGCAAGGGCTGGACGATGCTCGTCTCCCGCTGGAGCCGGGGCGCGGACGTGACGGTGACGGCGGTCAGCGACGAGCTCGCCTCCGGCGTGCTCGGGGAGGCCACCGAGGGAGCCCAGGACGAGCCCGAACCGCAGCCGGAGAACGTCACGATGGGGTTCTGGTACGTCTCCCCGCGCCGCGGCCCGTACCGCACGACCCGGCAGATCGCGGCGGGAACTTGGGCGGAAGTGCGACCCAACTACACGGCGCCGGTCGCCGAGGCGATGGACCGGCTCATGAAGGTGACCCCGGACGACATCGCGGGACGGCTGCTCCTGCTACACGGGCCGCCGGGCACGGGCAAGACCTCCGCCCTGCGGACGCTGGCCCGGTCGTGGCGGGACTGGTGCCAGGTCGACTGCGTCCTGGACCCGGAGCGACTGTTCAACGACGTGGGCTACCTGATGGACATCGCGATCGGCGAGGACGAGGGCACCGCGAAGGGCCGCTGGCGGCTGCTCCTGCTGGAGGACTGCGACGAACTGATCCGCGGCGAGGCGCGGCACACGGCGGGCCAAGCGCTGTCCCGGCTGCTGAACCTGACGGACGGGCTGCTCGGGCAGGGGCGCAACGTACTGGTCGGCGTGACCACGAACGAGGACCTGGAGCGACTGCACCCGGCCGTGGTGCGTCCGGGCCGTTGTCTGGCCCGCATCGAGGTCGGGCGGCTGACGCACCGCGAGGCGGTGGACTGGCTGGGCACGGACGAAGGCGTGCCCCGCGAGGGCACCACCCTGGCCGAACTGTTCGCGCTGCGCCGGGGCACGAGCCCCGCGTCACTGCTGCCCCCACAGGGTCAGCACGGCCCGGAGGCCGGCCTGTACCTGTAGGCGGGGCGCACCTCGGACGGACCCGGGCACCGAGGACAATGGGCCCCGTACGAACGCCCCCGGCGACCGCGCAGCCACTACAGGCCCGCTTCGGCCCCGGGGGACACGGCGAAACAGGAGCGTGCACGTGCCCGAACCGGCGCAGGAGAATCCGTACCCCGACAGCCACGTCCTCGGCGAGGGCCCCGAGCCGCACCCACAACTACGGCCGGTCCTGCCCCTCCTGGGGCGCTGGCACGGCCGGGGGCGCGGCGCGTACCCGACGCTGGAGCAGGACTTCCGGTACGAGCAGGAGATCACCTTCAGCCACGACGGCCGGCCCTTCCTGCGCTACGAGTCGCGCGCCTGGCTGATCGACGAGTCGGGGACCGTCCTGCGCCCCTCGGGGCGGGAGTCCGGATGGTGGCGCGTCCTGCCCGACGCCTCGCTGGAGGTCGTCCTCGCCCACCCCACGGGCATCGTGGAGACGTACCTCGGCCGGGTGGCCGACACGCGGATCGAGATCGCGACCGACCAGGTGGCGTGCACCCCCACGGCCAAGGAGGTGACCGGCATGCGGCGTCGATACTCCTTCGGCGAAGGGGAGCTGACGATCGAACAGGACATGGCGGCGATGGGACAGCCCCTGCAGCACCACCTCCGTGCCCGACTCCGCCCGGCCGGGTCCTCCCCGGACGCGGTCTGAGGGCGACGCGGACCCCACCGGCACGTTCCCGAAAGGAGGCCCCGCTCGGCGGGTCCGAGCAAGTCCGGGCGACGGTCATCTGCCCGCGTCGCCGCCCGGAGCTCACCGGACCTGCTCAGCCGCCGTACCGCGCGCGCAGGGCGTCCAGCGCAGCCGCCGTCGCCTCGTCGAAGGTCAGGCCCAGCCGCTGCGCCCGCTCCGCGTAGGCCTGCGCCGCGGTGGCCGCCTCCCGGGCGGCCCCCTCGCCGGCCGCCGCGACGAAGGTCCCGTTCCGGCCCCGGGTCTCGATCACCCCGTCGCCCTCCAGGGCCCGGTACGCCTTCGCCACCGTGTTCGCGGCGAGCCCCAGTTCCTCCGCGAGCCCGCGCACCGTCGGCAGCTTGTACCCGACCGGCAGGCGCCCCGCCCGCGCTTGCTGTGCGATCTGCGCGCGCAACTGCTCGTACGGGGCAGCGGCACCGGCCGAGCCATCGATCCGGATCTTCAGGTTCGTCGAGGTCACGCGCCGATTCTCCCCCATTGCGGCGGGAAATTCGCAGGCGTCCGCCCTCTGTTGCGACCTACGGTCGCCGCATGACCGTATCGATCCGTGATCTCCGCCCGGGCGACGCCCGCGACGCGGAAGCCGTTGTGCGGGTGCGCCGCGCCGCGCTGCCCTTCATGATCACCACTGCCGACGGCGTGGCCTACGAGCAGGCGAACGCCCACCCCGACAAGCGCTACCGCATCCTCGTCGCCGAGACCGGGGACGGCTCCGTCCTCGGGACCGCCGAGGTCGGCATCGCGCACGACTGCCCCGAGCCCGGCCGGGCCTTCGTCAACGCCTACGTCGATCCCGCGCACCGCGGCCTCGGCGCGGGGAGCGCCCTGCTGCGCACGGCCGAGGCGTATCTCGCCGCCGAGGGGGCGGTGGCCACGTACGCCTGGGTCCTCGACGAGCCCGCCCACCGCTCCTTCGCGGAGCGGCACGGCTACCGCCCCAGCCGCTCCGCGCACTTCCTGCGCCTGGACCTGACCGCGGGCACCCTGCCCCCGCTCCCGGCCGTCCTCCCCGACGGTGTCGAGCTGCGCCCGGCCTCTGCCTTCAGCGCCGATCCGCGCCCGTTGTACGAGGCCGACGCGGCGACGACGGCCGACGAACCGGGCGACGTACCGACCGTGCTCGACGACTACGCGGCCTGGCGGACCAGCTGCTGGGACCACCCGGACTTCAACAGGGAGCTGACGACGGTCGTCCTGGTCGACGGGGTCGTCGCGGCGTTCTCCGCCGCCCGGACCGACGGCGCCACCCGCTACGGCTCGGCGATGACCGGCACCCTGCGCGCCTTCCGTGGCCGCGGCCTGGCCAAGCTCGCCAAGACGGACTCGCTGCACCGGGCCCGCGCCGCGGGCTACACGGAAGCCTTCACGGGCAACGACGCCGGGAACGAGCCGATGCTCGCCATCAACAAGTGGTTCGGATACCGGATCTGCGCGACCGAAACGCGCTTCACCAGGAAGACGCAGGACCGGACATGAGCAACCCGCTGACCGTCGTCCTCACCAAGGCCGGCCGTACCAAGATCCGCTACCCCGCCACGCTGGTCGCCGACACGGGCGACCGGATCTCCGTACGCGCCCCCTGGGCGGCCGACGGGGTACGGGACTTCGGCTTCGTCCGCTTCGAGCCGGGCGACGTGTTCACCGAGCACTTCTGGCGGACGCGCTGGTACGCGGTCAAGGAGGTGCGGACGGGCGGTGGCGTGCTCAAAGGCTGGTACTGCGACGTCACCCGCCCGGCGGTGGTGCGGGACGGCGAGGTCCTCGTCGAGGACCTGGACCTGGACCTGTGGGTCTCGGCGGACGGGACCGCGGTCCTGCGGCTGGACGAGGACGAGTTCGCGGCGAGCGGCCTCGCGGAAACAGACCCGGAGGCGGCGGCCGAGGCCGTCCGCGCCCTCGACGTCCTCGCCGGCCAGGCCCACTCACCGGCCGGCCTGCCCGCCCTCCTCACCTGAGCGGGGCCCGCTTCCGGCGGGCCCGCCGGAAGCGGGCCGGTGCGGCCGTTTCACGCCACGGCCACCGCCAAAAGCAGCTCACGTCCGAAGGACGGCCGCCCTTAAGATCCGTGCATGGCGCAACAGAAACTTGGCAGCATCCTCAGTTCGGTGGCCAAGAGAATGCGGGCGGACTTCGAACAGTCCCGAAACTTCCACCACAACGGCGAAGCGGGAACCTCACGAGAGGTCCTCATCCGGGAGTTCCTCTCCGGCTACCTCCCCGCCCACGTCGAGGCCGTGCACAACGCGGAGGTCATTTCCGCGCAGGGCGCCGTGTCGCCCCAGTGTGACATCGTGCTCATCGATCGCGGAACGCCTCCGTTCACCAGTCTCGGCGGATACCGGATCGTCCCCAACGAGTGCGTGTACGGCATGGTCGAGGTCAAGACGAAGCTCGACGGGGCCCAGCTCGTGGACGCCTGCAACAAGATCAGCAAGCTGCGGGGGCTCCCGAAGACGTCGTACCGGCCGATCCCCGGAACGATTTCACGCTCCACCAAGGCGTACGGCAAGACGTACGACCACTTCCCGACCTCGGGCATCATCGTCGCGTTCGACAGCCTCAATCTAGAAACGATCGGAAGGCACCTCACGGATTGGTGCCGGACCCGGAATCCGATCGAGTGGCCGGACAGCGTGTGGGTCGCAGGAAAAGGGCACTTGCAGTGGGGAGACCCGCGGACCGGATCCCTCTTCAGGTCACCGGCTCCGGGCGCATCGCTCCTGCAGATCGATGCCGTACCCGAGCAGGACATCCTGCTTCCCCTGGCGCTCCACCTGAACATCCACTTCTCTGACGCCTGGATGAATCCCCTCGACCTCGTCCCCTATTCCGGTGCAACGCCCCTGGGCACGATCGTCAAGCAGTGGACGATCTAGTGCTGTGGCCGGAAGGGTTTGCCGGTGAACCCTTCCGGCCACAGCACTAGCCGGTGACTTCGCACTTGGGGTTTTAGGTCTTCAGCCAGCGTGGTCGGGTTTCGTCGATGCCGAGGAGTTCGAGCAGGTGTGCTTGGACT
>NZ_JBEXQA010000030.1:0-71853 GCF_040612395.1 Streptomyces sp. NPDC006430
GCCCGGTTACATTCCGAACCCGGAAGCTAAGCCTTTCAGCGCCGATGGTACTGCAGGGGGGACCCTGTGGGAGAGTAGGACGCCGCCGAACAATCTTTCAAAGGACCCTTGGTCCAGCGTTCAACGCTGGACCAAGGGTCCTTTTTGTTTTTACCTTTTACGCCGAAGCGCGGCCATGGGCTGGTTGCGCGAGAATGACTAGCGGTACCCCGAAGACAGGAGTCACACCCATGTCCAACTCTCCCGACGATCGTCCGGAGCGCGAGCCTCGTCGCAACGACGGCGGTGACAGGGGCGGCTACCGCGGGGGCCGTGACGACCGTGGCGGTGACCGTGGTGGCTTCCGCCGCGACGACCGCGGTGGTCGACCGTCCAGTGGTGGCGGTTTCCGTCGCGATGACCGTGGTGGGCGTCCCGCCGGCGCTGGCGGCGGCTTCCGTGGTCGTGACGACCGTGGTGGGGACCGTCCGTCCTACCCGCGTCGTGATGACGACCGAGGTGGTTTCCGCGGTGGTCGTGACGACCGCGGTGGCGACCGTCCGTCCTACCCGCGCCGTGATGACCGTGGCGAGCGTCCGGCCGGTGGTGGCTTCCGCCGTGATGACCGTGGCGAGCGCCCCAGCTTCCCGCGCCGCGACGACGACCGTGGCGGCCGTCCCTCCTACCCGCGTCGTGACGACCGCGGTGGCGACCGTCCGTCCTACCCGCGCCGTGATGACCGTGGCGAGCGTCCGGCCGGCGGTGGCTTCCGCCGTGACGACCGTGGCGAGCGTCCCTCCTACCCGCGCCGCGACGACGACCGCGGTGGGCGTCCCTCCTACCCGCGCCGCGATGACGACCGTGGAGGTTTCCGTGGTGGTCGTGACGACCGCGGTGGGGACCGTCCGTCCTACCCGCGTCGCGACGATGACCGTGGCGGCCGTCCGGCCGGTGGCGGCTTCCGTCGTGATGACCGTGGCGAGCGTCCGGCCGGCGGTGGCTTCCGCCGTGACGACCGTGGCGAGCGTCCCTCCTACCCGCGCCGCGACGACGACCGCGGTGGGCGTCCCTCCTACCCGCGCCGCGATGACGACCGTGGAGGTTTCCGTGGTGGTCGTGACGACCGCGGTGGGGACCGTCCGTCCTACCCGCGTCGCGACGATGACCGTGGCGGCCGTCCGGCCGGTGGCGGCTTCCGTCGTGATGACCGTGGCGAGCGTCCGGCCGGCGGTGGCTTCCGCCGTGACGACCGTGGCGAGCGTCCCTCCTACCCGCGCCGCGACGACGACCGTGGCGGCCGTCCCTCCTACCCGCGTCGTGACGACCGCGGTGGCGACCGTCCGTCCTACCCGCGCCGTGATGACCGTGGCGAGCGTCCGGCCGGTGGTGGCTTCCGCCGTGACGACCGTGGCGAGCGTCCCTCCTACCCGCGCCGCGACGACGACCGCGGTGGGCGTCCGTCCTACCCGCGCCGCGATGACGACCGTGGTGGTTTCCGTGGTGGTCGTGACGACCGTGGTGGGGACCGTCCGTCCTACCCGCGTCGCGACGACCGTGGCGGGTTCCGCGGGCGTGACGACCGTGGTGGCGACCGCGGCGGCTACCGCGGTGGCCGCGATGACCGTGGTGGCGACCGCGACTACCGTGCCGACCGCGACCGGGATCCGGTCAAGCGTCTCCCCATCGACGAGGACGTCACCGGCCTCGAAATCGACGCCGATGTGCGCCAGGAGCTCCTGAGCCTGCCGAAGGGGCTGGCCGAGGAGGTCTCCCGGAACCTGGTCATGGTGGCCCGGCTGATCGACGAGGACCCGGAGCAGGCGTACGCGTACTCGCGGATCGCCCTGCGGCTGGCCTCCCGCGTCGCCGCCGTGCGCGAGGCCGCCGGCTTCGCTGCGTACGCCACGCAGAAGTACAGCGAGGCGCTCGCGGAGTTCCGCGCAGCCAAGCGCATGACCGGGTCCGTCGAGTTGTGGCCCGTCATGGCCGACTGCGAGCGCGGCCTCGGCCGCCCCGAGCGCGCGCTGGCCATGGCCGGCGAGCCCGAGGTCCAGAAGCTGGACAAGGCCGGCCAGGTCGAGATGCGTCTGGTCGCCGCCGGTGCGCGGCGGGACATGGGGCAGCTCGACGCCGCCATCGTGACCCTGCAGAGCCCGGAGCTGGCCTCCAACAGCGTGCAGCCATGGACCGCACGCCTGCGCTACGCCTACGCGGACGCCCTGCTGGCGGCCGGTCGCGAGGACGAGGCGCGCGAGTGGTTCGCCAAGACGGTCGAGGCGGACAAGGACGGGGCGATGGACGCCTCCGACCGGCTCGCCGAGCTGGACGGGGTCGAGTTCGTCGACGCGCTGGAGTCCGACGAGCTCGACGTGGACGCGGACGTGGACGTCGACGAGGACGCGGACGACGAGGACGACGAGCAGGACGACGCCGAAGTGGCTGCCGCCGAGCGCGCGTCCGACCAGGCCGAGTACTACGACGAGGACGACGACGAGTACGAGCCCCTGGAGGCGTCCGAGGCGGACTCCGACGTCGACGTCACCGACGAGGTCGTCGTCGTGGACGAGGACGACGAGCAGGAACAGGGCCGTGACCAGGCCTGAGCGATGACATGAGGAAGGGCGGTACCCCACCGGGGGTACCGCCCTTCCTCATGTCCGGGCCCGGCCCGGGAGGCGGTCAGTCCAGGCTGCGCAGGACCAGGCCCGTGGCCGGCTTCGGCCCGAAGGAGGTCGACTTGCGGGGCATCGTGACGCCTTGGCGGGCCAGGTCCCGGACGACTTCCTCCCGTACCGGGTGCAACAGGACCGCGGTGCCGCCGTGGCGCTGGGCCATGGCGACGGTGGCGGCTGCGTCGTGGATGTACGTGATCTGGTCGGGGGTGTCGGGGATCTGCCACAGGGCGTCGAGCAGGGTCGCGTGGAGCACGGTCGCGTCCAGGCGGCGCCAGGCCTCGGGGCGGTCGCGGCGCACGGTGCGTTCGAGGAGGTCCAGATCGGGGTCGGTCACCAGGTGGAAGGTGCCGTCACCGGCCAGGAGGAAGGCGTTGCCCCGTTCCGAGGCGTCCGCGAGGGCCTCCATGGCGAGCGGCAGCGGGCCGTCCACCGGGCGGACCCGGAAGTGGCCCGTGACCGCGGACAGGGCGTCCGCCACCGGGAGGCGGCGCAGCATCCGGTGGATGGCGCGGACCTGGAGCGGGTACCGGGCCGTGTCGACGAGGAGGACCAGGCCGAAGTCCCACGGGGTGGGGGACCGGTGTTCTTCCTGGAGGCGCAGGTACGTCGCCCAGCGGTGGTGGCCGTCGGCGATGAGGGCCTGGTGGT
Organism: Streptomyces sp. NPDC006430; assembly: GCF_040612395.1. NCBI lineage: Bacteria > Bacillati > Actinomycetota > Actinomycetes > Kitasatosporales > Streptomycetaceae > Streptomyces > Streptomyces sp. NPDC006430. The sequence continues at coordinate 3,303 of NZ_JBEXQA010000030.1, forward strand.
GCGCGAGGCCGGCGGTGACCGCGGTCAGGTCGGCGGGGTCCGTGACGGCCCAGAGCCGGTGCTGGAAGCCGTCCTCGGTGGTGGTGGACAGCAGGGGCGTGCGCCGGGAGGTCCGCTCGACGACCTCCGCGGCGCCGAGCTCGGCGTCGTCGCCGCGGTAGGTGAGCAGGAGGGGTTCGAGGTTGGCGGACGTGGCCCGCATCAGGCCGGCCCGGTCGGTGACCACGTGCGGCATGACGTCCTCGTGCGGCAGGACGATACCGGCGTCGGCCTTCGACAGGGCGAGGGCGCCGATCAGGCCGCGCTGGAGCAGGCCGCCCTTGCGCTGCTCGTAGACGTAGAGCGCCGGTTCGGGGTCGGCGCTGAGGATGCCCCGGGAGAGCCAGTCGCGCAGGGTGTGTGCGGCCTGCTCGTTGCGTGCCTCGGGGCTGTCGGCCTGGGGGAGGATCAGGCGGACGATGTTGTGCGGGTCGGCGGATTCGAGGTGGTCGACTCCGTCGGGGCGCACGACCACGTCGTACGGCGGTGAGGTGACGGCGGCCAGGCTGCCGACGCGCTCCGGGACGTAGCGCAGTCCGTGGAAGGGAATGAGGCGCAGCCCGTCGTCCGCAGTACCAGTTGTGGTCATTGGTGCATGGTAAGACGCGTCTCGCGATGCGGGATGATCGGGTGAGGAAGACCGCAGGACACATGCAGTCGAGTTCGGTCGAGGATCGAGCGGATAGGGAGCCGACGGAATGACCCGGCAGAGCAGGACCAGTCCGGCGGGCAGCGAGCGCAGCCTGCACCAGGCGTACGACACGGCCCTGCTGGACCTGGACGGTGTCGTGTACGCGGGTGGTGAGGCCATCCCGTACGCGGTGGAGTCGCTGGCCGCGGCCCGGGCCGACGGGATGCACCTCGCGTACGTCACGAACAACGCGCTGCGGACTCCGGACGCCGTGGCCGAGCACCTGGGCGAGCTGGGCATTCCGACCGAACCCGGTGAGGTGATCACCTCGGCGCAGGCCGTGGCCCGGCTGATCTCGGAACAGGTGGAACCGGGGTCGAAGGTGTTGGTGATCGGCGGCGAGGGGCTGCGGGTGGCATTGCGCGAGCGGGGCCTGGTGCCGGTGGAGTCGGCCGACGAGGAGGGGCTGGCAGCGGTTGCCCAGGGGTACGGCGGGCCCGACCTGCCGTGGGCGCGCTTTGCGGAGGCCTCGTACGCGATCAATCGCGGGGTGCCGTGGTACGCCTCCAACACCGACCTGACGATTCCGGGAGCGCGGGGGATCGGTCCCGGGAACGGGGCCGCGGTGGAGGTCGTACGGATCGCCACGGGCGCGGAACCGCAGGTGGCGGGGAAGCCGTTGCCCCCGATGCACCGGGAGACGGTGCTGCGGACCGGGGCGGAGCGCCCGCTGGTGGTCGGGGACCGACTGGACACGGACATCGAGGGGGCCACCAACGGGGAGGTGGACTCGCTGTTGGTGCTGACCGGGGTGACGGACGCGGCACGGTTGCTGCGGGCCGAGCCGAAGCACCGGCCGACCTATGTGGACCGTGATCTGCGCGGACTGCTGACGGGGCAGCCGGAGGTGGCCGAGGACGGGGAGGGCTGCTTCCGGTGCGGGGGCTGGACCGCGCTCGTGATGGCGGACGTACTGGAGTTGCGGGGCGAGGGCGATCCGATCGACGGGCTGCGGGCGCTGTGCGCGGCGGCCTGGACCCAGGCGGGCGATGGCTCCTGCACGTTGGACGCGGGGAAGGCGCTGGCCAGGATCGGGCTCTGAGCAAAATATGGGTGGAGGGTAGGCTAACCTAACTTTCGTGTTGGTCGAGAGTCCCCCCGAACCGAGCGCGGCGCCGGTCGCCGCCGTCCGCCCACGGCAAGCGGCGCGCCTCGTCGGGTTGCTCGGTGCCCTCGCGGTGCTGGCCCTGATTGCGGTGGCGAGCATCGCCGTGGGCGCCAAACAGATGCCCCTCGACCAGGTTTGGCACGGTCTGTTCCACTACGCGGGAACCCCGTCCGACGTGGTGGTGCGCGATCTGCGGGTTCCGCGGACCCTCCTCGGGCTGATGGTCGGGCTCGGACTCGGCCTCTCCGGTGCGGTGATGCAGGCGCTGACCCGCAATCCGCTGGCCGAGCCCGGCATCCTCGGCGTCAATGCGGGCGCCGCGGCCGCCGTGGTCTCGGCGATCAGCTTCCTCGGGGCCTCCTCCCTCAGCGAGTTCGTGTGGTGGGCCTTCCTCGGCGCCGCCGTCGTCTCCGTCGTGGTCTACGTGCTCGGCGGCAGCCGCAGTGCGACACCGGTGCGCCTCGCGCTCGCGGGTACGGCGGCCAGCGCGGCCCTGGTCGGCTACATCAACGCCGTACAGCTGATGGACACCAAGGCGCTGGACAAGCTGCGCTTCTGGACGGTGGGTTCCCTGGCCTCGGCCACCATGGACACCGTCCGCCACGTGGCGCCCTTCCTGCTGGTGGGCGCGGTGATCGCCCTGTCGCTGGGCCGGCCGCTGAACGCGATGGCCATGGGCGACGACACCGCGCGGGCCCTCGGCGCCCACCTGGCGCGGACCCGGATCGGCGCCGTGGTCGCCATCACGCTGCTGTGCGGGGCGGCCACCGCGGCCTGCGGGCCGATCGTCTTCATCGGGCTGATGATCCCGCACCTGGCGAGGATCGTCACCGGGCCCGACATGCGATGGGTGCTCGCCTATTCGGCGGTCCTCTCACCCGCTCTGCTACTGGGTGCGGACGTCATCGGCCGGGTCGTCACCCGGCCCGCCGAGCTCCAGGTGGGCATCGTCACCGCGGTGATCGGCGGCCCCGTCTTCATCCACCTGGTCCGGCGCAAGAGGATGGCCCAGCTTTGACCGTCGAACTCCGGGCGGACAAGCCCGCGTCCCGTCCCCTGCGCGGCCCCGGCGGACTGTCCCTGCGGGTGGAGCCGCGTGCGCTGGCGATCGGGTTGCTGCTCGCCGTCGCCGCGCTGGTGATGTCCGTGGTCCTCATCGGCACCGGCGACTTCGAGATCGCGCCGTGGGACGTCGTGCAGACCCTGTGGGGCAACGGCACTCCCGCGCACGACTTCATCGTCAACGACCTCCGGTTGCCGCGGGTGCTGGTCGGCCTGCTGGTCGGTGCGTCCCTCGGCATGTCAGGGGCAGTCTTCCAGTCCGTCTCCCGCAACCCGCTCGGCTCCCCGGACCTGCTCGGCTTCGGGTACGGCTCGGCGGTCGGCGCGCTCACCGTGATCGTCCTGTTCAAGGGCGGTGCGACCGCGGTCGCGGTGGGCGCTCTGGTGGGCGGGCTGCTCGCCGGAATCCTCGTCTACGTGCTGTCGTACAAGCGGGGCATCCACGGCTACCGGCTGGTGCTGGTCGGCATCGGTACCTCCGCGATGCTCGTCGCCGCCATCAACTACCTGCTGACCAAGGCCCAGCTCGTCGAGGCCACTCGGGCGATGGTCTGGCTGACCGGCTCGCTCGCCGGCCGGGACTGGAGCCAGGTGTGGCCCTTGCTCGTGACCTGTGCGGTGCTTTTCCCACTGGTCCTGGGGCAGGGGCGGGCCCTGCGGATGATGGAGATGGGCGACGACGCCGCGTACGCCCTCGGGGTACGGGTGGAACGTACGCGGATGCTGCTGATGCTGGCGGCGGTGCTGCTGACCACCGCTGCCGCCGCGGCTGCCGGCCCCATCGCCTTCGTCGCACTGGCCGCGCCCCAGCTGGCCCGGCGCCTGACCCGCTCCTCCGGGTCGAACCTGCTCACCGGCGCGCTGATGGGTTCCGTCCTGCTGCTCGTGTCCGACTGGGCCTCGCAGCGCGCCTTCGGCGCCGACCAGCTGCCGGTGGGTGTGGTGACCGGGCTGGTCGGCGGTGTCTACCTGCTCTGGCTGCTCGTCACCGAGCGCAGGGCGGGACGTGTATGAGCAACCCAAGGAGTACGCACGTGCAGCGGCTGACCGCGCAGAACGTGACCCTCGGCTACGAGCAGCGGGTCATCGCCGAGAACCTGTCGGTGGAGATCCCCGACCACTCCTTCACGGTGATCGTCGGGCCCAACGCCTGCGGCAAGTCCACCCTGCTGCGCGCCCTGTCGCGGATGCTGAAGCCCTCCGCCGGGCGGGTCCTGCTGGACGGGCAGGCCATCGGGTCGATGCCGGCCAAGAAGGTCGCCAAGACCCTGGGCCTGCTGCCGCAGTCCTCGATCGCCCCGGACGGGATCACCGTCGCCGACCTTGTCTCGCGCGGCCGGTACCCGCACCAGGGGCTGCTGCGGCAGTGGTCACCCGAGGACGAGCGGATCGTCCTGGAGTCCATGGCCTCGACCGGGGTCGCCGAGCTCGCGGACCGGGCGGTGGACGAGCTCTCGGGCGGGCAGCGCCAGCGCGTGTGGATCGCGATGGCGTTGGCGCAGCAGACGCCGCTGCTGCTCCTGGACGAGCCGACCACGTACCTGGACATCCAGCACCAGATCGACGTGCTGAACCTGTGCGCCGAACTCCACGAGCACCAGGGGCGGACCCTGGTCGCCGTGCTCCACGACCTCAATCACGCGGCCCGCTACGCCACGCACCTGATCGCGATGCGGGGCGGCGAGGTCGTGGCGGAGGGACCGCCGGCCGAGGTGGTCACCGCGGAGCTGGTGGAGGAGGTGTTCGGGCTGCGCTGCCAGATCATCGACGATCCGGAGACGGGGACGCCGCTGGTCATCCCGGCGGCCCGCAAGTCCCCGGCCGGACGGCCGACGGGAGTCCGCGCCGCGGTGGAGTCCCGGCCCGGCGCGTGACGTCAGGCCGTGGGGCGAGCCGCGGCGGCCGGGTCACAGCAGGTTCTTGAGCCGGAGCAGGTCGCGGAAGCCGGCCTCCAGCTTGACCCGGCCCGAGGCCCAGGCCTTGGCGAACTTCAGCTCGCCCGCCACCATCGCCACCAGGTCGTCGCCGGTCATCGCGAGCCGGATGTCGGCCTTGGCGGAGGGCGGGCCCGGGGACACCGCGTCCACCCGGATCCGGCCGCCGTCGAGGCGGCCGGTGAAGGTCCGGTCCAGGTCGGTGATGTGGCAGCTCAGGGAGCGGTCGAGCGCAGCTGCGCCGCGCACGTCGCCGTCGGCCCGTGCAAAGTTGCCGGAGAGGTGGTCGAGTGCGGCTCGGCACTCCTCGATCGTAGCCATCGTGATCTCGACCGTACCGCAGAGCCGTGCGCCGTCGCCCGGGTGGTTCGAGGTAGCGTCGGGGCATGACCGACGACATGACCGACGCGTTGGTGGAGGTACCGGACGCGCCAGAGGGGCGGGACGTACGGGACGCCCCCGCGGGAACCGCCGCGGAAGCGACCGCCGGGCCCGAGCCGCTGGGCCTCGTGCGCACGCCCACCGGCCACGGCGGGGTGGACGCCCAACTGGAGCGGCTGGCCGATGCCGACCACCTCACGGCGGACGGACACGTCGCGGTGTACGAGGATGTGCACAGGGGGTTGCGCGACGCGCTGACCGCGCTGGACGCACCGCCCGTCCCCGGACCGTACGAAAACAGGAGCTGAACCGAACGTGGCAGGAGTGGCACGCCGCCGCCTGGACGCCGAACTGGTACGCCGCAGCATGGCCCGCTCGCGCGAGCACGCCGCCCAGCTGATCGCCGCGGGCCGGGTGACCGTGGGCGGCGCCACCGCGACCAAGGCGGCCACCCAGGTCGAGACCAGCGCGGCCCTGGTGGTCCTGAAGGACGACAGCGACCCCGACTACGTGTCCCGGGGCGGCCACAAGCTGGCCGGGGCACTGGCGGCCTTCCAGCCACAGGGGTTGGTCGTCGAGGGCCGCCGCGCCCTGGACGCCGGTGCCTCGACCGGCGGGTTCACCGACGTCCTGCTGCGCGCGGGAGTGGCCCACGTCATGGCCGTGGACGTCGGCTACGGGCAGCTCGCCTGGTCGCTGCAGAGCGACGAGAGGGTCACCGTCAAGGACCGTACGAACGTCCGCGAGCTGACGGTCGAGCAGCTCGACGGCGCTCCGGTGGATCTGGTCGTCGGTGACCTGTCATTCATCTCGATCGGCCTGGTGCTGCCCGCGCTGGTGCGGTGCTGCGCGCCGGACGCGGACCTGGTGCTGATGGTCAAACCGCAGTTCGAGGTCGGCAAGGACCGGCTCGGCAGCGGCGGTGTGGTCCGCAGCCCGGAGCTGCGGGCGGAGGCCGTGCGCGAGGTGGCGGCGCAGGCGGCGAAGCTGGGGCTCGGCGTGCTCGGGGTGACCGCGAGTCCGCTGCCCGGTCCGTCGGGGAACGTCGAGTACTTTCTGTGGCTGCGGGCGGGGGCACCGGCACTCGACCCGGCGGATGTTGACCGTGCAGTGGCGGAGGGGCCGCAGTGACAGATTCAGCGGATACATCGGATACGTCGGCTACATCGGGTTCTACGACGGGACGCACCGTCTTCCTGCTCGCGCACACCGGGCGGCCCGCTGCCATCCGCAGCGCCGAACTGGTCGTGCAGGGGCTGCTGAAGAGCGGGCTGGGCGTGCGGGTCGTGGAGTACGAGGCGAGGGACCTGCCGCTACCGCCCGAGGTGGAGCTGGTCAGCGAGTGCACCCCCGAGGTGCTGGAAGGCTGTGAGCTGCTGATCGTGCTGGGCGGCGACGGGACCCTGCTGCGCGGCGCGGAGTTCGCGCGCGGCTCGGGGGTGCCGATGCTGGGCGTGAACCTGGGCCGGGTGGGGTTCCTCGCGGAGGCCGAGCGGGACGACCTGGACAAGGTCGTGGACCGAGTGGTGACGCGGGCGTACGAGGTCGAGGAGCGGATGACCCTCGACGTGCTCGTCCGGACGAACGGCGACGTGGTCCACCGGGACTGGGCGCTGAACGAGGCCGCCGTCCAGAAGGTGTCCCCCGAGCGGATGCTTGAGGTGGTGCTGGAGGTCGACGGACGCCCGGTGTCCGGCTTCGGCTGTGACGGGATCGTCTGTGCGACCCCGACGGGCTCGACCGCGTACGCCTTCTCCGCGGGCGGGCCGGTGGTCTGGCCGGAGGTGGAGGCGCTGCTGATGGTGCCGATCAGCGCCCACGCGCTGTTCGCGAAGCCGCTGGTGACCTCGCCGAACTCGGTGCTGGCGGTGGAGGTGCAGACCGGGGTTCCGCACGGGGTGCTGTGGTGCGACGGGCGGCGGATGCTGGAGCTGCCGGCCGGGGCTCGGGTGGAGGTCCGGCGGGGTGCGGTGCCGGTGCGCCTCGCCCGGCTGCACCACGCGTCGTTCACGGACCGGCTCGTCGCGAAGTTCGCGCTGCCGGTGTCGGGATGGCGCGGAGCGCCCCATCAATAGCACATCCGTTCGGGAGACTCCCGACGGGTGACGTCACATGGCACCCGCGAAACCTCGGTATCGTCGTCCCGTGCTTGAGGAGATGCGGATACGGTCGCTCGGGGTCATCGACGACGCGGTGGTCGAGCTGTCGCCCGGTTTCACCGCGGTGACCGGCGAGACCGGCGCGGGCAAGACGATGGTGGTCACCAGCCTCGGCCTGCTGCTCGGCGGTCGCGCCGACCCGGCCCTGGTACGGATCGGGGCCAAGGCGGCGGTCGTGGAGGGCCGCATCGTCATGCGCCCCGACGCGCCCGCCGCCGTTCGTGCCGAGGAGGCCGGGGCCGAGCTCGACGACGGCGCCCTGCTGATCAGCCGGACCGTGTCCGCCGAGGGGCGCTCCCGCGCCCACGTCGGCGGACGCTCCGTGCCCGTCGGCCTGCTCGGCGAGCTCGCGGACGACCTGGTCGCCGTACACGGGCAGACCGACCAGCAGGGCCTGCTGCGGCCGGCGCGGCAACGGCAGGCCCTCGACCGGTACGCCGGGGACGCGGTCGCCGTCCCGCTGGAGAAGTACGGGGCCGCCTACCGGCGGCTGCGCGCGGTGGCCGTCGAACTCGACGAGATCACCACCCGGGCCCGGGAGCGGGCCCAGGAGGCCGACCTGCTGCGCTTCGGCCTGGAGGAGATCGCGGCCGTGGAGCCGCTGGCCGGCGAGGACGTGGAGCTGGCGGCCGAGGCCGAGCGGCTCGGCCACGCCGAGTCCCTGGCCTCCGCGGCACAGCTCGCGCACGCGGCGCTCGCCGGCGACGTCGAGGACCCGGAGGGCGTCGACGCGAACACGCTCGTCGCCGGCGCACACCGGGCCCTGGAATCCGTACGGTCGCACGATGCGGCCCTCGGCGTGCTCGCGGAGCGGATCGGGGAGCTCGGGATCCTGCTGGCCGACGTGGCCGGAGAGCTGGCCGGCTACGCCGACGACCTGGACGCCGATCCGCTGCGACTGGCCGCGGTGGAGGAACGGCGGGCGGCCCTGACCCAACTGACGCGCAAGTACGGCGACTCGATCGACTCCGTGCTGGAGTGGGCCGAGCGCAGTTCGGCGCGGCTGCTGGAGCTGGACGGCGACGACGAGCGGATCACGGAGCTCACCGCCGAGCGGGACGGGCTGCAGGCCGAACTGTCGCTGCTGGCTCAGGCGCTGACGGACGCCCGGGTGGAGGCGGCGACGCGGTTCGCGTCGGCGGTGACCCAGGAGTTGGCGTCGCTGGCGATGCCGCACGCGCGGGTGACGATCGACATCCGGCAGGTGGAGGACCCCGACGGCGTGGAGGTGAACGGCCGTCCCGTCGCGTACGGGCCCTCGGGCACGGACGAGGTCGAACTGCTGTTGGCCCCGCACCCGGGAGCCCAGCCGCGGCCGATCGCCAAGGGCGCCTCGGGCGGTGAACTGTCACGCGTCATGCTCGCGGTGGAGGTCGTGTTCGCGGGCTCCGACCCGGTGCCGACCTACCTCTTCGACGAGGTCGACGCGGGCGTCGGCGGCAAGGCGGCGGTCGAGGTCGGGCGACGGCTCGCGAAGCTGGCCAAGTCGGCGCAGGTCGTGGTCGTCACGCACCTGCCGCAGGTGGCAGCCTTCGCGGACCGGCAACTGCTGGTGGAGAAGACCAACGACGGATCGGTGACGAGGAGCGGTGTCACCGTCCTGGAGGGCGAGGCCCGCATCCGCGAACTGTCCCGCATGCTGGCGGGGCACGAGGACTCGGCCTCTGCGCGGGCGCACGCCGAAGAACTACTGGCGGCGGCGCGCGCGGACGCCTAGTGCTGTGGCCGGTGAACCTTTCCGACCGCAGCACTGGCGGGCGCACGACGGGGGCGGCCATGAGGCAGTCGAAGAGGGCCCGGGACGGTGACGTTCCGGGCCCTCTTCGGATACGCCGGGGTGACGCGCGCTACGCCGTGTGAGTGAGGCTCGGGGGTGTGTCGCGGTATCTCCTGCGGGATCCGCACCCGTATGGTCCCGGAACGCGCGTGCGGACTGGCATCCTGGGCGGAGTCTCTGCCTCCCTCACCCTGGAGCTTCGGCCCGTGAGCAGCTCCCCGGTCTCGATCCCGGTCCCCGCGCAGCCGTACGGGGGACCGCCGCTACGCACCGTCCAAGTGCTCGGCGGCGCCGGCACGGGCAGCAGCGCGCACGTCCGGTCGCTCACGACCGGGCTCGCCGCACGCGGGGTGCGGGTGACGGTGTGCGCGCCCGTCGAAGCGGAGGGCGAGTACGACTTCACCGGCGCCGGGGCGCAGTTCACCCCTGACGCGGTGAGTGCGCTGCGCACCGTGTGCGCCGGGGCGGACGTGGTGCACGCGCACGGCGTGCGGGCCGGGATGCGGGCCGCACTGGCCTTGCGGGGGCGCCGGGTACCGCTCGTGGTGACCTGGAACGGCGGCGGGCCGACGGTCGAAGGGGCGTTCGGACGGCTGGGCCGGGTACTGGAGCGGCGTGTGGCGCGGGCCGCAGCGGTGGTCCTCGGCGCCTCCTCGGAGCAGGTGGACCTGGCGCGGGCGCGCGGCGCACGGGACGCACGCCTGGCACCGGTGGCCGTGCCGATGGGCCCGGCGGGCCCGGACCCCACAGCGGACACGGGCAAGACGCGGGCAGAACTGGGCGCGGTGGAGCGGCCGTTGCTGATCGCGGTCGGGAGCTTGGTGGAACGCCGGGGGTACTCCCTGCTGCTGGACGCGGCGCGGGCGTGGCGCGTACTCGACCCGGTACCGCTGGTGGTGATCGCGGGGGAGGGCCCACAGCGCGCAGAGCTGACCCGGCGGATCGAGGCGGAGGGTCTGCCGGTGCGCCTGCTGGGGCGCCGCCGGGATGCGGCACAACTGCTGGCGGCGGCGGACCTGGCGGTGCTGACGAGCCGGTGGGAGGCGCGCTCGATGCTGGCGCAGGAGGCGCTGCGGGCGGGCGTGCCCCTGGTCGCCACGGCGGTCGGGGGCGTGCCGGAGCTGGTCGGGCAGGCGGGGGTGCTGGTTCCGTACGGGGATCCGGGGGCGCTGGCTTCGGCGGTGGCGGACCTGCTGGCGGACCCGGCGCGGAGGGCCGCGCTGGCCGAGGCGGGGCGGGTACAGGCGGCGACCTGGCCGTCGGAGGACGACACGGTGGCGCAGATCCTGTCGGTGTACGACGAACTGATGGAACGCCAGCGCCGTTAGTCGCTGCGCGCCGCCGGCGCCGAGGCGTGCGAGCGAGCGGCGCGTCAGGCAGGGGAGACGTGGCGGCGGGCGCGGAGGGCCAGGCTGAGGGAGAGGACCGTCTCCGGGTCGTCCAGGTCCGTGCCGAGGAGCTCCGCGATGCGGGCCAGACGGTTGTAGAGGGTCTGGCGGTTGAGGTGGAGCTCGCGCGCCGTCTCCGCCTTGCGGCCGGCGTGCGCCAGGTACGTCTCCAGGGTGGGCAGGAGCGGCGGCCGGGAAGTGGTGTCGTGTACGCGCAGGGGACCGATCGCGCGGTCCACGAAGGCCGCCAGGTCGGGGTGTTCGCGCAGCCGCCACAGCAGCAGGTCGATGTCCAGCCGCCGGGCGTCGTACCAGGCGCGGGCGGGGAGGCCGTGGGCCGCCGTGGCGGTCTCCGCCGCGTGACGCAGCCCCGAGGACGCCGCCGCCCAGCCGCCCGCGACGCCGACCACCACCGCCGGCGGGGCCGCCGCCCGGTCGAGGCCGGCTCGTTCCACGCCCGCCCGCAACGCCGCCGCGACCCGGTCGGCCACTGCCGTGCGCTCCGATTCGTTCCGCAGCGAGACCAGGAGCGGCACCCGCCCTTCCACCGGGCGCACGCCCAGGAGGACCGGTACGCCGACCGAGGACAACTCCTCCAGCACCGCGCGGGCCAGGACCGCCCAGTTCCCGGACGGTCCGAGGTCGGAGGACAGGCGCATCACGACGGGGAGCAACGGTCCCGCCCCGGGCTTGAAGCCCAGGACGCGGGCTTGCCCCGGGGCGTCCTCGGCGCTGATGCGCCCCTCCGCCAGGTCCGTCAGGAAGTCGCCGCGACCGCGCGCCGCCAGCTCTTCTTCCTGACGTGCCTGCATCAGGACGACGGCCAGTACGCCCGCCGTCCGCTCGGCCGCCATCCGGTGTACGGGAAGGAGCGGGGCCGAGACGGCCAGGAGGACGACCCGGGCACGGACCGAGCCCGTGCCGTGGCCGCCGCCGGGGACGTCGACCAGCACCGCGTTGGCCGAAGGTTCCGCCTGGCGCTGGCCCCGCAGGCCCTCCCAGACCTGGAGCGGGTCCGCCGCCGCCTCCCCGGAGGCCGGGCCGGCCGCGTACAGCAGTTGGCCGTCGGGGGTCTCCAGGAACACCGGGTTGCCCGTGAAGTCGGCCAGGATGCGCAGCACCTGGGGGATGCCGCCGCCGCCCAGCAGCGCCTCGGTGCAGCGCCGGTGGACCTCCTCGGCCCGCTGGAGCAGGGCGTAGTGGTGGTTGACGATCTCGGTGTGGATCTCCTCCGTCACCGCGACGAAGGGGACCTCCCGGTGGAGTTGGACCAGCGGCAGCCCCGCCGCCCGCGCCGTTTCGACCAACGTCGCGGGGAGCCTGGTGAAGCGCGGGCCCAGCTCGACCACCAGCGCGGCGATCCCCCGGTCCGCGAGGCGGCGTACGAAGGCACGTTGCTCGGCGGGTCGGGTGCCGAGGCCCAGTCCCGTGGTCAGCAGCAGTTCCCCGCCCTTGAGCAGGGACGCGATGTTCGGCACCTCGCCCGCGTGCACCCAGCGGACGGTCCGTCCGAGGCGGTCGGCGCAGGCCACCACCTCCGGTAGTCCGCTGCGCAGTCCGGGGAGCTCCAGTGCCCGCTGAACGGTGATCCCGCCCTGGTTGTCCATAGCGCGGGACGCTACCGGCCACCTTGTTCCCCGCACATCACCGGGCGGTTACGGGGCCCGATATGCCCCCGTCCGGCCCGACAACTCGTCTGCTCTGCAAGGAGATTATCGGACCGCGTGCCGATTGTGGTCTGCGTCACGTACGGGTTGAGTGGCGCCCCTCCCGACAGGAACGAGGTCGCCATGAGCGTAGGTACCACCGGCAGAGGACCCGACGCACCACGAAGCCCTCAGGCCCCGCAGGTCCACCGGTTGAAGGCCAACTCCGTCGGCCTCGTCGGCGTCGTGTTCATGGCCGTCGCCACCGCGGCGCCCATCACCGCCATGACCGGCAACCTTCCGATCGCGGTCGGTTTCGGCAACGGCACCGGAGCCCCGGCCGGCTACCTCTTCGCCACCGTCGTCCTGACCGTCTTCGCCGTCGGCTACGTCGCCATGGCCAAGCGGATCACCGCCGCCGGCGCCTTCTACGGCTACATCTCGCACGGCCTCGGCCGGATCGCCGGCATGGCCTCCGGCATGCTCGCGGTCCTCGCCTACATCGTCTTCGAGGCCTCGATCGTCGGTGTCTTCTCCTACTTCGCCAAGACCACCGTCCACGACCAGCTCGGCGTCGACCTGCCCTGGATCGTCTACGCGGCCGGGATGCTCGCCGTCACCGCGGCCCTCGCGCACTTCGACATCAACCTCACAGCCAAGGCGCTCGGCGTCATGCTCGTGGCCGAGATCGCCGTCCTGTTCGCCGTCGCCACCGCCGTCCTGATCGCGGGCGGCGGCCCCGACGGCATCCCGGTCGAGCCCGTCAACCCCAAGCACGCGTTCACCGGCACCTCCGCCGGCCTCGGCCTCTTCTTCGCCTTCTGGTCCTGGGTCGGCTTCGAGTCCACCGCGATGTACGGGGAGGAGTCCCGCGATCCGAAGCGGGTGATCCCGCGGGCCACCCTGATCTCCGTGGTGGGCGTCGGCCTCTTCTACATCTACGTCTCGTGGATGACCATCGCGGGCAACGGTCTGGCCGAGTCCGTCGCGCTGTCCGCCTCCACCAGCCCCCTCGACCTCTTCTTCGCCCCCACCCGGACCTTCATCGGCGCCTGGGCCGTCGACGCGTTCCAGTGGCTGCTGCTGACCGGCTCCTTCGCCTGCGGCATGGCCTTCCACCAGTGCGCCGCCCGCTACCTGTACGCCATCGGCCGCGAGGGCTTCCTGCACCCGGCGCTCGGTCGGACGCACGCCAAGCACGGCTCGCCGTACCTCTCCTCCGTCGTCCAGACCGCCATCGCCACCGCTCTGGTCGCGCTGTTCTGGTTGACGGGGCAGGACCCGTACATCCACCTGTACACGCTGCTCGCGATCCTCGGCACGATGGCGATCCTCATCGTCCAGACCCTGTGCTCCTTCGCCGTGATCGGCTACTTCCGCAAGAACCACCCGGAGGACCGGCACTGGTTCCGCACGTTCACGGCGCCGCTGCTCGGAGGGTTCGGCATGACCGCCGTGGTCGTGCTGCTGCTGGTCAACATGAAGACCGCGGCCGGCCTCGCCGCCGATTCGTTCTTCTTCACGCTGATCCCGTGGATCGTGGGAGTCGTGTTCTTCGGCGGGCTGGGGCTCGGACTCTGGCTGAAGTACAAGGCCCCCGAGCGCTACGAGATCATCGGCCGCGTCGTCCTGGAGGACTCCGCCGAACGCGCCGAAGAACCCGCGCCCTCCGCCCCGCCCGCGCCCTCCGCCCCGTCCGCCGCGAACGTCTGAGAAGGAGCCGCCGCCATGGCCCGTACGCCCCTGATGCACGCGCTCCAGCGCCTGGCCGCCGAGCACGCCGCTGCCCGCCGGCTCGCCCTGCCGGTCGCCGAGGTCCGCGGTCTCGGCCGCCGTCAACTGCTCGGCCGGGCCGCCGCGCTCGGCCTCGGCAGCGCCCTGGCCTCCTCCGCGACCGCCCGTGCGGTCGAAACGGCCCCCGCCCCCAAGCCCGTGACCCCCGCCCGCGTCGCCGTCGTCGGCGCCGGCATCTCCGGGCTCACCGCAGCCCTCACCCTCCGGGACGCCGGGGTGGACTGCACCCTGTACGAGGCCAATCCGAGCCGGGTCGGGGGCCGCATGTGGTCCCAGCGCACCCACTGGGCGTACGGGCAGACCTCCGAGATCGGCGGCGAGCTGATCGACACCAGCCACAAGAAGATCCTCGAACTGTGCCGCCGCTTCAACCTGCCCACCGAGGACTTCCTCGGCGGCGGTCCCAACGGGGCCGAGGAAGTCCTCTGGTTCAACGGGGTCTACTACTCGCGCGCCCAGGCCGACGAGGACTTCAAGGCCGTCTACCAAGCGCTGCACCGCGACCTCCAGGAGGCCGGCGAGGTCTCCTGGAACTCCTCCACCCCGGCCGGCACCGCCCTCGACGACATGACGCTGTACGAATGGATCGAGACCCGGATCCCCGGCGGCCACGGCTCGCAGCTCGGCCGCTTCATCGACGTCGCCTACAACGTCGAGTACGGGGCGGACACCGACCAGCAGTCCGCGCTCGCCCTGGTCCTGCTGATGGGCTACCAGCCCAACCCGGGCAACTTCAACGTCTGGGGCCTGTCCAACGAGCGCTACCACATCACCGGCGGCAACGACCAGCTACCGAACGCCATCGCCCAGGCCCTGCCCGCCGGTTCGCTCGTGATGGGCCGCGAACTGGTCGCCGTGCGCGTGGCCTCCGACGGCACGCAGACGCTGACCTTCAACGACGCCGGCGCGACGCGGACGGTGGTCGCCGACCACACCGTCCTGTGCCTGCCGCTGCCGATCCTCCAGCGCATCGACCTCTCCGGCGCCGGCTTCGACCCGCTGATGAAGAACCTGTTGCGCGACGCCCGGATGGGCTTCTGCACCAAGCTCAACATGCAGTTCACCGCCCGGCCCTGGCGCGGCACCGGCCCCTGGCCCGGGGTCTCCGCCGGCGACTGCTTCACCGACTCGGACGTCCAGCAGACCTGGGACACCACCAAGGTCCAGCCGGGCAACGGGGGCATCCTGCTCCAGTACGGCGGCGGCAGCCTGGCCGGGGCGCTCACCCCGGCCACCCCGTTCGCCACCGAGTCCGATCCGTACGTACGCTCCCTCGCCGGCCGCGTGCTGACCGGAGTGGACGCCTTCTTCCCGGGCACCAAGGCCGTCTGGAACGGGCGGGCGCAGTTGTCCGCCTGGCACCGCAACCCGTACTCACTCGGCGCGTACTCGTACTGGCCGGTCGGCTACCTGCACCGGTACGCCAAGTACGAGGGCACCGCGCAGGGTCGGATCCACATCGGCGGCGAGCACTGCAGCTACGACTTCCAGGGCTTCATGGAAGGCGGGGCCACCGAGGGGGAGCGGGCGGCGCGCGAGGTGATCGCCGCCCTCAGCTGACCCTGTCGCTCAGGCGGGCTTGATGTTGTGGTTGAAGCGGAAGACGTTGTCCGGGTCGTACATCTGCTTCACCGCGCCCAGCCGGGCCAGGTTCTCGGCGCCGAAGCCCGCCACCAGGCGTTCGGGACCCTCGTCACCGGTGAAGTTCAGGTAGACCGCCCCGGTGCTCCACGGCTGTACGTCGGCGCGGACGTCCTTGACCCAGCGGATGGCCCGTTCGTCGTCGGCCGGGTCCTCCCAGATGCCGAACGGGTGGACGACCCAGGGCGCGTCACGGTACGGGACCGGCCACTCGGCCGGGCCCGCGGCGATGGCGCCGCCCTGGGGGAAGAGCACGTGTTGGCAGCCCGACGGCACCGGCATGCTGTCCGCGCGGGCGCAGAACACGTCCAGCAGCTCGTCCGGGGCCCCGGTGAGGTACTCCGCCGACCAGTAGTTGCGCAGGTCGGGAGGGTCGTCGAACTGGCACTGGAAGTCCGCGTACGGCAGCGCGGTGACCATCTCCACTTCGTGCGGGACGGACAACAGCGGCTGTGCGAGCGCGCGGACCTCCTCCTCGGGGCCGGTGTAGGTGATCAGCGCGCCGATCAGGAGCGTGCCGACCAGGTGCGGGGGGACGAACTCCGCCGGCGGGCCGGTCATGTAGATGACGCCGCCGGCTGCGTCGTCGGGACCGTTCTCGATGATGTCGCGGTAGGCGCGGGCCAGTTCGGGCCCGTGCTCGGGCAGGGCCAACACCATGGCTACGGAGAACACCGGCAGTTCGTGCAGGCGCAGGGTCAGCGAGGTGGCGATGCCGAAGTTCCCGCCGCCGCCGTGCAGGGCCCAGAACAGCTCGGGGTTCTCCTCCGCCGTCGCCTCCACGACCGAGCCGTCCGCCGTCACCAGTTCCACGCCCAGCAGGTTGTCGATGGCCAGCCCGAACTTCCGGTCCACCCAGCCGGTACCGCCGCCCAGCACGTAGCCCCCCACGCCCGTGGTGGAGGCCCGGCCGCCGGTGGTGGCCAGCCCGTACGGCTGGCAGGCCCGGTCCAGGTGGCTCATCACGGCCCCGCCCCCGACCCGTACCGCCTTGGCCGCCGGGTGGACGCTCACCTCGTGCATCCGGCGCAGGTCCACGACCACGCCGCCGTCGTTGAGGGACATCCCGGCGACGCTGTGGCCGCCGCCGCGCACGGCGACGTGCAGGTCCAGGTCCCTGGCGAAGCGCACGGCCGTGACGACGTCCGCCACGCTCTCGCACTGGGCGACGACGGCGGGCCTGCGGTCGATCATCGCGTTGAAGATGGTCCGGGCCCCGTCGTATCCCGGATCGCCCGGGGCGAACACCTCGCCGGCCAGATCCTCGCGGAGCGCGGCGAGGGCCGTGCCGGCCTTTGACAGGGGTGCCATGGCTGCCGTCCTTCCGGAGGCTTGGCGTACGACCATTCCAGCGTAGGCGGACACCTCCTGCCGGGCGCGGCGGAGCGGCCGGCGGGGTCCCGCCGGGTCCCGCCGGGTCAGCCCCCGTACGCCCCGCTCGCCGTCAGCCGCAGGGCCGTGTCGATGAGGGGGACGTGGCTGAACGCCTGCGGGAAGTTGCCGACCTGCCGCTGGAGCCTCGGGTCCCACTCCTCCGCCAGCAGCCCCAAGTCGTTGCGGAGCGACAGCAGCTTCTCGAAGAGGTTGCGGGCCTCGTCGACCCGGCCGATCATCGCCAGGTCGTCGGCCATCCAGAACGAGCAGGCGAGGAAGGCCCCCTCGTCGCCCTCCAGACCGTCCACGCCGGCCTCCTCGCCGGTCGTCGGATAGCGCAGGATGAACCCGTCGGACGTGGACAGCTCGCGCTGGATCGCCTCGATGGTGCCGATGACCCGCTTGTCGTCCGGCGGCAGGAAGCCCATCTGCGGAATCAGCAGCAGGGAGGCGTCCAGCTCCCTCGACCCGTAGGACTGGGTGAAGGTGTTGCGTTCCTTGTCGTAGCCCTTCTCGCACACGTCCTGGTGGATCTCGTCGCGCAGCTCGCGCCACCGATCCAGCGGGCCGTCCGCGTCCCCGCTCTCGATCAGCTTGATCGTCCGGTCCACGGCCACCCAGGCCATCACCTTCGAGTGCACGAAGTGGCGGCGCGGGCCGCGCACTTCCCAGATGCCCTCGTCCGGCTGGTCCCAATGGGCCTCCAGGTAGCGGATCAGCTTCAGCTGGAGCACCGAGGCGTAGTCGTTGCGGGCCAGACCCGTCATGTGGCCCAGGTGCAGGGCCTCGGTGACCTCGCCGTACACGTCCAGCTGGAGCTGGTGCGCGGCGCCGTTGCCGACCCTGACCGGGCGGGAGTTCTCGTACCCCGGCAGCCAATCCAGCTCGGTCTCGCCGAGCTCCCGTTCGCCGGCGATCCCGTACATGATCTGCAGGTTCTCCGGGTCGCCCGCGACCGCGCGCAGCAGCCACTCGCGCCAGGCCTGGGCCTCCTCGCGGTAGCCGGTGCGCAGCAGCGAGGAGAGGGTGATG
The DNA here is from genome assembly GCF_040612395.1 of Streptomyces sp. NPDC006430. NCBI lineage: Bacteria > Bacillati > Actinomycetota > Actinomycetes > Kitasatosporales > Streptomycetaceae > Streptomyces > Streptomyces sp. NPDC006430. The sequence continues at coordinate 21,329 of NZ_JBEXQA010000030.1, forward strand.
GCGGCGTCGCGCAGCCAGGTGTAGCGGTAGTCCCAGTTGCGGACCCCGCCGATCTCCTCCGGCAGGGAGGTGGTGGGCGCGGCGACGATGCCACCGGTGGGGCCGTACGTGAGCGCCTTGAGGGTGATCAGGGAGCGGACCACCGCCTCGCGGTAAGGGCCGTGGTACGTGCAGTGGTCGACCCATTCGCGCCAGAACGCGGTGGTCGCCTCCAGGGCCCCCGGAGCGTCGGGAGCCTCCGGGGCGCTCTTGTGGGAGGGCTGCCAGCTGATGCAGAAGGCCACCTGGTCACCCGGGCCGACGGTGAAGTCGGAGTAGGTCGTCAGGTCCTTGCCGTACGTCTGGGCGTCGGTGTCCAGCCAGACCGAGTCCGGGCCGGCGACGGCGACGGTGCGCCCGTCCACCTTGTGCACCCAGGGGACGACCCGCCCGTAGCTGAACCGCATGCGCAGCGTCGAGCGCATCGGGACGCGCCCGCTGACGCCCTCCACGATGCGGATGAGTTGCGGGGCGTGGTCCTCGCGGGGCGGCATGAAGTCGATCACGCGGACCGTACCGCGCGGTGTGTCCCACTCCGATTCCAGGATCAGCGAGTCGCCCCGGTAGCGGCGGCGGTCGGCGCGCAGGGCTCCGTCGCCTCCGGGCAAGGCCGGGCCGATACGCCAGAAGCCGTGATCCTCGGTACCGAGGATGCTCGCGAAGATGGCATGGGAGTCGAAACGCGGCAGACACAGCCAGTCCACCGATCCGTCCCGGCAGACCAGCGCGGCGGTCTGCATGTCCCCGATCAGTGCGTAATCCTCGATGCGCCCGGACACGTTGCATCTCCAGTCGAACGGCCACGTCCGCCCCGAAGGGCGCTTGCATTGCGCGGTTGCGCGGTCTCCCGTGGGTGTGGATCCCCGCACTGAGCTCATGATTCCGGATACGGCCGGGTGGCGCCGTATGTCGGACTGCTCGGCGGCGATGTGAAGCGATATTCGAGCAGGATATGACGGCACCCTAGTGATCTCCTTAAGACCCGGAACAATGTGGGTCGACCAAACGGGTGACCTGGGCGAAAGCCGGCGTGACCGGCCGCGGCGCGGTGGTGGCGCAGGGTCGAGGGGCCGTAGCGCCGCGTGGCCGGAGGCGGACCGGCCCGGGCGCTGATAGGCTGGTACCCCGTGGACCGGTGGTCTGCCTGTGCGAATCAGGAGCCCCGAAACCGCAGCTTCGGCGCCCCCTGAGACCCTCCGGTTCGACGGTGGCCGGCGCCGGACGCACCTCACTTCGCGACCACGGGAGCCCCCTCTTGGCGATGCCGCCCAAATCCATGACGACCAAGCACATCTTCGTCACCGGGGGTGTCGCTTCCTCCCTCGGCAAGGGCCTGACGGCCTCCAGCCTGGGTGCCCTGCTCAAGGCGCGCGGCCTGCGGGTCACGATGCAGAAGCTCGACCCGTACCTGAACGTCGACCCGGGCACGATGAACCCGTTCCAGCACGGCGAGGTGTTCGTCACCAACGACGGCGCCGAGACCGACCTGGACATCGGTCACTACGAGCGCTTCCTCGACGTCGACCTCGACGGCTCGGCCAACGTCACCACCGGTCAGGTCTACTCGACGGTCATCGCCAAGGAGCGGCGCGGCGAGTACCTCGGTGACACCGTGCAGGTCATCCCGCACATCACCAACGAGATCAAGCACCGCATCCGCCGCATGGCGACCGACGACGTCGACGTCGTCATCACCGAAGTCGGCGGCACCGTCGGCGACATCGAGTCGCTGCCGTTCCTGGAGACCGTCCGCCAGGTCCGCCACGAGGTCGGCCGCGACAACGTGTTCGTCGTGCACATCTCGCTGCTGCCCTACATCGGCCCCTCCGGCGAGCTGAAGACCAAGCCGACCCAGCACTCGGTCGCGGCCCTGCGCAACATCGGCATCCAGCCCGACGCGATCGTGCTGCGCGCCGACCGCGAGGTCCCCACCTCCATCAAGCGCAAGATCTCGCTCATGTGCGACGTGGACGAGGCGGCCGTCGTCGCGGCGATCGACGCCAAGTCGATCTACGACATCCCGAAGGTGCTGCACACCGAGGGCCTCGACGCGTACGTCGTCCGCAAGCTCGACCTGCCGTTCCGCGACGTGGACTGGACCGTCTGGGAGGACCTGCTGGACCGCGTCCACAACCCCGACCACGAGGTCAAGGTCGCGCTCGTCGGCAAGTACATCGACCTGCCCGACGCGTACCTGTCGGTGACCGAGGCGCTGCGCGCCGGCGGTTTCGCCAACAAGGCCCGCGTGCAGATCAAGTGGGTCACCTCCGACGACTGCAAGACCCCGGCCGGTGCCGCGGCGCAGCTCGACGACGTGGACGCGATCTGCGTGCCCGGCGGCTTCGGCGACCGCGGTGTCAACGGCAAGGTCGGCGCGATCACCTACGCCCGCGAGAACAAGATCCCGCTGCTCGGCCTGTGCCTGGGCCTGCAGTGCGTGGTCATCGAGGCCGCGCGCAACCTCGCCGGCATCGAGGACGCCAATTCCACCGAGTTCGACGCCTCCACCCCGCACCCGGTCATCTCGACCATGGAGGAGCAGCTGGCCTTCGTCGAGGGCGCGGGCGACCTGGGCGGCACCATGCGCCTGGGCATGTACCCGGCGAAGCTCGCCGAGGGCTCGATCGTGCGCGAGGTCTACGGCGACCAGGCGTACGTGGACGAGCGCCACCGTCACCGCTACGAGGTCAACAACGCCTACCGCAGCGAACTGGAGAAGAAGGCGGGCCTCGTCTTCTCCGGCACCTCCCCGGACAACAAGCTCGTCGAGTACGTCGAGTACCCGCGCGAGGTGCACCCCTACCTGGTGGCCACCCAGGCCCACCCGGAGCTGCGCTCGCGCCCGACGCGCCCGCACCCGCTCTTCGCGGGCCTGATCAAGGCCGCGGTGGAGCGCCAGCAGTCGGCCAAGTGACGGCTTGACCGCATAACGTAGACAGCCGGGGCACGGATCGTGCCCCGGCTGTCACGTTCTCGGGAAGGTACTGCTCATGGGCATCGCAGACACACAGGAATCGTGGGAGGTCATCGCCTCCCGGACGCCGTTCGAGGGGGCGAAGACGGCGGTCCGTTCCGAGCAGGTACGGATGCCCGACCGGTCGGTGGTGCGTCGTGACTACCAGGTCCACCCCGGGTCGGTGTGCGTACTGGCGCTCGACGAGGAAGGCCGGGTCCTGGTGCTGCGCCAGTACCGGCACCCGGTGCGGTGGAAGCTGTGGGAGCTGCCGGCGGGGCTGCTCGACGTTCCCGGTGAGAACCCGCTGCACGCCGCGCAGCGGGAGCTGTACGAGGAGGCCCACGTCAAGGCGGAGGACTGGCGGGTGCTGGCGGACTTCTTCGCCTCCCCCGGCGGATCGGACGAGGCGATCAGGGTCTTCCTGGCCCGCGGTCTCTCGGAGGCCGACGGGGAGCGGTACGAGGCCTCCGAAGAGGAAGCGGACATGGAGATCGCCCGGGTCCCGCTCGAAGAGCTGGTCCGCGGCATCCTGGCCGGCGAGTTCGCCAACCCGGGCCTGGTCACGGGGGCCCTGGCCCTGACCGCGGCCCTTGCCGCCCCGGAGGGCCTGGACGCGCTGCGCCCCTCTTCGGCCCCCTGGCCGGCCCGCCCGTACGAGGCGTAGCCGACGGCAGGGCTGGAGGCCCGGGGGAGATCCGCAGCGGCGGCCCGGAGGGCGGCCCGGGCGGTTCCCGGCGGGCGGCGGTGCGGGCGGGCCACCGGTGTGCGCGACGGGCCCGGCGGAGGCGGCCGTTCCGTGGCCGGGACCTGCGGGGGCCGGTGGTGTGACCATCGGCTGATCCGATCGGGCGATGTGCCCGCCGCGCTCCACACGGGTCGTCGCTCTGCGTGAACTACGCTCGCAACCCGAAGGCAGGGAGAGGAGCGGATCCGTGACGGATTTCGTCGGGCGGCGGCGTGAGCTCAAGGAGCTGCGCGAGGACATCGCGCGGACCGGGCTCGACACCCTCTCCGGCCGCAAGGCCAAGTCCCCCCGGGCGCGGGTGCTCCTCATCGCCGGCCGTCCCGGATCCGGCCGCACCGCCCTCGCCGAGACGTTCGTCCGCGAGGTCGCCGCCGACTACCCCGACGGGGTGCTCAAGGTCCGGCTGACCTCCCCCGGAGGGGAGAACGTCGCGACCGAGCGCGCCCTGCGGACCCTGCTGGAAGGGCTCGGGCACCCCACCCCGCCCGGCGCCGCCGAGGACGAGCTCAGCTCCACCCTGCGCGCCGCCCTCGGCGGGCGGAAGGTGATCGTCCTGGTCGACGACGCAGTCGACCCCTACCAAGTCGACGCCCTGCTACCGGACACCCCCGAGTGCCTGGTCGTCATCACCGCCGAGGGGCCCCTCACCGGAATTCCGGACGTACGCCCCTGCACCCTCGGCGGGCTGGACACCCCCTCCGCCGTCGCGATGCTGGCCCAGCTCATCGGCGACACCCGCGTCACCGCCGACCCGCGTGCCGCCGAAACCCTCGCCGAGGAGTGCGTAGGGCAACCCGCCGCGCTGGCCCTGGTCGGAGGATGGCTCGCCGCGCACCCCAAGGCCGCCGTCGCCGACGTGGCGAAGCAACTGCACGACATGCCCCCGGGTACCAGCAGTCCGCTCGACCGCGGCTTCCGACTCGTCTACGAGTCCCTTCCGCAGCCCGCCCAGCGGACCCTGCGGTTGCTGCCGCTCGCCCCCGCCGGCGTGATCGACTCGCACACCGCCTCCGCCCTCGCCGGCTGCTCGGTGGCCGCGGCCCAGTCCACCCTGGAGGACTTCGCCGGACTGGGCCTCGTCCGTCACGCCCCCGACGGGCTCTTCCTCCTGCCCGGCTGCATCGCACCGCTGCTCCAGACCCTGCTGGAGACCAAGGAGCGCCCCGCCGAGGTCCAACTGGCCCGGGCCCGGATGCTGGAGCGCACCGTACGGCTGCTGCACTCGTGTCGGGTCATGGCCGAGGACGACGCGGAGGACGCGCGGGAGAAGCTCGACGGTCTCCCGCGCGCGCTGCGCTTCCCCGACCGGCGGGCCGCCGCCACCTGGCTCGACACCCGTCTGCCCGCGCTGTCCGCGTCCGCTTCCCTGGCCGTGGCCGACGGCGGACTGGACACGCTGGCCCGTCGCCTGGTCGCCGCGCTCGTACGGGCCCTCGTCGAGCACCGCGGCACCGCCGAGGCCGCCCCCGAGCTGTACGGCCTGCACCGCCTGGTGCTGGACGTGGCCGAGCGGCGCAACCTGTACCGGGAGCAGGCCGCGGCCCTGCTGAACCTGGCCGATCTGGACGCCGAGACCGGCCGGACCCAGGAGGCGCTGGAGCGCTACCGGGCGGCGCTGGACGCGGGGAGGGCGGCCAACGATCCGTACGCGACCGGCCGCGCGATGGAATCCGTAGGCGGTGCGTACCAGGAGCTCGCGGACTGGCACCGGGCCGCCGACTGGTTCGGCCGGGCCCTGTCCCAGGCCCTCGCGCGGGGGGAACGGGCGGACGAGGCCCGGCTGTACGGACGGCTGGGCAACGTGCACACGTACGCAGGCCGCTACGGGGACGCGCTGCGCAGCTGGCGGGCCGCCGCCGCGGGCTACCGGAAGCTGGCCGATGTGCCGGGCCAGGCAAAGGCATTGAGTGAGATGGCGCGAATCCAGGAGTACGCAGGGCGGCCCGAGGAGTCGTTGCACACCTGCCGCGAGGCGGTGGAGCTCGCACGCAAGGCCGCAGACCTGCGCCTTCAGGCCGCCCTCCAGGTGCGGCTGGCCGACACCCTTGACCGGCTCGGTGACCCGGCCGCCGCACGGCTGCACCGCTCGGCAGCCGAGAGACTGCTGGGAGACGACCCCGCAGCCTGCGAAATCCGTAGTGGTTCCGACTGAGATTATTGGTTTGCAAGGCTAGACAGCGACTCATCCTTCATTAGACTGGCTCCACCACGACATTCCGTGGTGCATCCCGTTGCGCGTTCTTGTGGGCGGGTATGTATGGAAGTGCCCCGTAATATCCCCTGAGCCAAGGACCGTGATCGACGATGAAGGTCGGCATCCCCCGCGAGGTCAAGAACAACGAGTTCCGGGTCGCCATCACGCCCGCCGGCGTGCATGAGCTGGTCCGCAACGGCCACCAGGTCTTCATCGAGCAGAACGCCGGTGTCGGCTCCTCGATCACGGACGCCGAGTACGTCGCCGCCGGAGCCGAGATCCTCGGTACGGCCGACGAAGTCTGGGAGACCGCGGACCTGCTGCTGAAGGTCAAGGAGCCCATCGCGGAGGAGTACCACCGTCTCCGCAAGGACCAGACCCTCTTCACGTACCTGCACCTGGCGGCCTCCCGCGAGTGCACGGACGCCCTGCTGGAGTCCGGCACCACCGCCATCGCGTACGAGACGGTCGAGCTCGCCAACCGTGCGCTCCCGCTGCTCGCCCCGATGTCCGAGGTCGCGGGCCGGCTGGCCCCCCAGGTCGGCGCCTACCACCTGATGCGCTCGGCCGGCGGTCGCGGCGTGCTCCCCGGCGGTGTCCCCGGCACCCACGCCGGCGAGTGCGTGGTCATCGGCGGTGGCGTCTCCGGCTGGAACGCCGCGCAGATCGCCATCGGCATGGGCTTCCACGTGACCCTGCTGGACCGCGACATCAACAAGCTCCGCGAGGCGGACAAGATCTTCGGCACGAAGATCAAGACGATCGTCTCCAACGCCTTCGAGCTGGAGAAGGCCGTCGTCGAGGCCGACCTCGTCATCGGCGCGGTGCTGATCCCGGGTGCGAAGGCCCCGAAGCTGGTCACCAACGAGCTCGTCGCCAAGATGAAGCCCGGAAGTGTCCTTGTCGACATTGCGATCGACCAGGGTGGCTGCTTCGAGGACTCCCGTCCGACCACCCACGCCGAGCCGACCTTCAAGGTCCACGACTCGGTCTTCTACTGCGTCGCCAACATGCCGGGCGCGGTGCCGAACACCTCCACCTACGCGCTCACCAACGCCACGCTGCCCTACATCGTGCAGCTCGCGAACCTCGGCTGGGTCGAGGCGCTGCGTCGCGACCCCGCGCTCGCGCTGGGTCTCAACACCCATGACGGACAGGTCGTTTACGGTCCCGTTGCCGAGGCCCACGGCCTGGAGACCCTTGAGCTGAGCACGCTGCTCGGCTGAAGCGTCAACGACTGACGTCAATCTCACGTATCCGGCCGGACCTTGCCCCAAGGTCCGGCCGGACGCGTTTGCGTGGTAAGGGCGGTCGCCGTTCAACTCGCCTCGAACGTAACCCTTTAACCCATTCGCACACCTGCGAAACTTCACCGCGACAGGCCGGACGCCCTTGACAGAGTGGTGTTCGGTTGCCGACACATCGTTGCCGGTCCGACGGATTGTGTTGCCGCTGAGTGGTGACACGCCATAGAGTCGCCAACCGTCGGCATGGTGCCACGCTGACCTATCGATAAGTGTCCTGGTCACGTCCGAGGAGGTAAGACGACTTGTGAATGAGTCGACATTTGCTCCTGGGGGTGGTCGAGCAGGGACGCCTGACCGGGGCCAAGGACCCGCCGGGCTCGAAGCTGTCGGCTCCGTCGCAGTCCGCACCTTCGCAAACCACCAGCACATGACGACGCCCCAAAAGAGCATGGACGGCCTAGACGTGAACTCCAGGGCCGGCGACCGGAGCGGCGACACGCCCACTGGTTTCGCCGACTACGACCAGGTGCCCGAAGGGCACTTCTACGACCCCGACGCGGAGTACGAGCCCGACCCCGAGTACGCGGCCACTCTCGCCCCCGACGCTGCCCGCCAGCGCCGTGAGCGGATCGGCCCGACCGGACGGCCGCTGCCGTACTTCCCGATCCCGGGTCCGCTGACCGACCACGGTCCGGCGAAGATCATCGCGATGTGCAACCAGAAGGGCGGCGTGGGCAAGACCACGTCGACCATCAACCTGGGCGCCGCACTCGCCGAGTACGGGCGCCGTGTGCTGCTCGTCGACTTCGACCCGCAGGGCGCACTGTCCGTGGGCCTCGGCGTGAACCCGATGGAACTCGACCTGACGGTCTACAACCTGCTCATGGAGCGGGGCATGTCGGCCGACGAGGTGCTGCTCAAGACGGCGGTCCCCAACATGGACCTGCTGCCGAGCAACATCGACCTGTCCGCCGCCGAAGTGCAGTTGGTCAGCGAGGTCGCGCGCGAATCGACGCTCCAGCGGGCACTGAAGCCCCTGTTGGCCGACTACGACTACATCGTGATCGACTGCCAGCCCTCGCTCGGCCTGCTGACCGTGAACGCCCTGACGGCCGCTCACAAGGTCATCGTCCCCCTGGAATGCGAGTTCTTCGCACTGCGCGGTGTGGCGCTGCTGACCGAGACCATCGAGAAGGTGCAGGAGCGGCTCAACCCCGAGTTGGAGCTCGACGGCATCCTCGCCACGATGTACGACTCCCGTACGGTGCACAGCCGCGAGGTGCTGGCGCGCGTCGTCGAGGCCTTCGACGACCACGTCTACCACACGGTCATCGGCCGGACGGTGCGCTTCCCGGAGACCACGGTCGCCGGCGAGCCGATCACCACGTACGCCTCCAACTCCGTCGGGGCCGCCGCCTACCGCCAGCTGGCCAGGGAGGTGCTCGCCCGGTGTCACGCCGAGTGAGTCTGCCCGGAGCCGACGAACTGTTCCGCACGACCGGGGGGATGGCACTGCAGTCGTCCTCGCCGAGGCGGGGATCGGAGGAGACGCCCGGCGCGGAACACGCGGCGGCGTCGGTGGAGGGCACGGCGGGTGAGGGGCGCAGCCGGGAGGCCGCAGCCGGTACGGAGCCGGTGGTGGGAGCACCCCGGCGCCCGCAGGAAGGTTCTGTCAGTTCCACCGCTCCGGAGGTCCGGCGCGGGAAGGGCCAGGGCCGGGGGGCGAACCGCCGGCCCAGCGGGCGGGAACGGCACGACGAGAAGATCACGGTCTACGTCTCCGCCGAGGAGCTCATGGACCTGGAGCACGCGCGGCTGGTGCTGCGCGGGGAACACGGGCTGGCCGTCGACCGCGGACGCATCGTCCGCGAGGCGGTGGCGGTGGTCCTGGCGGACCTCGAATCCCGGGGCGACGCGAGCATCCTGGTCCGCAGGCTCCGCGGCCGCTGACCCCTTCCGGGCCGCCTCCGGTGGGGCGGTGGTCGTCTGCCGCCGGCTTGGGCCGGGCGGTGGTCTGCCGGGCTTCGGCGGGGCGGTGTTCGCCCCCCCCCCCGCAGGGTGGTGGTGTCGCCGGCTTCGGCAGGGCCGTGGCGGTTCGCTGCGCGGTGGTGGTGTGCCTGGCTTCGGCGGGGCGGTGGCGGTCGGATGCGGGGTGGTCCCCGCGGGTGGGCCCAGCCGCCCATGCCCGCCGGGCCTGCTGCCGGATGCGGCCTGCGGGTCGTTATGCCCGCAGGCCAAGACGCCCTCACGAACGTCCCGCCCCGCCTACCCGCTGTGACCGCCGTTGTGACCGACCTGTCGGGGCGATCCCCCCCGGTGGGCCCTCCCACCCGTAGTGACCGGTGCTTTCCTTGGGCGTGCAGTGACCGTGATCTGTCGCGACCGGTGCCGATGCCGACGTGCAGGGGGCTTTGCGGCCGGTGGGCCCTCCCACCCGTAGTAGACCGGTGCCCCAGTCGACCTCAGGGCCCGCAACCGGCGGTCGGAAGCCGGGGAGGGCGGGCTCCCGGGCCTGCGGTTCGGGAACCCGCCGGTCGGGATGTTCTGGCTCCCGGCCCGTGCATCCCCTCCCTTTGCCCGCCGGGCGACATCTCCGGCTCCGGCCCGCAGGGCCCGCCCCCGTGGGCCGCCGGGCGGCAGTCCGCTTCCGGCCCGCGGGCCTCGCCCCCCTTGCCCGCGGGCGGCACCCCCGATCCCGGCCCGCAGGGCCCGCCCCCTTGCCCGTCGGGCGGGTCCCGGGGGTTCGGGGGGTGGAAAGCGTGGCAGCCTTGGGGCTGGCTCCGGCCGTACCGCCACCCCTTCCGCACCACCCTGGACCGCAATGCCCCCTCCCCCCGAACCCGGCCGCCCCGCCCGCCGCAGCCTGGGCCGCGGACCGGGCGTTCCCGCCGCTCCGGCGGGAGCGGCCCCCCGAGGCCCTGACGAGCCCGCTGGGCCGCGTACGCAGGCCCGAGGGGTCGCGGAGCCCGCCACCGGCTCCCCGCCCGCCGAGAGGCCCCCTGGCGGGCTGGAAGGGGACGCAGCGCCGGGCCGGGAGGCCCCGGCCGAGCCGGGCGCGGCCCGCGCGGACGGTGACGGGCGGTTCACACTGCGGCTCGCCAACTTCGAGGGCCCCTTCGACCTGCTCCTCCAGTTGATCTCCCGGCACAAGCTCGACGTCACCGAGGTCGCGCTCTCCAAGGTCACCGACGAGTTCATGGCGCACATCCGTGCCATGGGCCCCGACTGGGACCTCGACCAGACCACCGAGTTCCTGGTGGTCGCAGCCACCCTGCTGGACCTCAAGGCCGCCCGGCTGCTGCCCGCGGCCGAGGTCGAGGACGAAGCCGACCTCGCCCTGCTCGAAGCCCGCGACCTGCTCTTCGCCCGGCTGCTCCAGTACCGCGCGTACAAACAGATCGCCGAGATCTTCGAGCGGCGGGCCGAGGACGAGGACAAGCGCTACCCCCGCACCGTGGGCCTGGAGGACCACCACGCCGAGCTCCTCCCCGAGGTCGTCATCAGCATCGGTGCCGAGGGCTTCGCCCGGCTGGCGGTCAAGGCCATGCAGCCCAAGGCCAAGCCCCAGGTCTACGTGGACCACATCCACGCACCGCTGGTCAGCGTGCGGGAGCAGGCGGCCGTGGTGGTCGCGGTGCTCAAGGCGCGCGGCGAGGCCACCTTCCAGGAGCTCATCGAGGACGCGGACGACACCCTCACCGTGGTCGCGCGCTTCCTGGCCCTCCTGGAGCTGTACCGGGAGAAGGCGGTGGTCCTCGACCAGGAGGACGCCCTGAAGACCCTCACCGTGCGCTGGAGCGGTGGGGACGGCGACGGAATGCCGACGGTGACGGACGAGTTCGACCAGATCGTGGAGGTCAAGGAATGACGGACGTCGCAGAGCCGGCGGGGACGGCGTTGAAGCCCGCCCTGGAGGCCGTCCTCATGGTCGTGGACGAGCCCGCGACCGAGGCGCACCTCGCGAAGGTGTTGGAGCGCACTCCGCGCGAGGTCGCCGACGCCCTGCGCGAGCTGGCCGACGAGTACACCCGCCAGGGGCGGGGCTTCGAGTTGCGGCTCGTCGCCGGTGGCTGGCGCTTCTACACCCGGGCCGAGTACGCGGGCGCCGTCGAGCGCTTCGTCCTGGACGGTCAGCAGGCCCGGCTGACGCAGGCCGCACTGGAGACCTTGGCGGTGGTCGCGTACCGCCAGCCGGTGAGCCGTTCGAGGGTCTCGGCGGTGCGCGGAGTGAACTGTGACGGGGTCATGAGGACCCTGCTCCAGCGCGGTCTGGTGGCCGAGGCGGGCGCGGAACCCGAAACAGGTGCGATCCTGTACAGGACGACGAACTACTTTCTGGAGCGGATGGGCCTGCGAGGCCTGGACGAGCTCCCGGAGCTCGCGCCCTTCCTCCCCGAGGCGGACGCGATCGAAGCCGAGACGCAAGAGGGTGTTCCGTCGTTCGATCCGGACGCACCGGATACCGATGAAGACGACAAGACGACGGAACTTTGATGCGAAGCAGCGGCAACGGCAACGGCGGCGGCAACAGGAACAGCAGCGGTGGTGGCGGCGGACGCGGTAACTACCGCGGCGGCTCCGGCTCCGGCAACTCGCGGGACGACAACCAGGGCGCCCAGCGTCCCCGTCGCCCGCGCCCCGAGGAGCGCCGCTACGACGTCGGCCCCGAGGGCGAGCGCAGCGGACGCGGCGGCCCCAAGGCCGGCGGCGGCGGTGCCCGCGGTGCGGCGGACGGCGGCCGGGGCGGATCCGGCGGTGCCCGTGGCGCGGCTGCGCGCGGCGGTGCCAAGGGCGGCCCCAAGACCTCCAAGACCCCCGGTGTCGGCGGGGCCGGCGGCCCGCGCCGCGGTCCGGGCAGCCGCAGCGGCCAGTCCCGCCCGCGCGAGCTGGAGGCGCGGATCGAGGAGCGCGTGCGCGACCGGTACGCCGACAAGCCCGTGATCAAGACCCCGAAGACCTTCCCGGGTGCCGAGCAGGAGGGCGAGCGCCTGCAGAAGGTGCTCGCGCGTGCCGGCATGGGTTCGCGCCGCGCGTGCGAGGAGCTCATCGAGCAGGCCCGCGTGGAGGTCAACGGCGAGATCGTGCTGGAGCAGGGCAAGCGCGTCCTGCCGAAGGACGAGATCAAGGTGGACGGCCTGACGGTGGCCACCCAGTCGTACCTGTTCTTCGCGCTGAACAAGCCCGCCGGGGTCGTCTCCACCATGGAGGACCCGGACGGTCGCCAGTGCCTCGGTGACTACGTCACCAACCGTGAGACCCGTCTCTTCCACGTCGGCCGGCTCGACACGGAGACCGAGGGCATCATCCTGCTCACCAACCACGGCGAGCTGGCCCACCGCCTCACGCACCCGAAGTACGGCGTGAAGAAGACGTACGTCGCTGCCATCACCGGTCCGCTGCCGCGCGAGATCGGCAAGCGGCTCAAGGACGGCATCGAGCTGGAGGACGGCTACGCCCGCGCCGACCACTTCCGCGTCGTCGACCAGGTCGGCAAGAACTACCTGGTCGAGGTGACCCTCCACGAGGGCCGCAAGCACATCGTCCGCCGCATGATGGCGGAGGCCGGCTTCCCGGTCGAGAAGCTCGTGCGGACCTCCTTCGGCCCGATCGAGCTGGGTGACCAGAAGTCCGGCTGGCTGCGCCGCCTGACCAACACCGAGGTCGGCATGCTGATGCGTGAGGTCGGCCTGTAGCGATCGCTCCCGGCCGTGCAGAGCCCGCAGTGCCCCGTGCACTGCGGGCTCTTCGCTTGCCCGGACCCCCGTCCCTGTTTATAGTCAACATGACTCTTAAAGGGAGGGGGGGTCGGCCGCCATGAGCTGGACCGAAATTCTGGGGTCCGCCACCGGGGCCCTGTGCGTCTGGCTCGTCGCCCGGCAGCACGTCGCCAATTGGCCCATCGGCATCGCCAACAACATCTTCTTCATCGTGCTCTTCGCCCGGTCCGGCCTGTACGCCGACGCCGGGCTGCAGATCGTCTACATCGCCCTCGCCGCGTACGGCTGGTGGTCCTGGACCCACGGGGGTGGACCAGGAACCGCCGCCGCCCTGCCGGTACGCCGCACCACGCGCGCCGAATGGGTCGCGCTGGCCGCGGCGGGGACGGTGGGAGTGCTCGGGCTGACGCTCCTGCTCGGCCGGGTCACCGACTCGACCGTCCCGTTCTGGGACGCGCTGACCACCGGGCTCTCGCTCGCGGCCACGTACGGGCAGTGCCGCAAGCTCGTCGAGTCCTGGTGGCTGTGGATCGCCGCCGACCTCGTGTACATCCCGCTCTACGCCTACAAGGGGTTGCACCTGACCTCGGCCCTGTACGCCGGCTTCCTCGCGCTCTGCGTGGTCGGCCTGCTCGGCTGGCACCGCACACTGCCGGCGCGGGGCGCCCGTACGACCGCGGAGGCGGCGGCATGAGCGGCACGGGGCGCCACGGGCGCTACGGGCACGGCCTGGTCCTCGGCAAGTTCTACCCGCCGCACGCCGGGCACCACCACCTCGTGCGCACCGCCCAGGAACGGTGCGACCGGCTGACCGTGCTGGTGTGCGCCGCCTCGGTGGAGTCGGTGCCGCTCGCCGACCGGGTGGCGTGGATGCGCGAGGCCCACCCGGAGGCGGACGTCGTCGGCGCGGTCGACGACGTCCCCGTCGACCTGCACGACCCGGCGATCTGGGAGGCGCACATGGCGATCTTCCGGGCCGCCGTGACCGGGCCGGTGGACGCCGTCTTCACCTCGGAGGCGTACGGGACGGAACTCGCCCGCCGGTTCGGGGCCGAGGAGGTCTGCGTGGACCCGGACCGCAGCCGCTTCCCGGTGTCGGGCACGGCGGTCCGGAAGGACCCCGTCGGCTGCTGGGAGTACCTGGGGCCGGGCGTACGGGCCTCCTTGGCCCGGCGGGTCGTCGTGCTCGGCGCCGAGTCCACGGGGACGACGACCCTGTCCCGGGCGCTGGCATCCCACTACCGGGCGCGCGGCGGGGTGTGGGCCGGGACGGGCTGGGTCGCGGAGTACGGGCGCACCTACAGCGAGGAGAAGCTCGCCGCGGCGCGCGCGGCGGACCCGGCGGCGACCTGGGCGGACGTGTCCTTCACGTCGGCGGAGTTCCCGGTGATCGCACGGCGGCAGGACACGGAGGAGGAGCGGGCGGCCAGGGCCGGCTCGCCGGTGCTGTTCTGCGACACGGACTCCTTCGCCACCGGCATCTGGCACGAGCGCTACATGGGAGGGCGCAGCGAGGAGGTCGAGGAGATCGCCGCACAGCGGCACCGGGACCTCTACCTGCTCACGGACCACGCGGACGTGCCCTTCGAGGACGACGGCCTGCGGGACGGCCCGCAGCTCAGACCGTGGATGACGGAACGGTTCCGGGAGGAACTCCACCGGACCGGGCGGCGCTTCCTGACCGTGCGCGGGGACCGCGCGATGCGGTTGGCGACGGCCGTCGCCGCGGTCGACGAACTCCTGGCGGAGGGCCACCACTTCACTGACCCGCTCCCGGAGCGCAGGTGAACGCGGCATACGACCCGCACGCCTTCGAGCCGTTCGCGGTGACGGTGGACCTGGCGGTCTTCACGGTACGGGGCGGGGCGCTGCACGTCCTGCTGATCCGGCGCGGGCAGGAGCCGTACGAGGGGGCCTGGGCGCTTCCGGGCGGCTTCGTCCTGCCCCGGGAGTCCGCGGAGGCGGCGGCCCGCCGGGAACTGGCCGAGGAGACCGGCCTCCCGGAGGCGGTGGTCGCCTCGCTCCACCTGGAGCAGCTGCGCACCTACAGCGAACCGGACCGCGATCCGCGGATGCGGGTGGTCTCGGTGGCCTTCACGGCCCTGGTCCCGGACATGCCGGAGCCGGCGGCCCAGGGCGGCGGCGACGCGGCCCAGGCACGCTGGACGCCGGTGCGGGAGGCCACCGACCTGGCCTTCGACCACGCGCTGATCCTGGCGGACGCCCGGTCCCGGGTCGGAGCCAAGTTGGAGTACACCTGCCTGGCCACGGCGTTCTGCCCACCCGAATTCACCCTCGGGGAACTCCGGTCCGTCTACGAGACCGTCTGGGGCACCACCCTGGACCGGCCCAACTTCCGCCGCAAGGTCCTCGCCACCCCCGGCTTCGTCGAAGCCGTACCGGGAGCCGCTCGCCTGACCGGGGGCCGCGGCAAACCGGCCGCCCTGTACCGGGCGGGCCCGGCGACCACCCTCCACCCCCCGCTGCTCCGCCCCACGGAAGGACACGCGACATGACTGTGACGCCCACGAAACGCGCGGCGACGGGCGCCCTCCTCGGCCTGGCCCTCGGTGACGCCCTGGGCTTCCCCACGGAGTTCCATGACGTCCCGTCGATCCTGGCGAAGACCGGCCCGTGGCGGGACATGGCCCTGCCCCGCCCGGCGATCGTCACGGACGACACCCAGATGACCCTGGCGCTGGCGCGCGGCATACGGACGGCGACGGAACGCGGGCACGTCGGACCGCTCCGCCTGACCCGCCCGGTCCGGGAGGAGTTCGTCGACTGGTACCACTCCCCGGAGAACAACCGCGCCCCCGGCAACACCTGCCTGCGGGCGTGCAGCCTCCTCAACGCCCCGGAGCGCGACTGGCGCGACGCGAGCCAGATCGGCTCGAAGGGCTGCGGGGCGAACATGCGGGTGGCCCCGGTGGGCCTGGTCCCCGGCTGGACGGAGGAGGAACGCGCCGGCGCGGCTCAGCTCCAGTCCGCCCTGACCCACGGTCACCCGACGGCCCTGGCCGCCTCCGACCTCACGGCCCGGGCGGTGTACCTCCTCGCCCAGGGCACCGAGGTGACGGGCCTGGTCGGTCAACTGCGCTCGTACGCCCTGCACCACCGCACCCACTACCACGAGCGCTGGCTCGGCGACCTGTGGATGCGCACCGCCTCGGACGCTTCCCCGGAATCCTTCATCGCGCGCGGCTGGGACGAATGCCTCGCGGTCCTGGACCGTCTGGCTTCGGCCATGAGGTCGCCGTCCCCGGAAACGGACCCGTGCCTCACCACGGGCGACGGCTGGATCGCGGAAGAGGCCCTGGCCACGGCCCTCCAGTGCTTCCTCCTCTTCCCGCAGGACCCCCTGACGGCCCTGCGCCGGGCGGCTTGCACACGGGGCGACTCCGACTCGATCGCCTGCCTGGCCGGTGCCTTCGCGGGCGCCCACCTCGGCGCGGACGTCTGGCCCCGCGACTGGGAGGGCCGCATCGAGTACCGCGAGGAACTCCTCGCCTTCGGCACCCTCTGGGACGCGTGACCCGCGGGCCGGCCGGCCCGGCCCGCTGCTCTTCGCCACGGACCGCGGCGCCCGACTCCACCGCTTCCGCGCTGCCCGCGCGGACAGCGGCGGACGGGGCGCGCGGCGCCCCCGTGTGCGGCGGCGCGGCTTCAGCGGGTCACGGCTGACGTGCGTCGGGTGCGGGTCAGAAACTCCTCGACGCGGAGGCGGTCCGGGGCGTCCGGGAGGGGGCTCGTGGCGAGGGCGGCCTCGGACTGGTCCGTGAGGCGGGACATCCAGGCGTCGGCCTCGGCCCAGGTGAGCTCGCCCCGTCTGACCGCCAGGAGCCGCTCGCGGTGCGGGGTGGCGTCGATCGTGAGGCGACCCGTGCGCAGGAGGTCGCGGCAGGACAGGAGCAGGCGCAGCAGGTGCATGGCGTGCTTCCAGCGCGGGGCGCCGTGGATGCGGACGTCCGCGAGGAGTTTGGCGCGCTGGGACGCCGCGTACCGGCTGAAGGTGGTGTGGGCCCGGCGGGAGAGGAAGGCGTCCCGCAGGGAGAGGAGTTCCTCGCCCACCGGGGTCAACCGCTCCACGAGGGGGGAGTGCAGGCACTCCAAGATGTTCGGGTTGGCGCGCAGGGCGAGTTCGCAGAAGCGTTCCAGCTCCCAGGAGAACTCCTCCTCCCGAGGGCCCTCCACGTGCGTGGGCGGCTTCTCGAAGCGCCAGAACAGCGGCGTCGGGGCGAGGTAGACGCCCCGACGGTCGGTGTCGCTGGCCTCCGTCGCCAGGCCGAACGCCCTGGAGCCCATCACGCACGCGTAGACCGTGTGCTCGCTTACCAGGGTGAGGTGCGGGGATTCCTCGGGCGTCGTCGGCTCGTTCATCCGCGGAGCGTAGGCGGCGGCGGCTCCGCTACGCGAGCGAGATTCCGCCGTCCGGGGCCACCGTGATCGCCTTCTCCGTCAACGGGCGGGTGGCCGGACCGTGGGCGACCGTGCCGTCCGCGACGTGGAACTTGCTGCCGTGGCAGGGGCAGTCGATGGTGCCGTTCGCCACCGTGGACACGATGCAGCCCTGGTGCGTGCACACCGCCGTGAAGCAGCGGAAGGACCCGGCCGAGGGCTGGGTGACCACCAGCTTCTCCGCCTTGAGGACCGTGCCGCCGCCCACCGGCACCGCCGAGGCCTGCACGAGGGCCTTGCCGGTCCCGGACGGGGCCGAGGCGGAGGGGGTGGCCGTGGCCTCCGGTGCGGGGGACTGCGCCGCCTGCGGGGAGGAGGCGCTGCCGGACTCGCCCGCCGGCGCCTTCTCCTTGCTGCCGCCGCACGCGGTGAGCGTGCCGCCGGCCAGGGCAGCGGCGGCTCCGGCCGCCAGCACCGTGCGGCGGGTGGTCGGCGTGCGGTCGCTCATGGGGTGCTCCTCGTTCGGGTGCGGGACGGCGAGGAGCATCCTGGCGTGCCGCGGGCCGCACGGGAAGTCCGCCGCACCACCCGGCTCAGGGGGCGGGCTCCCACGGGGCCAGTTCCGCCGGGGCGCCCGGCGCGCGGACGACCTCCCAGACGCGCACCACGGCCGCCCGGTCCAGCGGCCCGTGGACGTGCGGGTACCTGCCACCTGATTCACCCTCACGGCGGACCTCCGAGGTCAGCGCCCGTTCGTCGAGTTCGACGGCCAGCAGCGGGCCGGGCGTGTCCCGGTAGTGCGCGTCCGCGATCGCGAGGACCGTCGGGCGGTCCGCCGAGCAGTGCACGAAGCCCTCCGCGTCGAGCGAGGACGGGGCGTACGGGAGCTCGGGTGCGGCGGACCAGTCAGCGAGCGGCACGATGTGGAAGATCATGCCGATCGTTCTACCCCAGTCGACGTCGAGTTCCCCCACCCCGTGGTAGTTCGGTAAGGATGGGGTGACACGGTCCGCACCAGGACCCCGATCGTCCCGCCCGGGCTTGGGCCGCCCTCCCACGGAAGGTCCTCGTGCCCTCGTGCCCTCGTGCCGTCCGGCCGCCCCGGCTGGCTACCCTGGCCGTGACTTGCCGATACGCACCCCTGGAGCGCCCCGTGAGAACCGCCGTCGTCATCGGAACCGGACTGATCGGCACTTCCGCGGCGCTCGCCCTGTCCGCCCGCGGGATCACCGTCCACCTGGCCGACCACGATCCGGCCCAGGCCCGCACGGCAGCCTCGCTCGGCGCCGGCACCGACGAAGCCCCCGACCGTCAGGTCGACCTCGCGATCATCGCCGTGCCGCCGGCCCACGTGGCCGCGACGCTGGCCGACGCGATCGGCCGCGACGTGGCCCGCGCCTACGTGGACGTGGCCAGCGTCAAGGGTGGGCCGCGGCGGGAGCTGGCGGCCCTGGGCGTGGACGTCACCGCGTACATCGGCACCCACCCGATGGCCGGCAAGGAGCAGTCGGGGCCGCTGGCCGCGACGGCAGACCTGTTCGAGGGCCGGCCCTGGGTGCTGACCCCGACCCGGGACACCGACCACGAGGTGCTGAACCTGGCGCTCGAACTGGTGGCCCTGTGCAAGGCCGTACCGGTGGTGATGGACGCCGACGCGCACGACCGGGCGGTGGCGCTCGTCTCGCACACCCCGCAACTGGTCTCCAGCATGGTCGCGGCCCGGCTGGAGGAGGCGGACGAGACGGCGGTGCGGCTGTGCGGGCAGGGGATCCGCGACGTGACCCGGATCGCCGCCTCCGATCCGCGGATGTGGGTGGAGATCCTGTCCGCGAACCCGGGGCCGGTGGCGGACGTCCTGGCCGGGATCGCCTCCGACCTGGAGGCGACGGTCGACGCGCTGCGCGGACTGCAGTCCGCCGACGTGGAGAAGCGGCGCGGCGGTGCGGCCGGCATCGAGGACGTGCTGCGCCGGGGCAACGCGGGCCGGGTACGGGTACCGGGCAAGCACGGCGCGGCGCCCATGGCGTACGAGACGGTAGCCGTACTGATCAGTGACCAGCCGGGCGAGCTCGCGCGGATCTTCGCCGACGCCGGGCGGGCCGGGGTCAACATCGAGGACGTCCGGATCGAGCACGCCACGGGCCAGCAGGCCGGTCTGGTGCAGCTGATGGTCGAGCCGAGGGCCGCGGCCGGCCTGACGGCGGAGCTCCGCGAGCGGGGCTGGGCACTGCGCCAGCAGTAGGCCGACAGCGGGCCGCCGCCCCGCTGCTGCCGCCTGCTCCCCGGCACTGGGCAGCGCCCGTGCCGGGGGCCGGTAACCTTGGGGAGGGGCGCTTTGGCGCGCCCGGACACGTACGCGCAACCAGGAAGGTGCCCGCACCGTGGAAACCGCAGCTCCGTCCGCCGTGATCGTCGCCATCGACGGTCCCTCCGGCACGGGCAAGTCCAGCACCTCCAAGGCCGTGGCCGCCAAGCTCGGGCTGCGCTACCTGGACACCGGTGCCCAGTACCGGGCCATCACCTGGTGGATGATCACCAACGGGGTCGACACCGACGACCCGCACGCCATCGCCGTGGCCGCGGGCAAGCCCGGCATCGTCTCCGGTACCGACCCGGCCGCCCCGACCATCACGGTCGACGGGCTGGACGCCTCCGGTCCCATCCGCACCAAGGAGGTCACCTCCAAGGTCAGCGCCGTCAGCGCCGTCCCCGAGGTGCGCACCCGGATCACCGAGCTGCAGCGCAGCATCGCGGCCGAGGCGGACGGCGGGATCGTCGTCGAGGGGCGGGACATCGGCACCACCGTCCTGCCCGACGCCGACCTCAAGATCTTCCTGACCGCGTCCGCCGAGGCCCGCGCCGCCCGTCGTAACGGTGAGCTGCGCGGCAAGGAGGCCACCGACCTCGCGGCCACCAAGGAAGCCCTGATCAAGCGGGACGCGGCCGACTCCGGCCGCAAGACCTCCCCGCTCGCCAAGGCCGACGACGCCGTCGAGGTCGACACGACCGAGCTGACGCTCGACCAGGTCATCGAGTGCGTCGTGACCCTCGTCGAGGAGCGGCGCAGCCGAGATGCAGCGCAGGTCGGGGGTTCCGAGCGAGGAACGAGTGAGGGGCACCCGGCCGAAGCGGAGCCGAGGCGCAGCGCGACCGGTATCGAGGAGCGGCGCAGCGCGGCCGAGGGCACCGAGAAGCGGGCGGCGAGCAAGTGAGCGACACGCCCTCCCTCAAGGGTGCGGCGGTCGGCCGGCGGATCGGCATAGGCCTCATGTACGGGCTGTGGAAGCCGCGCGTACTGGGCGCCTGGCGCGTGCCCGCCTCGGGGCCGGTCATCCTCGCCGTGAATCACGCGCACAACATCGACGGCCCCATGGTCATGGGCACCACACCCCGGCCCCTGCACTTCCTGATCAAGAAGGAGGCGTACGTCGGCCCGCTCGGCCCCTTCCTGAAGGGGATCGGCCAGGTCAAGGTCGACCGCGCCGGCGCGGACCGGGGCGCGATCACGAAGGCGCTCGCGGTGCTGGAGAACGGCGGAGCCCTGGGGATCTTCCCCGAGGGCACCCGGGGCGAGGGCGACTTCGCCTCACTGCGTGCGGGTCTCGCCTACTTCGCGGTCCGCAGCGGCGCGCCCGTCGTACCCGTGGCCGTGCTGGGCAGCACCGAGAGCCGAGGACGACTGGTACGGGGTCTGCCGCCCTTCAAGAGCAAGGTCGACGTCGTCTTCGGCTCGGCCTTCGACGCGGGCGACGGAACCGGCCGCCGGACCCGTACCGCCCTGGACGAGGCCACCGTCCGCATACAGAGCAGGCTGACCGCCCACCTGGCCGACGCCAAGCGCCTCACCGGGCGCTGAGCGAGACTTGACCTAGTAGTGGAACCGCGCTGCGCGGGGACCACCGATCACCACGAACGACGAGGAACGGACTTCATGAACGACCAGCACGACCACGGAGCGCTCGGCGATGCCGAGTACGCGGAGTTCATGGAGCTCGCCGCGGAGGAAGGCTTCGACGTCGAGGACGTCGAGGGCGCGATCGCGGAGGCGGGCCACGGGCCGTTGCCCGTGCTTGCCGTCGTCGGGCGTCCCAACGTCGGAAAGTCGACCCTGGTGAACCGGATCATCGGCCGCCGCGAGGCGGTCGTCGAGGACAAGCCCGGCGTCACCCGCGACCGCGTTTCCTACGAGGCCGAGTGGGCCGGCCGCCGCTTCAAGGTCGTCGACACCGGCGGCTGGGAGCAGGACGTCCTCGGCCTCGACGCTTCCGTCGCCGCCCAGGCCGAGTACGCCATCGAGACCGCCGACGCGGTCGTCTTCGTCGTGGACGCCAAGGTCGGCGCCACCGACACGGACGAGGCCGTCGTCAAACTCCTGCGCAAGGCGGGCAAGCCCGTCGTCCTGTGCGCCAACAAGGTCGACGGCCAGAGCGGCGAGTCCGACGCCGCCGCCCTGTGGTCGCTCGGCCTCGGTATGCCGCACCCGGTCTCCTCGCTGCACGGCCGCGGCACGGGCGACATGCTCGACGCCGTTCTCGAGGCCCTCCCGGAGGCGCCCGAGCAGACCTTCGGCGGCACCCCCGTCGGCGGGCCGCGCCGCATCGCGCTCATCGGCCGCCCGAACGTCGGCAAGTCCTCCCTGCTGAACAAGGTCGCGAAGGAGGAGCGGGTCGTCGTCAACGAGCTGGCCGGCACCACCCGCGACCCGGTCGACGAGCTGATCGAGCTCGGCGGCGTCACCTGGAAGTTCGTCGACACCGCCGGCATCCGCAAGAAGGTCCACCTCCAGACGGGCTCGGACTACTACGCTTCGCTGCGCACGGCCGCCGCCGTCGAGAAGGCGGAGGTCGCGGTCATCCTGATCGACACGACCGAGAAGATCAGCGTCCAGGACCAGCGCATCATCACCATGGCCGTCGAGGCGGGCCGCGCGATCGTGATCGCGTACAACAAGTGGGACGAGCTCGACGAGGAGCGCCGCTACTACCTCGAACGCGAGATCGAGACCGAGATGCAGCAGGTCGCCTGGGCCCCCCGCGTCAACGTCTCGGCGCTGACCGGACGCCACATGGAAAAGCTGGTTCCGGCGATCGAGACCGCCCTCGCGGGCTGGGAGACTCGCGTCCCCACCGGCCGGCTGAACGCCTTCCTCGGCGAGGTCGTCGCGGCCCACCCGCACCCGATCCGCGGCGGCAAGCAGCCCCGCATCCTGTTCGGCACCCAGGCGGGGAGCAAGCCGCCGCGGTTCGTCCTCTTCGCCTCCGGCTTCCTGGAGCACGGCTACCGGCGCTTCATCGAGCGCCGCCTGCGCGAGGAGTTCGGCTTCGAGGGCACCCCGATCCACATCTCCGTGCGGGTGCGTGAGAAGCGCGGCGCGCAGCACAAGAAGAAGTAGCTGCGAAGGAGCAGCGGTGGTCCGGGGTCAGTAGCCCCGGCGCGGAGCGGGCGGCAGGGCCGCCGGGATGTGGTGCATCCCGGTCTGGTACTGCCGCCCGTTGGCGTAGTCGGAGCCGCCGTGGTCGCCGCTGCCGGCCGCCGCCGTCCCCGCGTACGCGTACGCGTACGCGGGCTGCGGCGCCTGCGGCGGCGGGGCGTACGAGGCCGGCCACGGGTCGGTCTGCCACGCGGAGCCGTTCCAGCCGCTGCCGTACGAGCCGCCCCCGTACTCGGAGCCGCCCGTGCCGTACGAGCTGCCGCCTCCACTGCCGTACGGGGAGCCGCCGCCCATGTACGCGCCCCCGTACGAGAACGCCGTGAAGCCGAGGTCCTCCTCGCCCGTGCGGTCGCCCGGCAGGGTCCGGAAGGAGCGCAGGTACTCCGAGTAGAGCGCGTCGTAGATCGGGGTGTGCGAGACGGCTGCCGGAACGCTCTCCCGGTCCTGTACGGGGAGCATCGGGGAGCCGGTGCTTGCGTGGGCAAGGGCGCGGGAGGGGTCGTATGAATGCACGTATCAGCCAACGAACCCAGCGCCCTGCGGATGCGGGCGAAGGGGGAGAAAACGCAGATCGCCGGGGGTGCGCGGGACGAACCGCGCACCCCCGGCGCAACCGCTGGGGCACCCCCACCGACGGACGGCCGCGCCGCCCCGTGAGGGGCGCGCGCGGCCGTTCCGGGACACCCGCCGGTGTCAGGCGCCGGTGTCAGGCGCCGGAAGTGCCCGCCAGCGGCATGGAGGCCGCCACGAGCTTGCCGCCGGCGGCGGCCCTGTCCAGGGCGTCGCGGAGCAGGTCCTCACGGGGCTGCTGGCCGATGGAGCCGACCGGGGCGGCGTAGACCAGGACGCGCTGGGTCTTGTTGACGGCGGCCCGCCAGCCGTCGGTGACCGAGAGGGCCTGGTGCGCCTGCCACCAGGCGACCTGACCGCCCTCGGCGCCGGGCTGCAGTACGGCGTGCAACTGGCCCGCGGCCAGCAGCACCGACCAGCCGGCGAGCGGGGAGGGCAGCTCGCCGGTGTCGGTGACCGGGATGAACCCCTGCTCGATGAGGAGCGGCAGGAAGTCGTCACCGGGGCCGCTGGTGCCCGGACGGGCGATCGGCGCGGTCGGCTCGACCACGAGGGCGGGGTGCAGCTCGCCGCCGATCAGGACCAAGCCGCTGGTGATGCCGAGGACCGCCTGGCCGCCGGGCACGTTCTGCGGGGCGGCGACGGACGATACTCCGGGGGCCGGGGCGGGGCCGTCGCCGGTGATGCTGCGGACGGCGCCCTGCAACTGCTCCTCGGAGACGCTCACGACCTGGGAGGGGATGCAGCCGGCGTGGGCGAAGGCCAGAACGGCGGTCTCCTCGCCGACGAACAGCACCGTGCTGGTGCGGTCGGTCTCGGGGTCCCCGGGAGTGCGGCAGGAGGTGCAGTCGTAGCTGCGCGGTGCGTCGTCGCCGGTGAGCAGCCTCTCGGCTTCTTCGTCACCGATCTCGGCACGGACCTCATCACTGACGTCGAGCATGCGGGGCACGGGGTGGCTCCTCGGACTAGGCGAGCGGGGGCCGGGCGGTTCCCGGCTCGCCGGGCTCAACGGGCGATCGGCTGCTGGGGTCACGCCGTTGGAGGGAACGCAATCGAACCGGGCCTCCGGAGGAGTGAACGGTCGCACCGCGGCTTTGTTTTCCTGTGAACTGTTTTCTGGTTGTGCTCAGTTGGTGGTCGGTCGTGGCCGTTTCGGGCGGGGCGGCGGCTCGGCCGGCCGGGTGCGGCGGGGGACGATCCGCGTGGCGGTCGTAGCGGACGCGGCGGGGCTGCTTAGCGTGATCCGATGCCCGACTTCCGGATCCGGCAGGCCATCATTCCGGTCGCTGCCGCCGCCGCGCTGGCTCTCGTCCTCGTACTCCCGTCGGGGGCCGGCGCGGCCCCACCGCCCCCCGCGCCCGGGCCCGCGGGGACGGCGCATCCCGGCTCGTCGGGGGTCATCGGGGACGGGCCGGGGGACTGCGGGCCGGGCGGGGAGTGGCCCTGGGACTGCGTGGCCGACTGCGAGAGCAGTGGACGTTGGGCGGTCAACACCGGCAACGGCTTCTACGGCGGGCTGCAGTTCTGGCAGCCGACGTGGGAGGAGTACGGAGGCCTGGGGTTCGCGGCACGGGCCGACCTGGCGAGCCGGGAACAGCAGATCCGGGTGGCGGAGGACGTGCTCGGGTCCCAGGGGTGGGACGCCTGGCCGGTGTGCTCGAAGCGGTACGGGCTGGAGGGGCGCATGCACGTGGTCCGGCCCGGGGACACGCTGGACTCGATCGCCCGGCGGCGCCGGGTGGCGGGCGGATGGCAGGCGCTGTACGAGGCGAATCGTGCGGTGATCGGGTCGCAGCCGCAAGCACTCGTGGCCGGCATGCTGCTGGCCTTGCCCGCCTCACCCAACCCGCCGCCCCCGCCATCGACCCCGCCGGCCAGGCCGTCTGGTCCGGGGGCTCCGCCCGGCCCGACGACCAAGCCACCCGCCCTGGCGGGCAGGCCGCCCGGCCCGACGACCAAGCCGTCCGGCTCGGTGGCCAAGCCGCCTGTTCCGGCGGGTAGATCGGCCGGCCCGTCGGCTCAGCGCGGCTGCCCTGGTGGGTAGGCCGTCCGGCCTGGCGGGCGTGCTGTTCGGTTCGGCGGGTGGGCCGCGTCCGCCGCGGTGACCGAGCCGTCCGGCCGGCGCGGGCGGGTCTGCGTGGGGTCCCAGCGGGCCCCGCCTCCCTCGTCCGTGTTTCCCAGGGTTCGGGCTGCGGCCCGTCGGCCGGAAGGCGGGGGCGGCGCGGCCGGGAGCGGGGAGCGGGGAGCGGACCGTGAACGACCGGCTGCCGGACGCCGCGTCCGCGCTGGCAGACTGCTCGGCATGCTGGAGACCTCCGCACGACTGCTGCGCCTGTTGTCCTTGTTGCAGGCCCACCGCGAATGGACCGGGGCGGATCTCGCCGAGCGCCTCGGCGTGACCCCGAGGACGGTGCGGCGCGATGTGGACCGGCTGCGGGAGCTCGGTTACCCGGTGAACGCCAGTCCCGGGACAGGCGGCGGATACCAGCTGGGCGCCGGGGCCGAGTTGCCGCCGCTGCTGCTCGACGATGACGAGGCCGTCGCCGTCGCGGTGGGCCTGCGGACCGCCGCGGGCAATGGCGTCGAGGGGATCGGTGAGGCCTCCGTACGGGCACTGGCCAAGCTGGAGCAGGTGCTGCCGGGGCGGCTGCGGCGGCGGGTGTCGGCGCTCAACGAGTTCACCGTGCCGATGCTGCGCGGGCCGGGCCGGGCCACCGTGGACCCCTCCGTGCTGACCGAGCTCGCCGCCGCGTGCCGGGACAGCGAGCGGCTGCGCTTCGGGTACCGGGACCACGAGGGCAGTCTCAGCCGCCGCGTGGTGGAGCCGCACCGGCTGGTGTGCACCGAGCGGCGCTGGTACCTCGTCGCCTGGGACGTGGACCGGGAGGACTGGCGGACCTTCCGCGCCGACCGGATCGAGCCCAGACCGCCGCACGGGCCGCGCTTCACCCCGCGCCCGCCCCCGGCCGACGACCTCGCCGCGTACGTGTCGCGCGGCGTGGCGCAGGGTGCGTACGCGGCCAAGGCGGTGCTGAGACTGAAGGTGTCGGCGGAGGCGGCGGCCCGGGTCGTGGGGCCGACCGACGGGGTCCTGGAGCCGATCGACGCGGAGAGCTGCCTGCTGCACACCGGCGCCGTGAACCTCGATGTCCTGGTCATTCACGTCATGCTGCTCGGCTGTGAGTTCGAAGTGATCGAGCCGCCGGAGCTGACGGACCGGATCAGAGCGGCCAGGGACCTTCTGGGACGGGCCGTGGAGAAGATGTAAGGAAACTGAGGGGTGTTCACCCCGGCCGTACCGGGTGGGTCACGGCAATCCGCGGGACGAATTCCGGGGCTTCCGGACGGAATGCGAAAGACGATGTCCGACGGGCGTGTCGCGGGCCGGAAAAAGAATGGCGCGGACGTACTTCCGCGCGGGTTCGGGCGAAGTCGCCGCGGCCGAAGGACTGTCGACATTCCGTGACACAAGTGTGACCCGGTACGGACGAACGTCCGGGCGCGTCGCTGACGTTCCGGTCCTCCGCACGACCAGGGGGCAGGGGCCAGGGGCCAGGGGCCAGGGGTGCCAGGTGTGCCGGGGGCCAGGGCATCGGAAGGACCGGGAAACGACCGAGGCGGGCCGGGTGGTGACCCGGCCCGCCTCGATGGTGCGGGGTGAGGTGGTGCGTACCGCCCCGCGACGTCCCGTACGGGAAGCTGCGGCTCAGCCGCCGGTGGCCGGCCGGGCCGCGGCCCGTGCCGCGGTGGCGGGCCGCTCGGTGTGGGCCGGACGGCGGCTGCCGACGGGCGTGACCGGGGTCCGCTCGGACCTGATCAGATGCGGTCGGCCGGACAGGTGTGCGGCGGGCCGGGACGCCGGGGTGTGCCCGGGGCCGGTGGTTGCCGGCGTGGTCGCCGCGGCGGGCGGGGCGGCGGGCTCCTCGGGGTCGACGGTCCGGGCGGCGGGTACGAGCTGCCACTTGCCGCCCGCGGAGAGCAACGGGGTGAGCACACCGGCGACCGGCGCGGGGACGTTCCCGACTTCCAGGCGGCGGCGCAGCCGCTCGCGCAGCTCGAAGACCCGTGCTTCGGCGCCGGCGATCAGCGGCTCGAACCAGGGCAGCGCCAGCATGATCAGCAGGCCCGCGGACCAGCCGAGCAGCACGTCGCTGACCCAGTGGGTGCCGAGGTACACGGTGGTGGCACCGACGCTCAGGGAGACGACGGCGGACACCACGGACAGCACCCGCCGGGTGACCGTGGTGGAGGCCAGGTAGGCCAGGATTCCCCAGGTCACGACGGCATTGGCGGTGTGGCCGGAAGGAAATATATCGCCGCCGGCGAAGAGTTCGGCGGAGCCGATGCGGGTGGCGTAGTGCGGGCCGAGCCGGCCGAGGCCGAGCTTGACGGCGCCGACGGTGATGTTGAGCAGCAGCAGCGCCACGCCGAGGGTGATCAGCGGGCGGAGGGTGTGCTGCCGCCAGGAGCGCCAGCCGAGCCATGCGGCGACCATGACCGCGGTGGGTCCGCGCTGGCCCAGGACCACGAGGTAGTCGAGGAAGGCGTGCAGCTGCGGCCACTGTTCGTAGGGGCGGAAGAACATGACCTGCCAGTCCAGGCGGACGAGCCAGGACGTGGTCAGGACGGCCACCACGATCGCGAGGTAGAACGCGAGGGTCGATCCGAGGAGCACGACGCGGTGCCGGCTCATCTGCGGCGTTTGCAGATGAGCCGGTCGCTCTGGTTCCCGGTCCAGCCGGGCGAAGACCCGCTCCAGACGGGTCAGGATTTGGTCGGTACGCACTCAATCGACGTTACCGCGCGCCGATGGGCGGCCCGGTCGAATCGCGCGGTTTGTGATGACCATGTGATGTGGAGTTGGTCTCACGCGGGACTTAATTCGCCGGATTTCAGCATTAGTTGGAGCCGTATTGATCCATTGGCCTGGCCATTGTTTCGCACACTTAGCGGTGCTTTATCGGTACAGCTCAATTACTTTGCTCAAACATGGATCGGAATGATCCATTCCGTGATCCGGGTGCCGGACCGATCCGACTCCGGCCGCTACGGGGGCCCCGAACCGTTCAGCCAGAAGGCCCCGTACGTCGCCGAGGCCAGTGCCACCGCCCCCAGCACCACGACCGCTCGCCCCGTCCGCGACCGGGCCAGCGCCACCGCCGCCGGGAGCAGCAGGGGGAACGCTGGCAGCAGCAGCCGGGGTTTGGAGCCGAAGTACCCCGACGCGCACAGCGCCAGCGCCACGACGATCCCGCAGTACACCAGCAGGGCGGCCGGCTGCCGCTGCCGCAGGCACAGCCAGTACAGCCACAGCACCAGGACGACACCCGCGACGAGCCCGACCCCGGCCAGGACGGCGGACGAGGCCAGCTTCGCCCCGACGAACCGGGCGAAGGCCCAGCCGCCGTCGAAGCCGTTGCCCCAACCGCCCTGCACGTCCAGGTAGCCGAGCAGCCCGCCACCGGTCCGCGCCCCGACCCACAGGACGTACGCCGCCGCCCCCATCGGGGCCAGTGCGGCCCCTGCCGCCATCCGCCAGGACCGTTCCCCGCGCCGCCCGGCCAGGGCCGCCGCCACCCACACCGCGGCCACGACCGCGGCGCCGACCGGGCGGGTCAGACCCGCCCCGGCCGCGAGCAGACCGGCCGTCAGCCACCGGCCGCGCAGGGTCGCGTACAGGGCCCATGCGGCCAGTGCCGTGAACAGCGACTCGCTGTACGCCATGGACTGCACGATGCCGACGGGCAGCGCGGCCCAGACTCCGACGGCGAACACGCCTGCTCGGCGCCCGTAGAGGTGATCGCCGATCGCGAAGATCCCCCAGGCCGCCGCGAGCCCGGCCACTGCCGAGACCACCAGGCCCGCGGAGCCGTACGACAGCCCGGTCGGCGCTGCGACCAGCCGCTCCAGCCAGGGCAGCAGCGGGAAGAAGGCCAGGTTCGAGTGGACGTCCCCGTTCGGGAGGGCCACCTCGTACCCGTAGCCCTCCGCGGCGATGCGGGCGTACCAGAGCGAGTCCCAGCGCGCCGACAGCAGCGTGTGCGGGCTGCTGCCGACCACTGCCCCCCAGGCCGCGAGCACGGTCAGCCCGAGGAGCCGGACCGTTGCGAAGACGGCCAGGGCGGGCGCGGCCCGGCGAAATCCAAGATCTTCCACGGGCATGATTATCGGTGGCGCCGGGGCGTGCCTCCGGTGCAGAACCACGGGTCGTGACCGTGCGTGTACGCGGGGGAAGGGTGGGGGAGGGCGGGGTGGGTCGAGTGGCGCACACCACACCGCGGTCGCCGCCGCGATGAGAGCTTGACCACGTGTCTGACAAGCGAACTCGCGTACGCTGACCCTTCACTCGCGTGTCGATGCCGGACCCCGTAGGACGCCGCGGCGCACCACCACCGTGGCTCCGCACCACGCTGGTCCGCCGAGTGCGAGCGATCATCTGGGAGGTACATGCATGTCGGGGACGAACGCGGCCGACCGCAGGACCGCCGACCGCAGGACCGCCGACCGCAGGACCGCTGACCGCGGGACCGCAGAGCGCGGCACCGCCGTCACCGAGACGTCGTCCCTCCGGCAGGGAACGTCCCCGGACGGAGTCCGGGGGAGGCTGCACGCCATCTCTGGCGGGGCCAACCGCTGGGTCGTCCTCGCGGTGCTCTGCGTCAGCCTGGTCCTCGTCGCGCTGGACGCGACGATCCTGCACGTCGCCGTCCCCTCCGTCACCGAGGACCTGCGCCCCGGCTCGATCGAACTGCTGTGGATCGTCGATGCCTACCCGCTGGTCTGTGCGTCCCTGCTGATCCTCTTCGGCACCCTCGGCGACCGGGTCGGCCGCCGCCGCATACTCCTGCTCGGCTACGGGCTCTTCGGCGCGGCCTCCGCGCTGGCCGCCCTCGCCGACAACGCCCAGGTCCTCATCGCCGCCCGCGCCCTGCTCGGCATCGGCGGTGCGATGATCATGCCCGCCACCCTGTCGATCCTGCGGCAGGTCTTCCCGGACCGGCGCGAGCGGGCCCTCGCCATCGGGATCTGGACCGCCGTGGCAGCCATCGGCGCGGCCAGTGGGCCGGTCCTCGGCGGTTTCCTGGTCCAGCACTTCTGGTGGGGCTCGGTCTTCCTGATCAACATCCCGCTGATGGCCCTGATCCTGCCGCTCGGGCGCTGGCTGCTGCCGGAGTCCAAGGGAGCCTGCGACGGACCCTGGGACGTGCTCGGCGCGCTGATGGCCGCCGGCGGTGTGCTCGGCGTGGTCCTCGGGGTCAAGCGGATCGGCGCGGAACGCGTGCTCCTCGACCCCGAGGCGTTGGTGCCGCTGCTGTTCGGCGCGGCGCTGCTGGTCCTTTTCGTACGGCGGCAGAGGCGGCGCACGCACCCGCTCATCGACATGCGGATGTTCTCGCGCGCCGCCTTCTCCACGTCCGTCGGGTGCATCGTCCTCGCCATGCTGGCGCTGGTCGGGCTCGAACTGATCGCGGTCCAGTACCTCCAGCTCGTCCTGCACCTCAGCCCGCTGGAAACGGGGCTGCGGCTGCTGCCGCTCACCTTCGCGGCCATGGCCGCCGGAGCCACCGGGTCGTACACGCTGGCCCGGATCGGGCCGCGCACGATGGTGTCGCTGGGGTTCGTGCTGACGGCCTTCGCCGTGCTGCTGCTGACGTTCATGGGGCAGCACGACCGGCCCCTCCTGCTCACGGTCGGGTTCATCCTGCTCGGCTTCGGGCTGCAGACCACGCTGTTCGCGGCGTACGAGTCGATGCTGAGCGAGGCTCCGGCGGACACGGCGGGTGGGGCCGCCTCCATAGGCGAGACCTCGTACCAGCTGGGCGCGGGGATGGGCATCGCGCTGCTCGGCAGCGTCATGAACGCGGCCTATGCGCCGGGGCTCCTGCATGTGCCCGGCGTGTCGTCCTCGGACGCGGCGGGCGCCGCGAACTCCCTGGGCGAGGCGTACCAGATCGCGGCTTCCCTCGGGGGCGCCGCGGGGGAGTCGCTGTACGCCGCGGCGCGGCACTCGTTCGTGCACGGGCTGCACGTCACGCTCGTGGTCAGCGCCGGGCTGCTGCTGGCGGGGGCCCTGATGGCGCTGAAGTTGCCGCGGGTCATGGAGTGCCAGGACTCCGCCGAGGGCGGAACCGAGCCCGTACGGCTCCCCGCGCAGGCGGGCCCGGACGCTCTCCGCATCCCGGCCGCGGCGATGACGCCGGACCGCGACACGGCGGTCCCCGGCCGCGCCGGCTGACCGCACGTGTGCGGCGCCCTGGTCGGGGCCGGCTCCAGGGCCCTCCCCAGCTACCGCGGGTCCCGAATGCGGTGGGGCCCGTGAGGGCGGGGGTGGACCACGGGCGGAGGCCGGGACAAACTAGCAGCGCTAGCCATGACTTCATGCGCGCCGGGAGGCCCTTCGTGTCCGCGTCGAGAACGCCCTTCGTACCCACCGATCCGCTCGGGCTCGACGAGCTCCTCGCCCCCGAGGACCTCGCCATCCGCGACACCGTCCGCGACTGGGCCGCGGACCGCGTGCTCCCGTACGTCGCCGACTGGTACGAGAGCGGCGAGCTGCCCGGCATCCGGGAGCTCGCCCGCGAGCTCGGCGCGCTGGGGGCGCTCGGGATGTCCCTCCAGGGGTACGGCTGCGCCGGCGCCAGTGCCGTGCAGTACGGGCTCGCCTGCCTGGAGCTGGAGGCCGCCGACTCCGGCATCCGGTCCCTCGTCTCCGTGCAGGGGTCGCTCGCCATGTACGCGATCTGGAAGTACGGCTCCGAGGAGCAGAAGCAGCGCTGGCTCCCCGGCATGGCGGCCGGCGAGCTGATCGGCTGCTTCGGGCTGACCGAGCCCGACGTCGGGTCCGACCCCGCTGCCATGCGGACGTACGCGAAGCGCGACGGCGCCGACTGGGTGCTGAACGGTCGCAAGATGTGGATCACCAACGGCAGCGTGGCGTCCGTCGCCGTGGTGTGGGCGCAGACCGACGAAGGGATCCGCGGCTTCGCCGTACCCACCGATGCCGCGGGTTTCTCGGCGCCCGAGATCAAGCACAAGTGGTCGCTGCGCGCCTCGGTCACCAGCGAGCTGGTCATGGACGACGTACGACTGCCCGCGGACGCGGTGCTTCCGGGCGTCACCGGGCTCAAGGGTCCGCTGGGCTGCCTCAGCCACGCGCGGTACGGGATCGTGTGGGGGTCCATGGGAGCGGCGCGCGCCAGCTTCGAGGCCGCGCTCGACTACGCGCGGACGCGGGAGCAGTTCGGCAAGCCCATCGGCGGCTTCCAGCTCACTCAGGCCAAGCTCGCCGACATGGCACTGGAACTCCACAAGGGCATTCTGCTCGCCCACCACCTGGGCCGGCGGATGGACGCGGGCACCCTGCGGCCGGAGCAGATCAGTTTCGGCAAGCTGAACAACGTCCGCGAGGCCATCGAGATCTGCCGCACCGCGCGGACCATCCTCGGCGCCAACGGGATCTCCCTGGAATACCCCGTCATGCGGCACGCCACCAACCTGGAATCGGTGCTCACTTACGAGGGCACCGTCGAGATGCACCAGTTGGTGCTGGGCAAGGCGCTCACCGGGCTCGACGCCTTCCGGTGATCGCCCTGCTCAGCTCTGGTTGAAGAAGTCGCGCGAGCGGCCGGCGGGCTCGCCGTTCACGATCTGGGTGTCGGCCGGGGTCAACAGGAAGACCCTGGTCGCCACCCGTTCGATAGAACCGCGCAGGCCGAAAGTCAGGCCGGCCGCGAAGTCGACCACGCGCTTGGCGTCGGCCGGGTCCATGGACGACAGGTTCACGATCACCGGGACGCCCTCGCGGAACAGCTCGCCGATGCCGCGCGCGTCACGGAAGCCGTCCGGGGTGACGGTCGCGATACGTCGGCCCTGCTCGACGGCCGAGTCCGACGCGACCCTGACCCGGGGGTCGGTGACCCACTGGTCGCCCGGTCCCGAGACGGAACCCTGGGCGGCCTCCGCGTAGTCGTCGTCGTAGTAACGCTCGTCGTCGTTGTCCTCCACGAGACCCAACCAGGCACTCGCCTTGCGTACCGAACCCATGGACGCCTCCTTTCATCGCGGTCGGTTGTCTTCTCTCCGCTGCCCCTATGGTCGTCCATGATGCTGACAACGCGCCAAGTGGATAGTCGCCGCGCAGGGGTTTCGTGACGGTACTGGTGCAGAACATCCGTTGCCCCGTCAAGGTTCCTGGTGGATACCACTGCTGTCTGAGTGAAAATACGACCGCAGCCGCCGTCCGGGTGGCAGATGGGGACGTACGGGTGAACGATCCGGCTCGATACGATGCCTCCCACGCACGCGCATGACACACGGGGGACCAGTTTGTTCGGCATCGTCAGACCCTGCACGCACCGGCTGGGGGAGCGGTTCAAGGCGGAGTGGATGGCCCATCTCTGCGGGCTGTGCCTGGCACTTCGCGGGGACCACGGGCAGTTCGCCCGGATCGTCACCAACTACGACGGTCTGCTCGTCTCCGTTCTGACGGAGGCTCAGTCGGGACCGGCTCCCGGCTCCCGGCGTACCGCCGGCCCCTGTCCGCTGCGCGGGATGCGGACGGCCGCGGTGGCCAAGGGCGAGGGCGCGCGACTGGCGGCTGCCGTCTCGCTCGTGCTCGCCTCGGCGAAGGTACGGGACCACGTGGCGGACCGGGACGGGCTGTTGGCCCGTGCGCCGATCGCCGCCGCCGCGCGCAAGGTGGCCCGTGGCTGGGACCGCGCCGGCGCCCGCACCGGGGCCTCGCTCGGCTTCGACACGGCGGTCCTCGTGGACGCCGTGGACCGGCAGGCCGGGATCGAGACGTTGGCCGGTCCCGGCACCTCGGTGCTCGTGGTCACCGAGCCCACGGAGACCGCGACGGCCGCCGCCTTCGCCCATACCGCGCAGCTGGCCGGACGGCCAGGCAACGCCACCGCGCTCGCCGAGGCGGGGCGCTACTTCGGGCGACTCGCACACCTGCTGGACGCCGTGGAGGACCGGGCTGCGGACGCTGCGGCGGGCGCCTGGAACCCGCTGACGGCCACCGGAACCCCGCTCGCCGAGGCCCGGCGGCTGTGTGACGACGCCCTGCACGGCATCAGGCTGGCGCTGCGCGAGGTCGAGTTCGCGGACGCGGGGCTTGCCCACCGGCTGCTGGTGCACGAACTGAGGACCTCGGTCGACCGGGCCTTCGGGGTCACCGGCTGCGGGCACGTGGGCACGAACGCCGCCGGGCAGGGCGGCTTCGGGGCTCCGCCGCAGGGCTACGGCCCGGGCCAGGGTTCCCCGTACGGCGGCTCCCCGTACGGGGATCAGGGCGGGGACCCTCAGGGGGGCAACCCGTACGGCGGCGGTGCGGGCGGGCCCGGCGGCCCCTGGATACCCGGCCCGCCCGGGGGTCCCGGTGGCGGCCTGCCTCCGCAGAAGCCGCGCCGCGGGTTGCTCGCGGGCTGCGCGGTGGCCCTCGGCCTGTTCTGCACCTGCCAGTTGTGTTGCGCCGAGCACGAGGGCCCGTGGTCCCGCAAGAAGCGGGACGCCTGGTGCGAAGCCTGCGACTGCGGCAATTGCTGTCCCGACTGCAGCGGCTGCGACTGCTGCAATTGCGACGGCTGCTGCTGCGACGGCTGCGACTGCGGCTGCGACTGCTGAAGCCCTTTCAGTTCTCCATGGTCCGGACGGCTTACAGGAAGGTTCCCGCCCGGGTCCGTGTGGAAGGGGTGAGCGGCATGAGCGATGACGCAGATGATCCGAAGTCCGCCTGGCGGAAACGGCACGAGCACCGGGTGGCGGTCGTGCCCGCCCCCTGCGGCCCCCTCTCCCTCGTCGGCACCCTTCCCCGGACTTCGTCCGCGGGGACCCCCAGGATCTCCGATCACTCGGAAGAGCGAATTCCGGCCGTTCCGGGGCGCCGGCGCCCCACCGAGGCCGGGGTGGTCCTGACCGCCTTCGCCGAGGACGGCCCCAGCCCCGACGGTGAGCCGTTCGCCGGTGACGCCGTCCTGGCCGCCCACGAGGCTCCGCCCGCGCACTCCCGGCTCGCCGCTGCCGGGGACGTCCGGATCCTTGTGATCCGGCGCGAGGGGGAGCGTGCGGTACGGGCCTTCGACCCCGCTGCCGAGGCGCGCCTGACCTTCGCCGGCATCGAGGTGGTCCCGTACGACCCGGACTTCGCGCTGCCGGGGCTCCGCGGCCCGTACGGCGAGGACCGGATCGTCCAGGTCGCGAACGCCGACGGGGGCGAGCGCGAGCTCGGCCCCGGCAGCGAGCCGGGCTTCGCGCACCGGGGCGCCGGGCACACCCCCCGGGCCGCCGTCGACGAGGACGACGACAGCCTCCGGGCCGTGATCGGCGATGCCATCGGAGGGGGTTCGAGCTACCGCTTCCGGTTCCTCAAGCCCGGTGTTCCGGACGTCGAGGAAGGCGCGATCACCCTCGACCCCCACTGGGGCCTCCTGCCCCCTGCGCCTTCGCGGACCGCTTCATCCGCC
Organism: Streptomyces sp. NPDC006430; assembly: GCF_040612395.1. NCBI lineage: Bacteria > Bacillati > Actinomycetota > Actinomycetes > Kitasatosporales > Streptomycetaceae > Streptomyces > Streptomyces sp. NPDC006430. The sequence goes on from NZ_JBEXQA010000030.1 coordinate 57,093, forward strand.
CGTTCCCGCCGCCCCGGAGCACCCTGCCCTTCGAGGTGGCGGCGGGCGGGCGGAGGCCGAAAGATGCCCTTGTCGCCCGTATCTGACGCCGAGACACTCCCGACAGCGCCTTTCCGGGGGCTTGTCAGGGGCACGACGAAAACCTGTGCGCCCGCCGTACCCCCGGCTGCGCCTCACGGGCTCCGGCGCCCCCACGTCCGCCGGGCCCCCGATCCCTCCCGGGAGGACGAGAAGTGAGGATCAAGAGCATCACCCGTACCCGGCTGCTCGCGCTGGCCGCCGGCCTGGCAGCCGTCGCCGGGCTCGCCGCACCCACCGCCGCGAGCGCCGACAGCGGCTTCAGCGCTGCACGGCTCGCAGCGGCCAGCGCCTCCGTCCAGCGCGCCGACGTCGCCGGCACCGCCTGGTACACCGACCCCGCCAGCGGAACCCTCGTGGTCACCGCGGACTCCACCGTCTCCGCCGCGGACATCGCCAAGATCCGCAAGGAGGCCGGAGCCGACGCTGCGGCCCTGCGCATCGAACGCACCCCCGGCACGCTGCGCAAGCTGATCTCCGGCGGCGACGCCATCTACACCTCGGGCTGGCGCTGCTCGCTCGGCTTCAACGTCCGCAGCGGCAGCACGTACTACGTGCTCACCGCCGGCCACTGCACCGACGGCGCCGGCACCTGGTGGACGAACTCCTCGCACACCACCACGATCGGCGCGACCGTGGGCTCCAGCTTCCCGAACAACGACTACGGCCTCGTCCGCTACGACAACACCTCCCTCGCCCACGCCGGCACCGTCGGCAGTCAGGACATCACCAGCGCCGTCAACGCCACCGTCGGCATGTCCGTGACCCGGCGCGGCTCCACCACCGGCACCCACAGCGGCTCGGTGACCGGCCTCAACGCCACCGTCAACTACGGCGGCGGCGACATCGTCTACGGCATGATCCGCACCAACGTCTGTGCCGAGCCCGGCGACAGCGGCGGCCCGCTCTACTCCGGCACCCGCGCGGTCGGCCTCACCTCCGGCGGCAGCGGCGACTGCACCTCGGGTGGGACCACCTTCTTCCAGCCGGTCGTCGAGGCCCTCAACGCGTACGGCGTGAGCGTGTACTGACCGTCTCCGGACGGATGGAAGCCGTCCGGACCGCACACGGCACGATCGTGAGCCCCCGCCCGAAAGAAGGACCCTCGGGCGGGGGCCCGCTGTTGACGCGACCGGGTGGGGCGGGCCCTGATGTGGCCCGGGTGCTGCCGGAGCGGCTTCTTGTGAACGATTTCACAAGAAGCCCGCAGGCTTCGTCCCTTCCCCGTATGCGCAGGTCGGACCCCCTGTCCCGGGCGAGTGGGCACAGATGAAGGGACCTTCGGCCCGGCGGAAGGGGGCCTTCTCAGCGCGGCTGCTTCCGCTTTCGGGTGTCGAATTGAGACATCAGGAAAGCGGTTCCGGTCGCGTCGATGTGAAGGAGTTCCTGCCATGCAGGCGAACGAGATGGTGGACGGACTGGTCCAGCGGGCACTGAAGGCGCTCGACCAGTTCGAGGCCCTCGACCAGGAGCAGGTCGACCACATCGTCAAGAAGGCCTCGCTGGCCGCCCTGAGCGCGCACGGCGAACTCGCCCGGCTGGCCGTCGAGGAGACGGGCCGGGGCCTCTTCGAGGACAAGGCCGTCAAGAACCTCTTCGCCTGCGAGCACGTCGTGAACTCGATGCGCGGTCTGAAGACCGCGGGCGTCATCCACCGCGACGAGCTGAACGGCATCACCGAGATCGCCGAGCCCGTCGGCGTCGTCTGCGCGATGACCCCGGTGACCAACCCGACCTCGACCACGATCTTCAAGGCGCTGATCGCCCTGAAGACCCGCAACCCGATCGTCTTCGCCTTCCACCCCTCCGCCCAGCAGTGCTCGGCCGAGGCCGCCCGCATCGTCCGCGACGCCGCCGTGGCCGCTGGCGCCCCCGCCGACTGCGTCCAGTGGGTCGAACAGCCCTCCATGGAGGCCACCGGCGCCCTCATGAACCACCCGGGCGTCTCCACCATCCTGGCCACCGGCGGCAACGCGATGGTGAAGGCCGCCTACTCGTGCGGCAAGCCCGCCCTGGGCGTCGGTGCCGGCAACGTCCCCGCGTACGTCCACAAGAGCGCCAAGCTCGAACGCGCGATCCACGACATCGTGCTCTCCAAGGCCTTCGACCACGGCATGATCTGCGCCTCCGAGCAGGCCGTCATCCTCGACCAGGAGATCTACGAGAAGGGCCTCGCCGAGTTCCGGCGGCTCGGCGCCCACGTGGTCACCACCGCGGAGAAGGCCAAGCTGGAGCAGTACATTTTCGGTACGACGGCCTGCGCGGCCGACTGCGCCGGCGCCAAGCTGAACCCGGCGGTCGTCGGCAAGTCCCCCCGGTGGATCGCCGAGCAGGCCGGATTCACCGTCCCCGCCGAGACCTCCCTCCTCCTCGCCGAGTGCAACGAGGTCGGCGACGGCGAACCGCTGACCCGCGAGAAGCTCTCCCCGGTGCTGGCCGTGCTGAAGTCCTCCGACGCCGAGCACGGCCTCGAACTGGCCGCCGCCATGGTCGAGTTCAACGGCCTGGGCCACAGCGCCGCCATCCACGCCGAGGACGAGCGGCTGGTCGAGGAGTTCGGCCGGAAGGTCAAGGCGATCCGCATCATCGCCAACTCGCCCTCCACCTTCGGAGGGATCGGCGACGTCTACAACGCCTTCCTCCCCTCCCTGACCCTCGGCTGCGGCTCGTACGGCCACAACTCGGTGTCGAACAACGTCACCGCGGTCAACCTGATCAACATCAAGCGGATCGGACGGCGCAACACCAACATGCAGTGGTTCAAGGTCCCGCCGAAGATCTACTTCGAGCGCAACTCCCTGCGCTACCTGGGCGAGATGAAGGGCATCAACCGCGTCTCCATCGTCACCGACAAGACGATGGTCGAGCTCGGCTTCGTCCAGAAGGTCACCGACATCCTGCACGCCCGCGAAGGAGCCGTCGTCGTCCAGGTCATCGACAACGTCGAGCCCAACCCGGAGCTGTCGACGGTCCAGGCCGGCGCCGCGCTGATGCGCGACTTCCGGCCCGACACGATCATCGGCCTCGGCGGCGGCTCCCCGATGGACGCCGCAAAGATCATGTGGCTGATGTACGAGCGCCCGGAGGTGGAGTTCGCGGACACCAAGGAGAAGTTCTTCGACGTCCGCAAGCGCGCCTACACCTTCCCCTCGCTCGGGGAGAAGGCCAAGCTGGTCGCCATCCCGACCACCTCGGGCACCGGCTCCGAGGTCACCCCGTTCGCCGTGATCTCCGACCCGGCCGCGGCCCAGAAGTACCCCCTGGCCGACTATGCGCTGACCCCGGACGTCGCCATCGTCGACCCCGTGCTCGCGATGGGGCTGCCGGCCACCGTGACTGCCGACTCCGGCTTCGACGCCCTGACGCACGCCACCGAGGCGTACGTCTCCTCCTACGCCAACGACTACACCGACGGGCTGTGCCTCCAGGCCATCAAGCTCATCTTCGACAACCTGGAACGCTGTGTGGTGGACGGCCCGAACGACCCCGAGGCCCGCGAGAAGATGCACAACGCCTCGACGGTCGCGGGCATGGCCTTCGCCAACGCCTTCCTCGGCCTGGTCCACGCCATGGCCCACACCCTGGGCAACACCTTCCACGTCACCCACGGCCGCACCAACGCCTTGCTCCTGCCGCACGTGATCCGGCACAACGGCACGGTCTCGCACAAGGCCACCCCGTGGCCGAAGGCCGAGGTCTACCGGGCCCCGGAGCGCTTCCAGGAGATCGCGAAGCTGCTGGGCCTGCCGGCCGCCACCCCGGCCGAGGGGGTCGAATCGTACGCCCGCGCCGTCGAGGAACTGCGTGCCAAGTGCGGGATCCCGGCCTCGTTCGCCGAGGAGGGCGTGGACGAGCAGGCCTTCATCGAGGCCCTGCCGACCCAGGCCATGAACGCCTATGCCGACCAGTGCGCGCCCGCCAACCCGCGGATGCCGATGATCGACGAGATGCAGCAGCTGATGCGGCAGGCGTACTACGGCAACGCGGAGGGCGCGCCGGCCCGCTGAGCGGGTCCGGGGGGCGTGCCGACCGGGGAGGCCGTTGCCGTCGTCGTCGGGGGTGTTCACCGGTCGGCCCGGCCGGTGCCGGTGCCGGTTCCGGCACCGGCTGTCGCGTCGTCGGGGAGTCCGCTCCCCACCGCGACCCCCGGTCGGCCCCCGCGGAAGAACGCCAAGGCCACCGTGACGGCCGCGCCGAGCACCGCCCAGGCGGCCAGCACCAGCATCGGCCCCGCCGCGCCGTTGCCCTGGAAGTACGTGAAGGAGCGTGCGGCGTACGTACCCGCGCCCGGCGGCAGGGCCGGGCCGATGGCGCTCCAGAACGGCGGCAGCAGCGGGTACGGGTAGGCGCCGCCCGCACTCGGGTTGCCGAGCACCACCACCAGCAGGATCGCCAGGCCGATGCCGACGACGCCCGCCAGCTCCTGGAAGGCCAGGGTGATCGCCCCGACCGCGAAGACGACCAGGGTGCCCAGCCCCCACAGGGCCGTGATGCCGCCGGGCAGGGCGTCCAGGACCGGGCCCGCGATCACCGTGCCGAGCAGCCCGGCGGCGATCGCGTACAGCAGCAGCGCGCCGAGCCGGATGACGGCGCGGTGGGAGTTGGCGGGCCGGGCGCCGGCGCTGATCGCGAGGATCGCGGCGCACAGGTAGCCGCCGACGCACCAGCCGATGACGAGGTAGAAGGAGCTCAGGCCGCGCGCGTCGCCCGCGGCGGCCGGTGCCACGTCGACGACCCGGACGTTACGGCCCCGGGCCTTCTCGGTGAGGCCGACGACCTGTTCGAGTGCCTGTGAGAGCGAGGCGCCCGCGCCGCTCGCGATCAGCAGCCGGTCGGTCGTGCCGCCCGGATCGATGACCAGCGCCCCGTCCACGTCCCGGTTCTCGACCTGCGCGAGCGCGGTCGCCTCGTCCTCGACCGCGTGCGGGTCGAGCGGCTTGCCGGGCAGGGTGCGCAGCTGCTGCGCGGACCGCTCGGCGACGAGCCGGGCGGGGGCGGCCACGGCGAGGGGGATCTCGCTGGGTTCGGGGTGGTGGAAGGCCCCGATGTACGAGGTGATGAAGGCGAGCTGGAGGACCAGCACTCCCAGGACCAGCAGGGCGGCCCGGGTGGTCACGGCGTCCTTGAACTCGGCGAGGAACCCGGCGGGCGGAGGCGGGGAGGTGGGCTGGGTCATGTCTCACACGCTCGGCGGACCGGGAGCGGGACGCAGCAGGGAAGGGCCGAACGGATGAGAGGCGGATGATCGAACAAGCGTTTCGCACGAATATTCGAATTGCTCTATGGTGGGAGACGGGGAGGCCGAAGGAGTGTCGGGGGGATCGAACGGAGCAGGAGGCCGCGGGTGCCTGGTTTTACGCATCTGCACACCGTTTCGGGGTTCTCCATGCGCTACGGAGGATCACACCCGCAACGGCTGGCGGAGCGTGCCGCCGAGCGGGGCATGGACGCCCTCGCCCTGACCGACCGCGACACCCTCGCGGGTGCGGTGCGGTTCGCGAAGGCCTGCGCGAAGGCGGGCGTCCGGCCGTTGTTCGGGGTCGATCTTGCGGTGTCGCCCGCGGGCGCGCCGGCGGCCGGATCGGGTGGAGCCGGTGCGGGCCGCCCCGCCGGGGAGGCGTCCTACCGGAGGCGGACCCCCGTCACGGGCGGAGCCTTCGTGGACGAGTCCGCACCCCGGGCCGTGTTCCTGGCCCGCGACGGCGTCGGCTGGGCCGAACTGTGCCGGATGGTCACGGCGGCCCACGCGGTCAGCGGTATCGGTGCCGACGCGGGCACCGGCATCGGCGCCGGCGCCGGCGGCCTGGCCGGGGCCGACCGCCGGGCCGGAGCCCGTACCGACGGGCCGCCCGTGGTGCCCTGGGGAGCCCTGCGCGGTGAAGGGGTGTACGTCCTGCTCGGGCCCGGGTCCGAGGTGGGGCGGGCACTGGCCGCCGGGCGCCCCGACCGGGCCGCGCGACTGCTCGCGCCCTGGCGGGAGATCTACGGCGACTCCCTCCGCCTGGAGGCCGTCCACCACGGCCGCACCGGCACCGGCCCCGGCTCGCTGCGGCTGGCCGCCCGTACCGTCGGCTTCGCCGCCGAGCAGGGCGTACCCGCCGTGCTGACCAACGCCGTCCGGTACGCCGACCCCGGTCAGGGCCCGGTCGCCGACGTCCTCGACGCGGCCCGCCGCCTGATCCCCATCGACCCCAGGGGCTCCCTCGACAGCGGTGAACGCTGGCTCAAGGACCCGGGCGCCATGGCCGAGGCCGCCGACCGGATCGCCCGGGCCGCCGGTCTGCGCCCGGCCGACGCGCGCCGGCTGCTCGCGGAGACCCGGCGCACCGCCGAGGCCTGCCTGGTGGACCCCGAGGACGACCTCGGCATGGGTTCCGTCCACTTCCCGGAGGCCCACCTCGTCGGCGCGGCCCACCGCACCGCCCAGCGGGTCCTCGCCTCCCGGGCCGCCGCCGGCATGGTGCTGCGCGGATACGCCGACGACCGCGCGTACTGGGAGCGGATGCACCACGAGCTGGACATCATTGCCTACCACGGGTACGCCTCGTACTTCCTGACGGTCGCCCAAGTCGTCGACGACGTACGCGCGATGGGCATCCGGGTGGCCGCACGCGGCTCCGGTGCCGGCTCCCTCGTCAACCACCTCCTCGGCATCGCCCACGCCGACCCCGTCGAGCAGGGTCTGTTGATGGAGCGCTTCCTGTCCAAGCGCCGCCCCGTCCTGCCCGACATCGACATCGACGTGGAGTCCGCCCGCAGGCTGGAGGTCTACCGGCGGATCCTCGACCGGTTCGGCCCCGAGCGCGTCGCCACCGTCTCCATGTCCGAGACCTACCGGGTCCGACACGCCATCCGTGACGTCGGTGCCGCCCTGTCCATGGACCCGGCCACGATCGACCGGCTCGCCAAGGCCTTCCCGCACGTCCGGGCCCGCGACGCCCGCGCGGCCCTGGCCGAACTGCCCGAGCTGCGCGACGTACGCGGGGAGGAGCATGGGCGGCTGTGGGAGCTCGTCGAGGCGCTGGACGCGCTGCCGCGCGGGATCGCCATGCACCCGTGCGGCGTGCTGCTCTCCGACGCCTCGCTGCTGGAACGCACCCCCGTGGTGCCCACCAGCGGCGAGATCCCCCTGGGCCCCGCGGGCTCGGGAGGCGCCCCCATCCCCATGTCCCAGTTCGACAAGGACGACGTGGAGGACCTCGGGCTGCTCAAACTCGATGTGCTGGGCGTGCGGATGCAGTCCGCGATGGCGCATGCGGTCGCGGAGATCCGGCGCGTCACGGGGGAGGAGCTCGACCTGGACGACCCGGCGCAGGTGCCGCCGGGCGACGAGGCGACGTACGGGCTCATCCGCTCGGCCGAGACGCTGGGCTGCTTCCAGATCGAGTCGCCGGGCCAGCGCGACCTGGTGGGGCGGCTCCAGCCGGCCACCTTCCACGACCTGGTCGTCGACATCTCGCTGTTCCGGCCCGGCCCGGTCGCCGCCGACATGGTGCGGCCGTTCATCGAGGCGCGGCACGGGCGGACCCCGGTCCGCTTCCCGCACGAGGACCTGGAAGGGCCGCTGCGGGAGACGTACGGGGTGGTGGTCTTCCACGAGCAGATCATCGAGATCGTCAACATCATGACCGGCTGCGGACGGGACGAGGCGGACCGGGTGCGGCGCGGGCTCTCCGACCCGGAGTCGCAGGCGCGGATCAAGGTGTGGTTCGCGGCGAAGGCGGCCGAACGGGGCTACTCGGCGGAGGTGATCGGCCACACCTGGGAGATCGTGGAGGCCTTCGGCTCGTACGGCTTCTGCAAGGCGCACGCGGTGGCCTTCGCCGTGCCGACGTACCAGTCGGCGTGGCTGAAGGCGCACCATCCGGCGGCGTTCTACGCCGGGTTGCTCACGCACGACCCGGGGATGTACCCGAAGCGTCTGCTGCTGGCGGACGCGCGGCGGCGGGGCGTGCCGGTGCTGCCGCTGGACGTGAACCGGTCGGCAGTGGCCCACCGTATCGAACTGGTGTCCGAGAATCCGCCGGTGTGGGGGCTCCGGCTGGCCCTGGCCGACGTCCACGGCATCAGCAGTGCGGAGGCCCTGCGGATCGAGAACGGACAGCCGTACGGATCGCTGCGCGACTTCTGGGACCGGGCGCATCCGGGGCGACCGGTGGCCCAGCGGCTGGCCCAGGTCGGGGCGTTGGACGCCTTCGGCGCCAACCGGCGCGACCTGCTGCTGCACGTGGCCGAGCTGCACGGCGCGCAGCGGTCGGCCGGAGCCCGGCCCGGTAGCGTCCAACTCCCCCTGGACGGCGGACGGTCGACGGCCCCGATCGGCCTGCCCGACCTGAACGAAGCGGAGCGGCTCAGCGCGGAGCTGGGCGTGCTCGGCATGGACGCCTCGCGGCACCTGATGGGGGACCACCACGCCTTCCTGGCGGAGCTGGGGGCGGTCCCCGCCAGCCGACTGCGCGCGGTCGAACACGGCCGGACGGTACTGGTCGCGGGGGCCAAGGCGGCCACCCAGACGCCGCCCATCCGGTCGGGGCGTCGGGTCATCTTCACCACGCTGGACGACGGGACGGGCCTGGTCGACCTGGCCTTCTTCGACGACAGCCACGCGGCCTGCGCGCACACCGTCTTCCACTCGTTCCTGCTGCTGGTACGGGGTGTCGTGCAGCGACGCGGACCGCAGAGCCTGAGCGTGGTCGGCGCGGCGGCCTGGGACCTGGCGGAGCTGGTGGAACTGCGGGCGACGGGCGGCCTGGACGCGGTCGCGGCCCGCCTTGCGGAGCCGCTGCCCGTCGCATCCGAGTCCGGGTCCGAGTCCGGGTCCGAGTCCGGGTCCGAGTCCGGGTCCGGGGCCGAGTCCGGCGTCGGAGCCGGGCCGGCGGCCGGGTCCGTCGATTCCGGGCGCCGCATCCGCCTGCCCACCGGGTACGAGATGAACCCGTGGGCCGACCTCCAGCCGGGCGGCGAGCGCGCCGCCACCGGCCGCAAGCTGTGGCACTCCAGCCCGGGGAGCGCGGGATGACCGAGCCGAACGGCGTTCTGCACGTACGGTGCGCTCCGACGGTCTCCGAGGAGGGGTACCGCGAAGTCCTGGAACTCCTGCGGGAGTTCTCCCCGACGGTCCAAGCCCTGCCGCCCCGGGCGGCGCTGGTGCACGTACGCGGCGCCCGACGGTACTTCGACGCGGACGCCTGTCGGATCGCCGAGCTGGTGCGGCTGCGTGCGGTAGCCCGGCTGGGCACGGACGTACGGATCGGTGTCGCCGGGACCTGGGCGGTGGCGGCGACGGCCTCCGCGCGGGTACCGGGTTCGGGTGGCGTCCTGGCCGTGCCCGAGGGTGCGACGGACACCTTCCTGGGGCCGCTGCCGGTGGAGGCGCTGCACGGCATCGGCCCCAAGCAGGCGGAGGCGCTGCGCGGGTACGGGCTGTACACGGTCGGCGCGGTGGCCGCCGTTCCGCCGGGAACCGTCGAACGGATCCTGGGCCAGCGGGCTGGCCGGCTGGCCGCGGAGCGCGCCCGCGGGATCGACCCGCGCCCCGTCACCCCGAAGGACCTGCCCGCATCGGCCGCCGTCCGGAGCGGGTTCACCCGGCACGAGCTCGACGGCCCGCACGCCCGGGCCGTACTCCTCGGCCTGGTGGTACGGCTGGGCGCGGTGCTGCGCGGCCGTCGCCAGGCCGCCCGGGCCCTGTCGCTGACGTTGCAGTTCGCCGGCGGCACCCGCTGGGAGCGGACCCGGCGGCTCACGGAGCCGTCCGCGCACGACGAGGACCTGCGGACGGCGGCGTACCGCCTGCTGGACGCGGCCGGGCTGCAACGGGCCCGGCTGACGGGCATGGTGCTGCGCGCCGAGGACCTCACGGGTGCCGAGCGGGTGTCCCGGCAGATCTCGCTGGACCCGGTCCGTGAAGCCCGGCTGACGGTGGAGGCGGCCGTCGACCGGGCGAACGCCCGCTTCGGCCCGGGCATGGTCCGCCCGGCCGCCACCTTCGCCACCAGCCGCAAGGCGGCCTGAACCTGCGCGGAGCCGCTCCGCCCGAGGCGGTACGCAGGGCTCGACCACATTTTTTACTGACGCGTAACTTCCAAGTCTTGCTACTCGCCCGTAATTTGGCGACAGCAGCACCCCTTGTGATCCGGATCACGGGATGAACCCCCACGTCATTCCCCTTGAGCCTCCCCCCGGCCACCGCTGGGAGGCACCCCCATGGAGATCACATGATGCTGCCCTGGCGACGCCTGCTCCGCCCGCTGGCCGTCCTCACCCTCGCCGCCGCCCTCGTCGTCCCCACCGGCGCTGCGCAGGCCGCCTCCGCACCCAGCAGTGGCTGGAACAACTGGTCCTGCAAGCCGTCGGCCGCCCATCCCCGCCCCGTCGTGCTCGTCCACGGCACCTTCGGGAACTCCGTGGACAACTGGCTCGGCTTCGCGCCGTACCTCGTCCACCGCGGATACTGCGTCTACTCCCTCGACTACGGGCAACTGCCCGGCGTGCCCTTCTTCAACGGGCTCGGGCCCATCGACAAGTCGGCCGAACAGCTCGATGTGTTCGTGGACGAGGTGCTGGCCTCCACCGGAGCCGCCAAGACCGACATCGTGGGCCACTCCCAGGGCGGCATGATGCCGAACTACTACCTCAAGTTCCTCGGCGGCGCCCCCAAGGTCAACGCCCTCATCGGGCTCGCGCCCGACAACCACGGAACCACCCTGGACGGACTCACCCAACTGCTCCCGTACTTCCCCGGAGCCGAGGACCTGATCAGCTCGGTGACCCCGGGGCTGGCCGACCAGATCGCCGGATCGGCCTTCGTCACCAAGCTGAACGCGAGCGGGGACACCGTCCCCGGGGTCCAGTACACGGTCATCGCGACGAAGTACGACGAGGTCGTCACGCCGTACCGGACCGCGTTCCTCCAGGGGACCGGATCCAACGTGCACAACGTCGTGCTCCAGGACCTCTGCCCCCTGGACCTCTCCGAACACGTCGCCATCGGGCTCACCGACCGGATCGCCTGGCACGAGGCGCTCAACGCCCTCGACCCGGCGCACGCCACCCGGACCACCTGCGCATCCGTCTTCGAGTGACCACGATGCACAGGCGGTCCGGAGGCTGAACGGAACGAACCGGCCGTCCTAACGCTTTGGCCGGAAAGGTTCACCGGCAACCTTTCCGGCCAAAGCCCTAGCGGTCGGACCGGCCCGGCGCCGTCGCACGGCGTCGGGCCACACCGAACATCACGGCCGCCCCGAGGGCCAGCACGCCGGCCCCCGCAACCGCGATCACCGGCGTGGCGCTGTTGCCACCGGTCTCCGCGAGGTGGGTGCCGGTGGGGGACTGCGTCGAGACGGGGGTGAGGGCGGTGCTGCCGTTCGTCTTCGGGTCGTTGTCACCGTGACCGTTGTGCTCCACCGTGGACTTGCTCTCGCCGTCCGCGATCTGCTGGTCCGTCGGGGGCTTGGGCGCGTCCGAAGGCAGGCCGGAGGGCTTGGCGCTCGGCTTGGTGCTCGGGGTGGTGCCGGTGGTGCCGCCGTTGTTGCCGGTGCCGCCGGTGCCGCCGGTGCCGCCGGTGCCGCCGGTGCCGCCGGTCCCGGCGTTGTCCTTGCCGAACACCACGTCCGAACAGGTGTAGAAGGCCTCCGGGCTGTCCGAGCGCTGCCAGATGCTGTAGATCAGGTGCCGGCCGGACTTGTTCGGGACGCTGCCGGAGAACACGTAGTCCCCCTTCTGCATGCCCGGGTCGGTGGCCTTCGCGAACGGCGCCGGCTCCAGGTCGGACCACTTCAGGGGCTTCGACGGGTCGTACCCGTCCTTCGTGATGTACAGCTCGAAGGAACCCTTGTGCGGGGCGGTCCCCTTGTAGCGGAAGGTGTGCGCGCCGGCGGACATCGGACTGGCCGGCCAGTCGGCCCGGGCCAGGTCCAGGCCCCGGTACTTGTCGTTGCCGGCGGAGCAGAGCTTGCCGTTGGGGATCAACGACCGGTGGTTGCCCGCCGCGTTGGCGATGTTCACCGCGTTCCAGTCGTAGAACGCCTGCGTACCGCTCGCCGCCACCGCCGCCTGGCAGGCCGCGGACTTCGGTGACTCGGGCCCTTCCGCGTAGCAGGCAGCCACCCGGCTGACAGGGTCCGTCATCGAGCCGTGGGCGGCCGCGGGCGCAGCGGCGTAGGCGGCCACCGCGAGCGGGGCGAGACCGACTGCGGCGATACGGGTCACGGTGCGGCGACGTACGGACATGGGTGGATCTCCTTCGGGCAGGTGAATGCAGTGACCACGAGGTGTGGGGCGCGCCGGAACCGGGCCGTACGGGTGTCGCCCCGCGTGGATCCGACGCCGTCCACGGCCCTCCCTGGCCCCGCCAAGCTAGCCCCCCGACCCCCGAGTTCCACCCGTTTCGAGCCCTCGCCGAAGATCCTTAGGATCCGCTTAAGGCGGGAGTAAGAGGGGGCTCAGGAACGGCGGTTCCACCGGCCCTTGGCTCAGGTCTTCCGGCTCCCGGGGAAGACCAGGGGGCGTGTCAGTGCGGTGACCTAGGGTCGGTCCATGACCACTAGCGTTGAGGCGATCAACCCCGGAGACGTCCGCACCCGCACGGAGATCCGTGCGGTGTTCGGGGGAAGCGGGCAGGGAGGCATCTGCGCCTCCCAGGACATGCACAGCGTCAACCTGTACTCGGACCCCGACGTCGGAGAGCAAGCCGGCTACTACGACGGCTGGTTGGCCGAGGAGGACGAGTTGGGTCTCGTCTTCGAGTACACCGGCGCGGGCAAGTCCGGTGACCAGACCTTCGACGGCGTCGCCGGTTCGGGGAACAGGGCGATCCTTCGGCACGCGGAGCAGGACCGGGTGCTTCGCGTGTTCACGCGGGTCGGCAAGCTCGCCGGAACCGATACGAAGACCCACCGCTACCTCGGGGCCTTCACGCTGGACGGGATGCAGCCGTACGTGTGGCGACGGGTCCACGGCGAGGACGGGCACGAGCGGAACGTCATCGTCTTCCGCCTGCGTCCCGAGGACACGGTTGCCCCTGCTGTGCAGGACGTGGTCCCCGCTGCCGAGGAGACCACCGCGGAGTTCGTGCCGTTCCAGGTCGTGACCGCGGCGATGCTCCAGTCGGATCCGGCAACGAGCGGCGGGTTGCCGCTCCCCAAGCAGCGCGCGAGCAAGGGGAGCGGCTCGCGCGCGGCGGCTCCCAACGCGGAGACCAGCGGCACCTTCGTCGTCCCCGAGGCCTTCGGCACCAAACTGAGTCTGCGGGCTGCCACGGCTGCCACCGTCGCGGTCCGCCACGAGGCCGAATTGACCCAGGCGTACAAGGCGCACCTGGACGCTGCAGGGCACCGGACCGGCGCCTTCCAGATCAAGGTGAAGGGCCTCACCTCCACCCTGCGCACCGACCTGTACGACGCGACGGACCACGTCCTCTACGAGGCGAAGGGCTCGAACTCCCGCGAGGACGTACGGATGGCCCTGGGCCAGATCCTGGACTACAGCCGCTACGTCACGTCGCCCGAGCACGAAGGGGAGCCCCGGCGCGTGATCCTGCTGCCGGCCGCTCCCACGCCCGACATGTACACCTTGCTCGATCGGTACGACGTCGCCGTCGTGTACCGGGGGGACGACGGCCGTTTCGTCGGAGACGCCGTCCCCCACGTCGACTAGGTGCGCCACCCCTCCGTCGCCGCGGTGCCGGACCCGGTGGCGGAGGGCGGTGACGGCTCGCCCGCGGCTAGTCCGGTCCTTCGCACATGACGAGTTCGGATGAAATGACGATGTGACCGGCACTTTGGCGGGTGCCGGTCGTTGTACCCGGCATGCCGATATCTCGTTCGCGTCGCTCACGGGTGCACCGGCCGCGTTTCGCGGTGGAGTTGACCTCCGTGGTGGAGAGGCGTCTGGGCGCTCTGCCCGCCTCTGCCGAGTTTCTGCGCCGCCTGGACGTGGCGGGGATCGTCGACGAGCTGTGCCCGATCCGGGATGTCGCGCACCTCACGCACGGCCAGGTGATCGAGGTGCTGGTTGCGAACCGGCTGTCCGCGCCGGCGCCGCTGGTGCGGGTGGGCGACTGGGCGCGGGAGTGGGCGGTGGAGGAGGTCTTCGGCATCTCACCGGACCTGCTGGGCGTCGACCGGCTCGCCCGCGCGCTGGACGCGATCGCACCGCACCTGGACGAACTGGTGGGCACGGTCGGCGCGCAGGCCATCGCCGAGTTCGGCATCGATGTGTCCCGGATTCACTGGGACATGACCTCTATGTCCCTGTTCGGCGCCTACGAGGACCAGGACGAGCAGTTCCCGCAGGTCAAGTACGGCCACCCGAAGGACCGGCGGGTCGATCTGAAGCAGATCCAGGCCGGGCTCGCGGTGAGCGGCGACGGCGGGATCCCGGTCTTCCACCGCGTCTACGACGGCGGCGCGGGCGAGGTCGCCCAGGTCGTCGGCGCGATGAACGCCCTGCGCAAGATGGCCGACCGCACCGATTTCCTGCTGGTCGCGGACTCCAAGCTGGTGTCCTGGTCGAACGTCACCGCCCTGCTGGAGGCGAAGGTTGGCTTCGTCGCCCCCGCTCCCGCCGCCAAGGTCCCCGACCACGTCTACGCGGCCTTGAACCTGGAAGACGCACGGGTCGTGGACTACGTCCCGGACCGGGACGCGACCAGACCGGCCGGTCAGCGCGAGGTCTACCG